>JAFGWT010000060.1 GCA_016937015.1 Deltaproteobacteria bacterium | reverse complement strand
GTTTGTAGCAAAACTTTTTTGGCAAAACTGATGGCCTTTTTCAATTAATTTTCAGAAAGTGAGCTTCTTAAGCGAACACGCATGAAGTGCGGTTATCTTCACTAATTCTGCGACATCGGCAAAATTCTCTAGAATGGGTTTCCAACAAGGATTTGCGAACGACAGTCTCATGATGTATCGCTCGGGCCTTTGCGTGGACCCGCGCCCTTTTGCACGTGAACCAGTACTTTTTCAATATTCGCTTGCGAATCCGCCCCTCGTCGAGACTTGGGGGCAAGGGCTATGGGTTTTTCACAATCCCAACTGCAATTACCCGCTTGAGACGCATGCTTTTCCTGATACAACCGACTACAGATATGAGAATGGCCGAATTGTCGCATATCATTCAGGCTGGCAGCCAATTACGTCTTCCACAACGAAAGTTTCTTTTCCTGGAACAGAAGCCTCACCTGCCTCGATAGGATCTTTCCATTCAGAAATCAATGTGGAAACTATTCCCAAAGCAATTGCTTATTCGATGATTGGTGATGTCGATATTGACTTACCCCCTATGGAAGAACGTGGATGGTTTGGAGACACCTCCAGTGCGTTTCTTGGAATGATCTGTGAAGACAACCAGACAAATATATGGGGGGCAGCTATTCTTGCAAGAGACGAATTTTTCGAATTCCACGTCATTGAGACTCATCTGAATTTTCCAAACAGAAACCACGCATGGATTAATCTCACCACCAAGATATTTCAATATTTGTTAAAGCCTCAACGTATATTTCCCAGATAAAAATAACGACTTGAGTTCAATTTCCACCGGAGATCGCCATCAAATACAAATTTGATAGCAATACCCGAGGGGATTTGAACCCCCGACCCCCTGAATATCAAACAGGTGCTCTCCCTACTGAGCTACGGGCCCAAATTGGTAATCGCGTATGCGACTGATAACAAAATATCACAAAAGACGTGGAAGGTGCTGCTTAAATTTCTATTTTTAAATCTTTTTGACTATATGTCCCCAATAGTATCTCTCGAGCCCATTGGTACAGACTGCATACTATTGAAGAAGAAATAGCATTTGGCGGTGTTCGCCCCATAACATCATTACCGAAGACAGCCAAACAAGCATCAAGCAAAGTGGCGATTTTTCCAATTTTACAAATCAGAGTATCGGCGTCACAGCCGATCATCTCTTTGATAATTCCACCTGTTTTCAACCAGATTTTCAGGGTAACTTTTTTGCACAACTGTGCACGCAGATCGTTTTCCATGACAACACTCCTTTGATGATTGGTTTAAAAACTGGGAAGGAACGAATACAAAATATTCAGCTAGCCGATTCCCCCTTGTGACCTATGCCGCGTCGGGGGATTCTGCCACTGATGTCGCTTTGTAGTATTTTCCTAAAATGATATTTGAAATGGTCCCCTGAGACACACCAAACCTGATCGCAAGTGCTTTTTGAGTCTTACCATCTGCATGGAGTTGTCGAATCCTCGAAGCATCACGCATTTTCAGTTTTCTGTTTGCCCAACCAGAGAAATTGCCTTTGCGCCTAACCAACATATGTGCAGGATTAATACATCCGGAACATTTGCAACTCATCACAATGATTTCGTCTGAAGTGAGATAGCGCTCATTCTCCAGTTGCCAAATATAGCGATGCAGTGACCGGGCACGCCCTTGACGATGCACCATGAGATACCCTTCACCATCGTTCGTCGGCTTCAGCGTATGACTGGTGCAAATCCAGCATCCCTCATCTTCAAGATATTTTATTTCCTTGCAGCAAGGATGAATCCGCTCTTCAGGATATGTGTGAAATGTCAGGCTGGCAACTTGACGTTGCTTTTCAATTTGGCGTTTACGTTTCTCGCGGAAACTTTTTAATACTTTGTTGGAACGATGCATGGCATCATCTCCTTTCAAAATCTAAGCTAAAGAATACTCATACAGAATTCCTTTCAGGCTTATCGTTACAGGGTGAAACGACATTGCTTCACCATTTTATGTCCGCCTAATATTATATCAGATTGAAAGGTCAAACCCAAATGTCACAGCGATATTTTTTAAGGAATTTTTTTTGGATCTTCGCAAACCATCTTATGAAATGTTTATTGAAGCACACTTCAATATCGTAAGAAATAATAGCATCACATTTTTCTGAACCTGTTTGAACAAGGAGAAATCGATGGAAGTTGCCAAAGCAAGACTCACGAAAAATTTTTATTGGCTCAAAAGACCAGACAATACATTGTCAGCAATATTGCGATTGATCCACAAACGCCAAAATTCCAAGAAAAGATATCATCTCTGAAGGCGAGGGAAGAACAGTGGGCTCCTATCGTCGATGCCGGAGTAAATCAGAAAACGTGCATGGTGTTTAAAACTGAGTCTGATTTTCAGAAGTGATTAAAATCTGTTGAATATGAATGATGCATCTGTGTTTCGCTTCTGAACCAGTGCTGGGAATGCGACCCAAAGTGCGTCAATAGTTCCGGTAGTCGCAATTGAACTTCTACAGGACACCGAGAAAAAGCTGACTTCACCATTTAGTGATATTGTCAGCCACTCGGATTTCAATTTGAATCGTGATAAATGATGGTAACTCATTTAGTACGACTAAAGCTTCACATAATCAGCGCCAGCCCAAAAGCAGGTAAAACACACTGTAAAAAACCGAACACTTATTGGATTGTTTACTATGTAAGTCGCCCAAAAGTCGCCCAGGCGACTTGATATTAAGTGATATTTAATGACTTCTCTAAAATGTTGCGATGCGTGCAAGTCATTGAAATGTTATGTGTAATTATAAAATGTGACACCATGTCACATCGCTCGAAAATGCCCTTATTTGCACTCATAACCCGAAGGTCATCGGTTCAAATCCGGTCCCCGCTAAAAAAGAATCCTCGTTCCTCTGGAACGGGGATTTTTTTTTGCTTGTGGTCGGGCTTATCCGATGACCTTCGAACGAGTTTGATTCCGCTTTGCTCCATCGCCCCGTTTGGAAAAATACAGCACACTGGATTTTTACAAACAGGGTCACAAATTGTGTACGCAGTCCTGCCCGCTGGACGAAGTACACAATTTGCGACGAGCACGGCGCAGCCGCGCGCAGTCAAATCCGGTCCCCGCTAAAGATAAGCCCACGTAATCATTTGGTTTCTGTGGTTCTGTTTTTTGTGCCTACCCGAAATGTCTTCCAAAATAAGCAATGCTCGACAAACTATTTTGTGCAAAAAAAATGGTTGAGAGAACGAGAGGGCTAAAAAAAGTATCCTCGTTCTTCGGAACGGAACGGGGAACACTGCTCCCAAAAGGCGTCAACTGTCATCACCTGACATCTTTTAGGTTCAACAGTCCGATTTTTTTCCAGTATAAATCGATATGGGATAGGAAAAGTAAATCTCGTCTCCTCTTCGATGAGCACCAACCCCAATTGAGTCAACGCCTATATCCATTTTCAACATTTCCCTGAACCTGTCATCATCACCGGGAATGGGGAAAGATGCCCGAAGCTGTTTCTCAAGTTCCATTTCAACGGTGTAGGCTGCACGCTTGAGGTTCTTGAGTCCTGACGTATTCATAAGTTTTTCCCACGAACTCACTGATAATGCCTGTGTATGTGATGGATCGCGCAGTCTTTCCATATGATTGTAAGCATTAACCTTTTCTTCCGGTAAAACAACATCAGCTATCAATACGATACCACCTGGCTTACACACGCGAACCATCTCGCTCAAAACTTTTTCCGGTTCAAGGAAATGATGGAAACTGTAGCGAGTTACTACAACAGTAAAGGCACTACTTTCATATGGCAGGGGGAATACCGTGCCGATGTCCCATGAAAGATTGGCCAACCCAAGCTCTTTTTGTCTTACTTTGGCCTGCTCGATCATCTTGTCTGTAATGTCGATACCTGTCACGTGTCGTGCACTCTTTGCATACTCACAAGCGACCAACCCTGGGCCACAAGCAACGTCGAGCACCAGATCATCACTTTTGAGTGAGCTCATCTCAATAAGCATTTGTATAGAGTCCAAATGGCCGGGTAACTGAGTGAATGGAATTGCCTGTTTACTGAATTGCCTCACGATCTCCGCATCATGCTTGCTTTGCTCTCTGGATTCCATAATTAATATCTCCTTTCGCTAAAAGCGTTGAACTTGAGACACAATATATGGGCTCCGGCCTGCCTTATCTTGTATGAGAATGATCTATGTTGGAAATAATCTCACGGTATTTCCCGGGGCTTATCTGAAATATTTCTTTAAAAATCCGGTTGAAATGACTCTGATCATAGAAACCACATTCCATTGCTGTGGCTGACAGCGACCTGTCTGTGGCAAGTAAAACCCGAGCTCTGGCTGCTTTTTTATTCAGAAAATACGCCTGCATGGATATGTTATAGGCTCGCTTAAATATCCGATTACAATGTGCCCCTGTACAACCACATTTCTGTGCGATCTCTTCAGATGGCGGGGTCTCGCTCAGGCTGTCGTCCAATAATTGCCGAATTCGGTCGGCTAACCAACTATGTTCAAAATTGTTTGCTGCAAACGAGGGATAGTGATCTATGAAAAGTTTTTTAAGCCATTCGGTATATAAAATAGCCTTCTGTGCTTTTTCCAATGGACTCAAGAGTTTTTCGCACAGCGTAATAAACTTTTCATAGCTGACGGTATTTTGAATGCACTCGCTTCGGAACATCCTAAAATGAGCTGCGTTGAAATTCTCTATTTCCGAAGGTAAACCAAATACTTCAAAAACATAGACACCTGCGAAATTTTCTGAATACTGCTGCACGTAATGCAGGACCTCTGGGCCGATGGCTATAATAGTCGGCTTCTCCATTCTCAGTTCATTACCGTTTATCTGCAATCTGATATGGCCGGTGGTCACGGCTGTTACAACTAAATGGGAATGAGTGTGTGGCCGCTCACAACCACCTGCCTTTTCGACAAATCGAACTTCGAATGATGAAGGAATCTGGAATGCCTTGGTCACCATGATTACTTTCGCCCCTTCAAGCCTATGCTTTTTCGCTTCAGCAAACGCCGAAAAATAGTGTGAGCCTAATTTTTTATTGTCTTCGCTCATACCTCGACCTCAAGATATGGGCGTTCTATTTAAATCCCCCTGGAACTTTCATCATCCACTGCCCTATACAGCTTCAGATAGGCTTTATGACTTTGGTTTCCCCGAGCGTCGATGATGCGAACAAATCGCACAAATGCCTTTTCACAGGCCAACGCCAACTTTTCTTCTTTGAGCTTTCGCAGCAACTTCCAGTCTGATTCCGGAATTTTATTCATTCTGCTTCTCCCTGTTGTCGCTCAATTTTCACCCATCCTTCCGTTGATGTCCAATTCATCTTGTTCGCGTTGTCCTGTGACAGCGATGTAATCACCGGCTCCAGAAAACGAACAATTGCATCAATCGTCTCTGCAAGTTTTTTGGGTTGATGCGCGTGTGTCTTTTTCAAAAACGCACGCCACTGTATGTTCTTCTGGGCATCCGTTGCAAAGGATTCCGTCAGCCCCAACGGCAACTGTTTTGGAAGACTGCTGCCTCTACGTTCAAAGGTATGAACGATTGCCCCTCTCACCTGCTCGAATTCAAATTCAAAATGTTCAACCAGCCAGGCAATGTCAAAGTAGTCTTTAAG
>JAFGWT010000549.1 GCA_016937015.1 Deltaproteobacteria bacterium | reverse complement strand
CCTATCATGGCGGCACGCATCTGCCTGATCTGACAGTTATTTCGCCCGTGTTTTTAAAAAATCCAAACATGCCCACATTCTTTGTGGCGTCCCGCGGCCACCACGCTGATGTGGGCGGCATTACACCTGGTTCCATACCGCCGAATAGCACGCACATTGATGACGAAGGCGTGCTGTTTGATGGTCTGCAAATCGCGATGGGAAATACGTTTTTTGAATCTGATGTGGCCAGTCGATTACGCCAGACAAAATACCCCGCACGGGACGTACCTTGCAATCTGTCAGATCTCAAAGCCCAAATAGCCGCCAACGCCAAAGGGGCATCCGAGTTGATGGCCCTTTGTGAGCAGTGGGGCGATGACGTGGTCAGTGCGTATATGGCGTACGTCAAGCACAATGCGGAGGCGTCAATCCGTGAGGTGTTGTGCACCCTGCGGGACGGTTCAGCCACCATTGATATGGATACCGGTGACCAAATATGCGTGGCCGTGTCAATCAACCACGACCAAAAGACCGCCCGAATTGACTTTTCCGGAACATCCGCGCAGAACATGTCGCATAATTTCAATGCACCGTTAGCCATTACCCATGCGGCAGTGCTCTACGTGTTTCGCACCCTCACCAAAGATATTCCCCTCAACAGCGGTTGTCTTGCACCGCTCAACATTATTGTCCCCCCCGGCACCATACTCAACCCCTCCTATCCTGCGGCGGTTGTGGCCGGCAATGTTGAAACATCGCAGCATGTGGTGGATGTGCTGTTTCAGGCACTGGGAAAACTGGCCGGTTCTCAGGGAACGATGAACAATCTGACGTTTGGAAACGAAATTCACCAGTACTACGAAACCATTTGCGGGGGTAGTGGCGCCGGTGACGCCTTCGACGGCACAGACGCCATTCAGTGTCATATGACCAACTCACGCATTACCGATCCTGAAATTCTTGAAACGCGCTTTCCGGTTATGGTTGAACAGTTTTCGATACGACGAGGCAGCGGCGGCGAGGGGCGCTTCAATGGCGGAAACGGCGCCTTGCGCGCCATTCGTTTCAACGAATCCATGACCGCCAGCATCGTATCGAGTCACCGACGCAATGTCCCCAGGGGACTTGCCGGTGGTGAAAATGGCACCCCCGGTAAAAACTATTTGCGCAAATCAGATGGTACCATACACACCCTAAAAGCCTGCGACAGTATCCTCGTCTCCCCCGGCGATACGTTAATCATCGAAACCCCCGGCGGCGGCGGCTTCGGCAAACCATAGCGCCCTTCCCATAGCGCCCTTCCCACCCATTCCGCTCGCTCACACCACATTTGCCCGCGGCACGTCAACAACCTCTTCTCCTCCCATAAGTTTTACGCGATACACCAATGCCTCTACCCCGGATGCCAGCTTCTGAGGAGATGCGGGGGCTGCCACAATGATACCTTCATTTCCAAAATAGCGCCCACGCACAATTTTCACTGAGTGCCTGTTCGTTGGCGCATCGGCAGGGTTCTCAGCATCCGCCAGCACGGGTCCAATGATCTCCGGACGAATCACCCCTGCCCGCACCTGGGTGATACCACACATCGATACTTCCTGGCCGATACAACCGGAGAGTACACACATCGTGTGTTTCGCCATGGGCACTCGACCAAACCCCTCGGTGACAACCAGTGTCATACCAATATCTTCATCCCCGGTAGCGGCCAGATTCAGCGCATCGCCACAAAACCGGTACAGTTCATCCCCATCAATCGACGGCGTTACCACCCCAATGGCACCCGCCTCCCGCCACGAGGCCAAAGCATCATTCGTCACTGGCTCAAACGCACATACAATTTTGCCTGCAACGGTATCCGCATTGGCATCAACCATCACCCCAGTCACTTCCCCTCCCACGCCAAACGCACCCTGGACCTTCGATACATTGGCAAGAATTCGCACCCCATTCTTTTCATTTATCTCCACAACCTCGCCATTTACATATGCCTCGACGGTCACCGGCACAGATATTTCACGAATCATCAGATGCCCCGAAATACCCGACACACTCTCAATCGTCCCATCCACCGGAGATACAATACGGCTTTTAAGCAGCCCAAACAGCGCGTCGCGCTGGCCCAGCATCTGCCCTTTCGTTACCCCGTCGCCAGGCGCCACGGTTAAATATGACTGCACTTTGGAGCGGGTCACCCCCAGCATTTCCGCAGCCGCAACCGACACCATCTTACCGGACACGCTGGCCAGCGCCACCACATCCCGTGCGCGTACAATCATGCCGGTTTCCACACACACTTTCGCCGAGGGCGGCAGTTTCCGTTCAAAGACCTCCCTGCTTCGGCCAGTGACCACGAGTGTGGGTGCGCTCAGCGCAGTCATCGCTCCCCCCTTGAAAATCTCTCCCAAAGTGCCGCCCCTCTATTCTCAAGGGGCCTTCCCCGCCCATCGAACAGCAGGCCAAGACGTGTTGGGGCCACTTCAACAGTTCCCCGCTGTCCGCGACCAAACCCCACATCAACGTGTCCTTCAGGTAACAGATACAGCGTCCCCCCCTCTTTTGCCGAATCCAAATTCGTCAATTCACCCCAATTCACAGTTCCGGTTAATTCTTCGCCCTGCCCACTCACAAATCGGTATGTCATGCACGGACGACCACTTCGACAGCGTCCAAGCGGAACAATCGACATGGCAAGCGGCACAATACAGTCCCTAAAAAAAACCTCAAGCGCCGCAAATTCATCGATGTCGCTGAGCACCCCCAGATGGGGCATCATAAAAATTGAGTCCTTGGCAATAGTGGTGATGCCCTCGGGTAAAAAGGAATCCACCAGCATCGCCACCGTCTGCCACGGGCTGGGTGCGTGAGACAGAACACCGCCGGAACCAATAATCAGATCCAGCTGCCCCACCTGCAGGTCGTCTTTTTTGCCCATCGAAAATCCGCCGTCAATATTGCGGTCAGTGGCGGCACCCTTAAGCCCGCCGGCGAAAGTCCGGTGCTGCTCAAACGACAGTCGCAGCGCCTCGCGCGCCAGCGCCTGCTCCACCGCCAGTTCCAGTTCGGTATCGGGAATGGTGGTGGGGCGCACCGTTTTATTCATCAGCTGATTGAGCAGTTCCCTGTCATCCAGTGTTTCTGACATCCAGCGGCGAATGTTCTCGATTCCACTCTCCTGCAAAACAAACCCGGCGGAGTAACTCATTCCCAGATTGGCGCTTACCGTTCGGTTGAATTGACCATCCACCACCGAAAACACATCTGTGGTGGCGCCACCAATATCGACACAAAGAGCATTGGTCTGTTTATGTGTCCCAAGCAGTTGCAGCATTTTGCCCACAGCAGAAGGAGTGGGAACCACGCTGGCATCACACAGATCTATCAGCCTGCCAAACCCCGGCGCCTGCTGCATCACGTGTTCGAGGAACAGAGTGTGAATACGATCCCGCGCAAACGTCAAAGTCTCTTCTTCAACACTGGGACGAACATTTCTTTCGCCGATCACTGTTGCAGTCTGTTGCAGCACCTTTTTTACTTCATTCGCGGCGTGCCGGTTTCCCGCATAGACCACCGGCAACTGATAACTGTCACCAAACCTCGGATGAGGCTCCGCCAGCGCCAGCAATTCCGCCAGTTCCACCACGCCCACTGTCTGACCGCCATCCGTTCCGCCAGCCAGCAGAACCATATCCGGCCTCAGCTTTCGAAGCCGTTCCACCTGTTCCTGTGTATCGCGCTCATCATCTGCGGCGATGCTGTCCGTTACAATGGCCCCGGCGCCCAGAGCCGCTTTCAGGGCCGACGCCGCGCTGATATTTTTAACCAGTCCCAGCACCACCATCTGCAAGCCGCCACCAGCTGATGACGTGGAAATGTACATGTCGCAACCCACGCTGCCGTTAGCCGGGCGAATAATATTGTCGCTGTCGTCTATGAGTTTGCGGCCACTCAATTCCCCAATATCTTTCAGCGCCCGCTTCACGCCCACTGTCACATCCGCCACCGGTGCCTCAACCGTTGTGGGCGATTCGCCGCGGCAGGTTTGACGATACACGCCATCCACCATCTCAATCAGTATGGCTTTGGTGGTGGTGGACCCGCAATCGGTGATCACATACACTTTGCCGTTATTTTGGGGATGGTCCTTCATTGCCGCCTGATGGACAGTTCTTCTATACGCGTGACCAGCGCTGCAATGACACCGCGATGTTCCAGCGCTTTGGCCACCTGGCTCAATTCATCGGCGCTGGTAAACACACCGGCAATGGGGACCGCCGCAAACACCAGCTGACTGCCCAGAAAATTAAGCGGCTTCACCATCTCCAAAAACAGAATCGCCGGCGTCTCCATCCTGCGTTTCACTACCGTGATTGCAAACTTTTCCAGAATATCCGGCAATGCGTCCGCCTCCGGCGCCACCTCCGGCGCCAGCGCAAATGCATGCTGCCATTTTTCCTTAAACCCCATACATCAAATGGTTGCCGCATTTGTGATTGCAAATCAATTAATCTGCTAATCTGCAAAAACGCCACTATACATCAGGTCATCCAAATATCTGACGACCCGACTGTTTTTATCGCACAAAAGAAGCCAGATGCGATATAATGCAACAAAACCAGTTAGCAAAGGATGTGTGACATGAAATTTATTGGGTGCGTGACGCTATTGACACTACTGGCTGCGCTGGTAATCAGCTGCGTTGACAATGGCGATGGCAGCAACGGTGACATCGGCGACAGCGGCGATTCAGGTTCTGAAAACGACGTATTGGCGGACAGTAAAACGCATACAGACTCGGATTCGATGTCCACACTGCTTGCCACAGACAGCCAAAGTGACGATGACACATCGGCTGCTATTATGGCGGCGTTTTTCACATCCGGGTGTTTGTCAGATCACAGCAACAGCTTTCCGGCGCTGCTAACCGGCATCGAAGCTGAAGACTATGCAGGCCTCAATTGCATATTGTGGACAGTCACCGACGATGGCGTCATGATGGATTTGCTCAATCAAAGTGCGGGATGCGGTATTGGCTTCGAAGGCACAGCCTCCCTGAGCGACGACACACTGATTCTTGAACTGCAAAACCCTGGATGTGTCACCTCCAACTGTGGCAATTGTCTGTACAACTGGTCGTTCAACGTTGCACTCGGAGCGACGCGTCCGGCCACCATCGCTGTCACCAGAGACATTTGCCCCGATGACGATTATCCCGCCACAGAACACGCCAGAGTGCCCTTTATGCCAGAGCACGGGGCAAATGGCATTCAGTGCATATACCCGTCCATTGATCCTGGCAATTTGTCCAATGCGGCATGCGGCGCCCTGCACCAGCCCTGTCGTCCCATTGCAGGCGACACGGACATCAGCGATATAAACGATTTCTGTGCGACCGGCCACACCCCCTGTAACGATGGTCTTGTCTGCGTGGACACATTCACATACCCCCAATACCGCTGCGTGGCCGCCTGCAACATCGACGCCGACTGCCCTCTGCCTGCCATCCTGAGCTGCCAGGACGGCCGCTGTCTTCTGAAATAGCTCCAACGGCGCCATCGCTCATCCGATTCAATATGGATTGGACCGCTCCATAAACCGGGCGGTGGCTTTGGCGAGCTTTTTGTTACCATGAAGGACTTCGGATTCAAGGCGGTGAAGGATGCTTCGGGACTCAATCAGGCGCGCGCGAATGTGCAGCTGAGCGTTGCACGGCACCGGATGCAAAAAGCGGACAATGAGTTCGCCGGTAACCGCTTCAATGCTGTGATGAAACAGGCAGTGGGTCATGGCGGCATCCAGCAGCGAGGAAATAATACCCCCATGAAGAATGCCGGGATATCCCTGAAGCAAAGAACTGCCCTTGAATGTGCCAGCCACACTGCCATCGGGTCTTAAATCAAAATACAGCCGCAGACTGGCGGGGTTGGCGTTGCCACAGGCAATGCAGTGACAATGGCTTTTCCGGTGCGCGGCATAGGATGGCCCTTCTCTGACGGCATTCGGGCTTTCCACCTGTTTCGCGGCGGCAGACTTACCCAACACGGGACACCATGTCTTTCAGCTGCTTATGGATGCGGGTGATGACAGGCAACACATCCGGCACCTCAAGTAGCGTTTTGCCATTGGATAGCGCTTTAGGCACCTCTCTTGAAAAAGGAATTACGCCCAGAATGGGGATGTCGTGCGCCATGCAACGCTGCATGATTTTTTCAGTCAACATCGGCGCCAAATCAGATTTATTGATTATCACCGCCACGGGGATACCAAAATGCTCGCACAACTGCAAAATCCGCTCAAAGTCACTTATCCCCGACGCACTGGGCTCAGTCACAATCACCGCCAGCTCAACGTTATTCAGGGATGCATGAACCGGACATCCAATTCCCGGCGGTCCATCAAGAAAAATAATTTCCGCCCTCAGCCGTTCGGCCTCGGCCCTGGCCACTTTGCGCACTTCGCTCACCAGCTTCCCGCTGTTGTCTTCGGCCACTCCCAGCTCCGCGTGCACAAGTATGCCGCCTGTG
>JAFGWT010000548.1 GCA_016937015.1 Deltaproteobacteria bacterium | reverse complement strand
GCGCCATCTGAGACCCTTCCATCACGTGGCGTTTGTTGAATTTAAGCGCCTCCATAAAATCCGACAGCTGTATTTCCCGGGGAATTTCAGTTGGAAGACCGAATTTCCGAATCAGCCGATAGTGACTGTTGACGGTGGCGTCGTCGCAGGCCCCCAGAAGTGCGGCAACGCGGGCGGCGAAGATCATCCCGATTGCAACGGACTCACCATGATAAAGAGTGTAGCCCGACAAATGTTCCAGCGGATGCCCGGCGGTATGACCGTACTGCAGCACCATCGCTTCATTCAGTTCTTTGGGGTCCTGGCGCACCAGCTCGCATTTGAGCATGACATTGCGTTCAATTACCTTTTCGAGAAATGAGAGTGAGCGAATATCACCCTCAAAGGAAAACAGCATGTTGGCCAAATCGACGTCCTGGCTCAACGCGTGCTTGATGACCTCGGCGTAGCCATCCCGGATTTGTCTGTCGTTCAGAGTTTGCAGCGTTTCCACATCGACGAGCACCTTGCTGGGCGAATAGTATGTCCCCACCATGTTTTTACCAAAATGCCCATTGATGGCCTGCTTATGGCTGATGGCGGCATCGCATTGGGCCATCAGGGTGGTGGGGATGTGTATCAGTTCCAATCCTCTGTAAATGGTGGATGCCACAAAGCCGCATACATTGCATACCACCCCGCCCCCAAGGGATATAAATACCGACCGTTCGTCGACCCCGCGACTGAGCACCCGTTCCACCAGATAAACATAGTTCGATATTGTTTTGGCTTCCTCACCGTCGGGTAACACGATGGCGTGGATATTGTACCCCAGCCCTCGCAGTCTGCTGACAAAGCGGTTGCCGTACAGCTCTGACACGGTTTCGTCGGTGAATACAAACACAGGTGATGACGCGCTTTGGCGCGGGATGATGGGGTAGTGTTCCGGTGCGGCCACCAAACCGCGACACATGAGCATCTCCGTGCACTGATCGATTTGGATGTGATAATCAAACGCCTGGGTTTCCGTTGCCGGCCTGGATGTATTGACGGGACAAAGGGCGCGCTCACGGCGGGCGCGTCTTAGATGGGATTCCGCCCGTATTACATCGGCGGGGGTGTCCACATCAAACCATTTTTCATTCTGCGTGGTGGTGTAAAACAGACTGTCCGTTTTGGCAAGCACCCTGAGTCCATCCATCAGCTCCGCCTTTTTGCCGTGATGCGTCAGGTTGGACAGCACATCAAACAGGACACTGGATGCCGCGAACAGACCGGCATCCACCGCATTTGGATGAATAATATTCAGTCCGGCGTCCTCGATACTGCCATCTTCGGATGTGCGCACCTTCACTGCGGTATCATACGACGAAGGCGGCATCCCGTTTCTGTCGACCAGCGCCACCACTTCGTTGGCGCCGGGATGAATGGCCGTCATGCTGGCAATGAGTGAATCATCAAATACATGATCGGCCATCGCCAGTATAAAGTTTCCCTGAATATGGGGGCGGGCGCAAAGGACGCTGTGGGCGCTGCCTTTTTGCCAGTTGGGGGCTGAATGAAACACAAGACCTGTTTCGTAGCCAAAATAGCTGGACAGTGCGTGCATGATGCGAGTTGATTCATACCCCACCACCACGTGAATCTTTTTGATGCCGGCTTGCCTTAACTGTTTAATCAGCCGCACCACCATGGGTTGCCCACCCACTTCCACCAGTGGTTTGGGCGTATTGGGCCGGTCGAGCCTTGCCCCTCGACCTGCCGCAAGAATTAATGCCTGTTTCATTGTGCGCCTCTTTTCTCCATAAAAAGTGTCCGATGGGGAGACAAAGCAAGCGCCGTACCATTTGCCGGAACAGTCCATTATGCCAGGGTTTCTCCCCTGAATTTTGCCGCCAGTGTGAAAGAACAACACATCCTGTTGGGAAAAAAGAACGCAGTCATTGGGCGCAACGCTGCGCCCGGCGATGCGTGTCGTCGGTGATGTCGTTCGTTTACGACGCGAAATGAATTGGTACAGATAACGTATCTGTGTGGATATGCCCAGACGATTGTCGTTTTAAGGCAGCCGCTTTTGTCGTAAATTGATGAATGAGTTGCAACAAAGGATGTACACAACGATTTTATCTTCCTATTAATGGAGACAAAAGCATGAAGAATCATTTTATACATACGGGGATACTGCTGTTACTGCCGCTGCTTTGCGGGCCGGGGTGTGGATATTCAACCCAAAGTGGAGATGAATACACGGATACTGGCGACAGTGATTCATGGACTGACAGCGACAGTATTTCCCCCGATACGGTGGCCCATGGCATAAATGAGACAGTGACAGCCTCCGGGGCAATATTGAACTATATGCGGACCGACTCTCAGTCGTTGACCCACCTGTTCGTCGATGACAGCAATGACCTTTTGGCATTTAACCACTTTGAAACCCTTCAGCTCAGTAGCGACGCGTGGAATGAATCTGCATTGCTTTTGGACGCCCAGGTCGATCAGCTGTGCCGCCGACCGGATGGCAGGCTGTGGGGACTCAGTTCTCAAAACACATTGAAAAGCGGGACGCTGGAAAATTTAGAGAGCGAATTTGTCATTCCCGAAGATTCGGACCGGTATACACCCATTGTACAGGACATCTGGTGTGCGGATGACGGCTCAGTATATCTGGTGGGCAGCTATGCCTTTCTTGGCATGGATGTATCACCCAATTACAAGGCGGTATTTGCCCGGTTTGATGGTGGACAACTGGTCAATTACGCACCGGAGATAGGCGTGCAAATGAATGCTGTCTGGTCGGATGGCGATGCCGTGGTTGCGGTGGGCGACAAGGGAACGGTCATGGTGCTGCGCGACGGCGTCATAACCACAAGTCAGATGGATACCCAGGCTGATTTGCTTGCGATAAACGGGCGCAGTGCAACGGATGTGTATGTGGGAACCAGCATCGGCACGGTGCTGCATTTCAATGGGGACAGCTGGGAAAGCGTTTTGCTGCCGGATGTTGAGTCAAGATTTGTTTACGATATTGAAGTGACCCCCGAGCTGGTGTTCATTTCGTGTGGATTGAATCCGGCTGCTCATTTGTATTCGGGTGTGAACAGTGCGGTGTATATGTTGGGTGGCGGGGAAGCGATGTTGCTTGAACCACAGCCCAACGGGACTATTGTGGATATGATGTGGCGGGATAATGTGCTTTGGGGGGTCGGATACAGGGAAGGGGCGTACATTGCGCGTTTCGTCGATTCAACCTGGGAGGAGATGTACCACCGGCCATCGCTCGGAGCGATTGACCAGGTGGCGGTGAATGCAAAGGGGGAGGCAATAGCCGTTGGCCTGCGGGTGATTGCCGCCTCAGACGGTCGCACCTGGCATGTGATAAACCTGGAGGACTACAATCATACCGATGCCGTGCCATTCGATGACACCCGGTTTATCGTTTCACATCGCAACTACGATGGGACAACCTCTCCGCTGTTGATGGTCGACGGTACTGACGTGTCACCTGTGATCGCGTTTGACAGCTTTGATGCGCATTTGAACGGTCTGGCAGCGTGCGAGGACGGCGGTATCTGGGCAGTGGGCCATTGGGGCGCCTGTTCCGGTGAATCGGCTGTACCCTGTGCCGCGCTGGCGGTTCACTGGGATGGTTCGACATGGACCGAAAGGTCTCCATCTTTGGCCGTTCCGTTGTTTTCTGTAGACTGTTCATCAACAATGGCAGTGGTCAGTTCCGGCGCTCAGGTGCTGATATTTGAAAATGGTGAATGGCGAGGCGTCTTTACCTCCCCGGACAATGATCTTGGACCTGTGGGCGTTGCGGATGTTGCGGGTGTTTATGACGTCTTCATTGGCCGCTCCCCTGTTTCTGTTTGGAATGGCAGCGCCGTTTATGAGGAGGATGCGCTGGATGGCATTCGCGCCTTTGATTTCGCCGGCGCTGAATCCGGCGTGCTATTGATGGCGGGCGACCGTGGCCTCAGCTACAGGGGGGACGACGGCGCGGTGCTGATGATGAGGCAAGGTTCACAATGGGAAAACGTTGTTGCCAATGACAACATCGTTTTCGGTTCCGTTGATGTCTCCGGCAATCGCATTGTGGCGCTGGATCGGCGTTATGTCTGGTGGGGCACCCTGTAACGCCAGACGATAGTTGATTGTATCTCTCCGCCTCTTCGATATATTGTCCCCCCATGAAGCAATCTAAAAATCCATGGCTGACTGTTTCGCCGGAAGACTACGAAGGACACATGAACAGTCCCGGTGTCAATCAACTCAGTTTTCTGGCTGACTGCGTCGGGAATGCGTTGGCGCAATATCGTCCGTCAGAAGTGGCCATCATCGGTTGCGGCACCGGAAACGGGCTGGCGCATGTCGATAATGCGTATACGAAACGGACAACCGTGGTCGATATACATCCGGCGTATCTGTCAGTGCTGACGCAGCGATATGCGGCGCAAATCGCAGGACTTGAGGTCGTTTGCGCGGACCTGAATCACTGTGTGCTTGACGAAGATGCGTATTCGCTTATTTTCGCCGGTCTGGTATTTGAATTTTTAGATCCTGAGCTGCTGATGGATAAAATATCCAGGTGGTTGCGTCACAGGGCTGTTTTAAGTGTTGTCTTGCAGATGCGAAGCGAGGGGTTGCCCAGTGTATCTGACAGCGGCTATGACAGTTTAAAAAGGTTGGGGCCGATAGTGAACCTGATTGATGTGCCCCGGTTTCGAAATATATGTCAGCAGCGGCATTTGTTTGAAACGGACAGTTGCATCCATGTGTTGCCATCAGGCAAGTCATTTTATGTTGGCACATATCAAAAAGAGTGAGGGGCGCTGGTTCTGCCCGTATCCATTTGTAATGTGCTTCGTCATGTATGCTTTAGAATGTATTGTTCGACCATTATGCATGATGGATACGTGACGGTCGCTACCTTCGAAACGCCAATCGCCGCTGAACTGGCCAGAGTTAAACTCCATGGTGAGGATATTCCCGCCTTGGTTGCGGATTCGATGACGGTCGGCATTCAGCCGTTTTATGGCGGCGCAATTGGGGTGCGGGTTCAGGTGCCCGCTGACATGGCCGAGGAAGCGGTTGCGCTGTTGAGGGGGGAACAGTTCCCAATCTTTATGGACCCCCTACGCGACAAAGCAAAGACTGAAAATCCATATAGTGAGACTGATAATTCAGAAGACGAAGACAATGATTCAGATAAAGATACAGATAAAGATTATCCCGAAAACAGTGATTCGGTAATCACCACCCATTCGGGATTTATTTTCGACAAAAAGCGATTTGCTGTTCAAATCGGTGTGTTTATTGTCGTTGTGTACATTTTGTTCAGATTGCTGTTTTATTAAACTGAAACGCATTGAAGATGCACCAATACGTTCCACAATCAAAAGCCAGGACACCGTCTTTACCGCGAAAGAGGGTGTCGCGAAAGTGCATAGCAGGTTTATCAGTGCCGTCATTACCAACTTGATTGGGAATCCGGACTGTGCATTTACTGGGTCCCCGCCTACGAGACTGTCGATAAACGCGTTTAACGCAAGTACATTCGGCGACATCATCACGTCGTCCCCGCGAAGGCGGGGACCCAGCGACGTCGT
>JAFGWT010000059.1 GCA_016937015.1 Deltaproteobacteria bacterium | reverse complement strand
GTTTGTAGCAAAACTTTTTTGGCAAAACTGATGGCCTTTTTCAATTAATTTTCAGAAAGTGAGCTTCTTAAGCGAACACGCATGAAGATTCCAAATGCTGATGGGAGAGGGCACAGTTGCGACAAATCGCTGATTTGTCTGGCATAGCACATAATCTGGCTTATCGACAACAATCACCGATTGGTCCGGCTGGCCAGCGGTGTGCAAAAGCACCGTTTTTTTGAACATTAGACTGAGAATCGGCGCAAGATTTGAGGCGAATGAATCCCCGTAAATGTGAAGGGTTTTATTCACGGGCGCATCATTGTTTATATATGCCCAAATTTTTCCGTGGTTTGGAATCTGATTGTTAAATGCAGGGTTAGGTGTATTCACCATTTTTAAAACCGGCCCCTGTTGCATTGGCTTCATTTTGTTTCCCAAATCCCCATATGTCATCGCCACTCTAAAGGTTGGATTAAGCGTTTGGTTGGAGTGTGGGATACCAAATCGTTGCAATACGGTTTTGGCGGCTATCAGCGCGCCAAAGTCGCTCCAGTGAGTGTCTGTGCTTCGATATGCCATCTCGCGATATTCGAAAAGTTCTTTAAGTGGATAATTTATGTGCTCCCCAAATTTTTTCAGATACTGATCGATGAATGTATTGGTTCCTCTGGGATATGGATAAAAGTCTGGAAACAGCTCCTCTTTAGCGGGCGCCAGCAGAAACTGCATATTCTCATTTTTATTCTCAGAAAAATATTTTTCCCAGTCTGTAAACACTTTTTCTTCGGCTTTGAATTCGCCTGTGTATTGGCTAACAGAGTCATTGGTATCGTTATTGAGAAAGAGGTACCCAGAGTATCCAACAAGCGCCTTTGTTTGATTCGTTTCCCTGGCAACGGCAAAGCACCAATAGGGTTTGCCCGCAAGCCGTGCCCCTATCATTATGGGAGTGGTAATTGTGAGTTCATAATTAAACCCATATACATGCAAGTCGCTGGTGTTTGGGGGAAGTTGTGCCGCAATTTCGGGGCGTTCTTCATTGAACGGCATATCTCTGGTTTTATCATCGGACCGTACAATGAGTCGAATACTGTCCGGTGGGGCGCTCATCCAGCCACGGACAGCAACGGTAGTTTGTGTTGAAGAATCCTTGTGTTTCGGTGTATCCAAATGAAATGGCGGAATGTCATCTGGGGTTGGATATTGTTTAACTAATATCAATGCTTTCTCCATAGTATCTTTAGATTTTTAATATCAGAATTACCTAAGGTTGCACTGAGAATTTGAAAAATTTTTCTACGGGAAAAAATCCAGAAAAAAAACTGTATTGTTAAATGGCCACTCGCAATGTTGTCACACCCTACAGAAAACTGCAATGTTTGCCACATAGGCAACATGTGTGCCATGTTCAGACCGACTGCGTAATCAAAAAGTAACATTATCCTGTGACACTCCCAGCGTCAACGAAAAGAGGTATAGTTAATTGCGCTGTCGCGAAAATAATCCACAAGTTCATTGAAAAGTGGCTGCGCTAGCATGCGAACAGAGACTTGTGCTGGGATAACTTCGTACGGAGGAAATCAAACGAAACAACCGCGATGGCCCGGCTTCTGAACGGGTTGCATCTGGATGGCGTACTGGTCAGCGCCGCTGCCATGGGATGTCAAATAGAGATTGCTCAAACAATTATCGACAAAAACGGTGATTATCTTTTGGGCGTGAAGGGAAATCAACCAACCGCAAATGAAGAAGCGATAAAGCGGCAAAGCGAATTGAAAACATGACACAGACTTAGCTTTCAGTTGTGTCTATTCTTCAGCCATTGGTGATGGTGGAGAAGCGTTGTGGTGTTTTTCAAATTCCCCGAGGGCATTGGCAATATCCACCTGAGCATCAATTATATCGCAGAAAAGCTCAAAATCGTGTTTGGCGTTTTCAAGCCGGAATGTCATTTTTTTCGATTTGTCTTTGAGTTAGTGTTCGATATTGCTGTTGACCGTATTGCAGTAGTCCAGGGATACTGCCAGCGGATCCGTTTTGGGATGCAGCCGCATTAATATTCCCATATCTCTGTATGCCTTGATGATGCCGCCGTCATAACGTTTTACAAAGCTTTGGGCCGTCGCCGTGTCTTCCCGGCGCAAGTGAACATAAAACGCGTTGTCACCATAATGCCTGTCCAATCTCCCTAGCAGCCAGCTAAGTCGATTGTCCGCTTCGATGTGATTTATCGGGTAATTAAATCTGTCCAGACCAAGCTTGTTGGTTCGGGATTCGTGTGCTGCGGTGTAATTGGTAATATGTTCAGATGCCCTGATAAATGTTGTCGAGCCGCATCTGCAAGTGCAAAGTACAAAGATATTCAATGGATTCTCCCTGTGACGCCTTATCTGTAGCTAAAGTGCGAATATATTGAGCTATTGCGCCAAAAAGTGCAACTGGTAAAATATCTAAATTACCATATTTGACGAAGCAATTGGTCTCAGGGTTTGAAAATTGAAACATAACAACGGTGATCAGCCGACCCAGATATTTCCTGTTCGAATCCCCGAAGAAAGTAACTGGTGACCACTGTTATAATAATCAGGGAAACTCACTTTGCCTTTGGAAAAACCCTTGTTTGCAATTAGTCACCGTTGAGTAATTTGGGGCTGTTTCGCTTTGTTCCATTTTCGATAAGCGCCCAGTAAGGCCCAGGGCGTTAAATAATATGAAGCAAATCTCAGATGATACTTCTGCCAAGTCAACCCCAACTGGTAGGATAGGTGCGTTTGCGCTTTTACGGCTTCTTCGTAATCCTGGTATTCGCAGAGTGGCGGAAGCCACATTGCTGTCTGATCCGTTTCACAAATATACTGTTTTAGGAATTTTCGAATAAACAGAGGGTAGAAGAGGAGCTTCCATTTAAAGAATGATTGGCCAAGTTGCACAATTGTGTATCCGATTTGGTATATCAGTTCATTTTGCTGTCGTTGTTTTGCACCAAGAAAAACGGGTTTCTGGTTGGCTCGGAGTAAGTGTATTTCCCTATCGCGCTCAAGGATTTCCTGCTGTGCGAGGGTCAGTTCATTTTTATATTTTTCAGCAAGCTCTTTCTCACGTTTTGATAACTGAAGGATGTCCTGCTGTGACTGTAACGATTCTTTTTTATACTTTGCCAGTTCGGTCTCGCGATTTGAGAGTATCGCTCTGCTTTCCTGCAGTTGCTTTTCCAATGATCGAAATTCGAAGATAGTTTTCTCCAGCGCCTCCTGAACAGTGAACAGCTGTTTAATAACAAGATGATTTTCCTGACTGAGTTCCTGCTCCGTTCTTTCTTTTTCTCTTTTCTCAAAACTTAACTGGATTTCTTTTTGCTCAATTTGCTGTTGCAACTTTTTGAGCTGGAACTCTGCCTTTTCCAGCTGTTTGCTCTGTTTACCGGCCAGTTCGTCTATAGACTGTAAATGCTTGAGCTGCTCCTGCGCATGTTGGAATTCATTTCGCAGACTGCCAAACTGGTGCTGAATAGTGGACTTCTCGTGAATCAGTTTATTATTGGCGGCCAATATGTCTTGCAGTGCATGCCATGCGACGTTTGCACCTATTTCGGCCACATTTTTTTCTGTCGACTCTGTACTTGCGATAGCTTGAAGCTCCTCATACATGTCTGAGGCGTCCGGAAAGTGTTTTAAAATGGCGTTGGCAAGATACTGTTCGAGAAGGTTGTCGGTGGTGCCATACCCCTCATTTTGTATCAAGGATATTTCTTTTGAGAATCTGAAAAGGCTAGTCGGTTCAAAAGTGTTTTTTTTTGCTTTCTGCCCATTTGTGCTTGTTGTTGTGGCCTTAGTGTCGCAATTGAGATTGTCGTCCACTTCTTTTCTTTTCAATGCATCAAGGGGTTCTCTGTTTGTTTTATCGCTGAATTTCAGTCTGGATAATGTCCCGTTTGCCAGGCTGGAAATATCTCCGTTTCTATTATCGGTGCAATCGGCATGCACTAGAAGGCATCGGTTTTGGTTTCTGTGATAAAAATGCAGCAGGGCTGCGTTGTATGCGAGCCATCCTTGAATGGATTGCTCGGGCGACGGTGCATTATCGTTCACTTTGACGCTGGCAGCTTCGGCGTTCGCGCCATGGGTGATAGCTGTTTGAGGATGGTTGTAGACGAGGACAAACGTTGCGTCAGGGAAAACCTCCTTCCAAAAGTCGAGAAGGTGTATCGCCATCGGGTCGGCCCATCCCCAGAGCGAATGGTTCAGATTTCCTCTAAGCAAATCGAGAACCAATGCGTACCAAACCGGGCTTACGTCCAGTTGTTTGATCTCCTGCCAATCGGTTATGTTAAGGCTGTCTGCATCTATGTTTACGCCATGGGCGCTGCAAATTTGAGTGGTGACCAGTTGCGCCGACAACCCGTCTCGCATGGAAGGTTGCGCTGGGCGCATGCCATTGGTTATCAACGTGGATTCTACATGCTGATATCCGCTGTCCGGATGGCCAACGATGATAATCTTAGTCGTTGTCCGAATATCGATATCACTGGTTTTGTATTCTTTTTTCTGAACTGTGATACAGCCACGCAACTGAGCGTCCATTGGCTTGCCTCCATAAGTTTCAATTTACAATGCGTAATTTTTATATAGCCCACGTTTTTTGCGCTGTCGAGCCATTCACCTAAAAAAGACACAATCGAAAGATGTTCGTCGTAAGTTGCTTATTTTAATGCGATTTTTGTTGTGTCGGAATGTCGAAAGCCGCTTTTTTGTCGGATTGTCATGAAATTGTAGGCAAGCAGTACATACGCCTCGCGGACTTGCTTCAGATGATGCAATAGGCTGGGAAAGACTTTCAAGAAGCAGCGGGAAGGAAAAATTGAATTTTAATTCTGTTTATATATCCGCTTAAAAATACAAGCAAATTTCCGGGAAACATACTTTTCGTTTGAGCACCCTTCATTGGATTTTCCAGCTGTGGGGATGGGCATGGCTGTCATTCAATTGTCTGCTGGAATCAGGGATCGAACTTGAAGACATCTGTGTTACCATACTGTTTAATGAAGCAATATTTGGGGTTCACCAGCATTTTTCCATAGCGAGGGAAAACGTCTTGGTTTCATACTCGTCAATAAAAGCACAACCCCGTGCAATCGAAAAACAAACTTTCGCAACATGCGTCTGCATTAACATAACGAAAGAAGTTCTCATCCATGATGTCAAGCCCCAGATTCTGTCGCACCCGAGGTGCCAGACCACATTATCAACGCCGCTTTTCCTGCGGCTGGGAATTTCTTCACTTGATTCCCCCGGATCGGCAATATATCCCACAAAGATTTTTGCCATGACTTCTCGACATACATAGTCAGATTGAAATCTTCATTTTTACAACGAATCAAAAAGGAATTCGCATTTATGAAAAACGACCATGCACGTCTGTATTGCATGACGGTACTGGAACGCTTTGCGAAATCGGTGTTGACGGCACTTTCAAACCGGGAACTGAGAAAATACATGTCCGTGGAGTGCCAGACGGACAATCGAAAGTCTTTTACATATCTTGAAGCGCTGTGGGGAAAGCTGGAGGAGAGAGTTAAACAGAATCTGAAACCCGCATTGAAACGCACGAGAAAACATTTTTATGGCATCTTAGCGGGATGGATATTCAAATGCTCGCTTTTTCAGATTGCCCCATGGTTGATTTTTCGTCCGTGTTGACTCGTTCGCTTAAAAATGGCATGTATTTTCGAACTAAATAAAAGTTTCGTTTAGTTATCATTAAGAAGAAAAAGAAAAAAAGAAATTGGAATTTTATGAACAAAATAATTATAGTTGGGCACCCCAATTCCGGCTACGAGCGGGTGGAATCAATGCTGCAGCACTTTGGTATGAGTGCCGCATTGCCGGCACTGCATGAAAAACTGACAGCTGTAGAGATTGATCACACGCTGTGCAAAGCGCATGGTTTTTTTCCGGTAGCCCGAAACCAAAGTGATTTACGTGGGCCGGTGAAACAGATCGATATTGCACCAGTATGGCATGGGCTTGTGATGGATTTGGTCCGTGGCAATCTTGATCAGCCGCTTTGGGGGTGGGCCGATCCGGCGGCCATCCACTTACTGGATTTCTGGGCGAATGCAATTCCCGATCTAATGTTTGTGCTGGTTTATAATCATCCGACCAATGTATTGCCCGAACTGTTTAGCAGTGATGCAAGCAATTGGGACGACGATGAGCTGGTGGGAAAATCCACAGGCAGCTGGCGGCGCTATAACGAAGCGTTGCTTCGGTTTTATCATCGCAATATGGATAGATGTTTGCTGATTCATTCAGAATGTGCTGCAAATGGCGACAAGTCCAGGCTGGACGAAGTAAAGGGGCTTCTAGGACTATCGTCCGATGATTTGTCCACAACTTCTGCGGTGGGGCAGTTGACTGGTGACTTCAATCAATCTCATGAGCCATCAAAATCGTCAGAGTCTCCTGACGATGCTCTGATGAGTTTGGAACAGACTGGCGCGCCTGAAATAGCTCAGCAAATGCCTGGCGATTTGCTGGCGAGGCAGACGTCTTTTTCTCCCAATGTTATTAGCGCCAATCCACTGATGAATTTGCTTGCTGATGCGATGGCGAAACAGTCTCCCGCGGACATCGAATTGTATGAGGAACTTCAGGCAGTTGCCACATTGCCAGGTCAGGGGACATCTTATTTTTCAAAGGTCGATATATTAAAAGCATGGCGGGGCCTTGGCGATTTATTGCGCGATAAGCATCAACTGATGGTGCAGGCAAAGCAGCTGAACTCCCAGCTGGAATCTCTCGAAAAATACAGGGAGGTGACCGAGCATCGAGAGGAGCAGGCAATAAAAGATTATCAGCTGCTGATGACGCAGTTGTTCGAAACGCAGGAACACCTTGAGGCCAATTTGGCTGAAAAACAGAAGTATCAATCCCTTGCTGGCAATCTCGAAAAATCGGAGCGCATCGCCAATACGCATCTGAAGCAAATCCGCCGACAGCTGAATCAGGTTATCACTCGTCACCGTCTCAGGCATCCCGAGGGCGCTGCAAAGCGACTTCAGGAAGACCTGCCTTATGTTATCGGCGCGACCATGATCAGACATGCGCGCAGTGTATGGAAGCTGCTGTTTTTGCCTATCACTCTGTGGTTTGTGGCGAGACGCCATAGAGAAAAAAGTCGGCAGCTGGCATTGCCACCGATAGCGGCTTATGACGACTACGAAGAAGCCAAGGAAAAAATTGAGTGTCATCTTTCTTTTAAGCTTGGAGAGGCCTGGCTGAAACATATACACAAACCGTGGAATTTCATCCTAATGCCTTTTGCTCTGCTGGGCGCGTACATGGGATACCGCCGCAATCGTAAGGCGAACGTAAAATTGCGAGGAACGGATTGACTATGTATTATGAATTCCCGGTGGATGGTTTGGGTTGGATAGAGCAACTATTCCCGATTAAAGCAGCAGTCGTTGTGGGCGCGGGGAACGGGTCCGAGCCTTGGTACAGGGTGTTGAATAAATATGATGATGTACCGATGCTTTTTATCGATGCAGAAGTGTCGCGGCTACAACACCTGGAGCGCACTGTTGGGAGTGCCGAGAATCGGGTTTTTATGCAGGCGACTGTGGCCCCTGTAGCGGGGAAAGCGCGATTTTTCAATGTGGCCAACAGTTCTGAAAGTGCCCTCATAGAGCCTAAACGGTTGAAGGGATTGTGGCCCAACATCCAACTCCGATTTGAATCGGAAGTTGAGGCTATAACTGTTGCATCGCTAATGAAAGAGCATTGCAACGGCACCAACTGGCTTGTGGTGGACTGCCTGCCAGGCATTGAGCTCATGTCCGAATCAGAGTCGGAATTGGAACAGCTGGATGTGGTGATACTACGTGTTGTGCTGGATGAAAGGGTGCCTTCACTGACGGAGTTGTCCAGAGTAAAGGTTGGTCAGCTGATGAATGATAAGGGGTTTATGTGTGTCGGATGTTCCGCTGAACGGCACCCTGGGTTGGGGCATGGGGTTTATGTCCGGGACTACAGTCGGTACGCAAGTAGACTTGAAAAAAGAATTGAAACGCTCGTTGATGAGAAGGAACGGCTACATGCTGAATTCAGGGCATTGGCGCCCAATCTGCAAGCGCTCGAAAAGACAGTTTTAGAACAAAAAGAAGCGGTTGATGTTCTCTTTCAGATGAATGAAAAAATTGCCAATGCACAGTCTGGCCGTATAGACGCGGTTGCCATGGAACAACCAGATGTGCGTTCGGTCGTTGGCGGGTATACTCATCTCGAAATGAAGTTGATTTCACTCGCCATGCAACTCGGCAGTGAATTGTCCAAAATGCGCACATTGATTCTGGATAGTAATCGGGCTCAAACCGAGACACTGTTGCAGCAGCTTGAGTCGTACATGGGAATTCAGTATTTCCTTAAAGAGGGTCGTTTTCTTCCTGATATGCATGTGTGGCCGGTGAGCCCCGATATTGCGCTCTGGGTAATGGAGTTGGTTGCGCACAATGATTATGATTTGATTCTTGAGTTTGGTTCGGGCACCTCAACAGCATTGATGGCGGAGACGCGCCAGGTGGCAATGGAAAAGGGGTTGCTGAAGCGTGCGAGTGTGCAGGTTGCGTTTGAACATCTTGAGCGGTATCATGATAAAACAGCTAGAATTCTTGAACAGCTTGGCGTCCGCAATCAGGTGCAATTGGAGCTTGTGCCGTTGCAGCCTTATCGTGCGTCAACTGGAAACGAATATCAATATTACAGTTGTCTGGAAAAACTGAGTGAATTGAAAAAGCAGTTTGCTACAAATGATTTGAAGATTCTGATGCTGGTTGATGGGCCCCCGGGAGGGACTGGAAAACATGCTCGCTATCCCGCCTTGCCCGTTGTTTTGAACGAATTTTCAGGCGCTGGAATTGATCTGGTGCTCGACGACTACAGGCGTACCGATGAAAAGGAAATTGCAGAATTATGGCAGTCAGATTTAGATAAACTCGGTCTGGAATATGAATTGATTTATCGAAAGATGGAGAAAGGCGCTTGCCTGTTCAAAATTCGCAATCATACGAATTGATTCCCACTTTTTCTATGATCCTGTTGTTACAGGAACACTCATTATCCCAATGACCTAAATTCGTTAGCATTCCATTCACGAACATGCGATGGCGAAATCTTTGACGACGGGCAGGTGTAGATTTTATCAGGGCGTTACAGGATATTCGTATGCACCCATGTCGATGGTGGTGCCGCTGATGCGGGCCTGTCCGGCAAAATCAAGGGAAATGTCGTCTGGAAGAAGGCTGGCGTTTCCGGCATCGATGGTGGAGGAGGTGGGTAACACTGAGAGGTCGCCATTTTCAGTATCGGTAAATTCCACTGTATGCGTCACGTCGTGGCCCAACGTGCCTTCCAGACATTCTTTGGCGTCAGATTGAAAACAACCGCCCTGGATAAAGGAGTACTCGACCGAGGCGTCGCCACCCACGCCAAGGATAACCTCTTTGTCTGCAACGACAATGCTGTTTTTTATGTCAGCGGTCAGCGCAACTTTGGCGTCTGAAGAATAAACGGTATTATTGACGAACGGCTGGTCTGGCATCACTATCAGAATGTGATCAGTATCGCGGAAAACTGAGTTATATATGTGGAAAACCCCGGTGTAGCCAGTTGCTGAAACAATACGCATGCTGTTGTTGGCAAACAAAGAGGACGAGATATAAAATTTTTCCCCAGACCATGGATATCCGGGGGTTGCCAGCAAAGTGCTGTCTTCATCAAATTGGTTGTACAGAAACCGGCAGTTTTGAATGGTGGTAATCGCATCGTCGGTGCTATAAATTTGAGCTGCCGATGTTCCGCGATTCTCAATAAAACTGGTGTTGGTCAGCGTTACACTGCCAGAACTGATATGGAGCAGGGTCGTATCAGAGTAGTCATTCCCAGCGAACAGACCGTTTTCAATGATCAGGTTCGAGTTTGAAACATGTATCATCCTGCCAATATTCGATCTGAAAGCGCAGTTGACAAACCTGACACTGCTATTCCCGATTATAATCGCTGACGATTGCGCTTTGGGAGAAGTTTGATGCCCCTCCAACACAAATCCATCAATGATCGCATCATTAATCGCTTCACCTTCAGGTGTTGAAAGAATTCTGAAGCTGTTTTCTTCCCGGTTTTCAAACCCATTGGCCATATCGCCCTCATCGTCTCCAAACAGGTCAGGGCTCAATATTGTTTCATTTAAAGAGATGTTGCGCTGGAGCGGATGGGTTTCGTCACCTGCGAAGCCCCCCATCATATGAACATGGGATTCCAACGGGATAAACAATGTCTGATTGGTAGAGTTTGCCGGACCCGGGGTGTAAGTGCCTTTGGCAATCCATATTTCACAATAGGTGCTGCCATCACTGTCAGCGACGTATTCTTTTGCCTTCGCCATTGCGGTGTGCGGCGTCAACAAAGGCTCGGACCAGCTTGCGCCGCTGTTGTCATCTGATCCGCTCTTGGACACGTACACCGGGCAATTGGCATGCTGGGTCGGCGCTGGCGGGGTCGTATCCGTATCAACAGTCGCACTGTCTGTGTCCACTGGCGGTGTATCTGTCCCCACTGGCGCGGTGGTGTCGCTGTCGTCTGTGGCGACGGGTTGTGTTGTGTTGCTGTCGACTGTGCCGACTGTGGCAGTTGTGTTGCTGTCGTCTGTGCCGACTGTGGCAGTTGTGTTGGTGTCGTCTGTGCCGATGGGTTGTGTGGTGCTGCTGTCGTCAGTGCCGACGGGAGCGGTATCTCTGTCAGTGCCATTGGGTGGGTAAAGGTTATCCTCTGTTTCGGTGGGATCGTCACACGCTGTCAGTCCCAAAAAAACAAAGACGCAAGCAAAAAGTAGTGTTTTCATAATTAACTCCGTTGGTTATTACAATAATGTTAATTGAATTTCAAATGCGGCCTGATGAGGCGACATTGAAACAATTTTCACAATAAAAAAATCAGAAGCCTGATTCAATTTTACGCCATGGTAATTTTGTTGCAATCATTTTTTATTGCATCCGATTTATTGCCATTGCGATGCTGGTCTGATCAGACTATACTTGCTGTTACTTAACCATAATGGAGGCACCATGAAATTTAATACGCTTATCCTTTCTATGCTCTTCATATTTATTCCGGCCTGCAACGCTGTCACAGATTCAACAACAGAATTTGATACATCACTCAAACCAGGCGCTGACACGGCTACCTCATCCGCCATCGACCCAGACACGTCATCAATGAGTGGTACGGAGACATTATCCGCCGCCGATAGCAACACAGGGAACACCATCGATACAGGCGCATCATCGGACACTGGCGCCGAAACATCGGACACGGGAGCGGACACGGGAACAATGACGGATTACTGTTTGGCCAATGGCAGTGAATGTGATTTTACACAGATTTGCGTCAATACTGACAGCGGGTATACATGCGAGTGCAAACCGGAATACGTATATGACGGTGGGTGCATTACTTCGAAACTGGTACCATGCGTCGCCGATCCTGCCGCACCGATTCACTCCACTGCGGTGATTGAAGATACACGCATTTATCTTATCCCCAATGCCGGTTGGACCACTCCCGGCATCTGCACAGATTGGCAATGCGACAGTGGCTGGTCGGGGTATCGTTGCGAAACTTATAAGGATGACCGGTCGTTTATTTCTCTTTGGAAGGTGTCTTCGGCGGAATCGGTTACGCTTCCGCTTGTTCCATCGGGAGAATACGATTTTACGGTTAGCTGGGGCGATGGAACCGTAGACACTGTTACTGGCTGGGATGATGAAGCGAAAACGCATCAATACAGTGCCGGCCAATATGAGGTGGTCATCAACGGTACCATCAAGGGCTGGGCATTTGCCGGTAATACAGTCACTTCAGCGTCGCTGGTGGGTACTCAAAACAGTCATCGAATTAGAGAGATTAAACAATGGGGAACGCTCTCATTGGGGAACACCTCAGAACAGTTTGCCGGCTGTTTGGATCTTCGAGTGACGGCAACGGATATGCCAGAACTTTCTGATACAACCAGCCTTCAGGGTGCGTTTAAAGGGTGTTCAAAATTGGTGTGGTTTCCATCGGTCAACAGTTGGGACATGTCAGGGATCACCGATATGAGTCATATGTTTGAAGGCGCAACATCTTTTGACGGTGATTTGTCATCGTGGAATACCGCCAATGTAACGGACATGAGCCACATGTTTGACGGTGCGACATCTTTCACCGGTGATTTGTCATCGTGGAATACCGCCAATGTAACGGACATGAGCCACATGTTTGAAGGCGCAACATCTTTTGACGGTGATTTGTCGTCGTGGAATACCGCCAATGTAACGGATATGAGCCATATGTTTGAAGGGATACTCGATTGGCGGGACGAATATTACCAGCATCGGCCCCAAATCAATGTTTTCAATCAGGACATCTCCAGCTGGGATACTTCCAGGGTGACCGACATGAGTTACATGTTTTATGGGGCGATTCTGTTCAACCAGGACATCTCCACATGGAACACATCCAGCGTAACCAATATGAGCCATATGTTCGCGGGCTTTAATGGAATGGATGACGGTGACTGTGGTGAATCCGGGTGTGGATATCTACCGATGCTATCTGCCTTTAACCAGGACATTTCCAGTTGGGATACATCCAATGTGGCTGATATGAGCTACATGTTTCAGTGCGCACCTTTTTTTCGTCAGGATATTTCAAACTGGAACACGTCAAGGGTTGCTGTGCTGGATGGATTGTTTTCGTGCAAGCCCTGGTGGCTGCTGGTATGGTTCGATTTATCCGAACTTAATCCGGACGTTGCATTATGGGATATTTCGAAGGTCACTTCCATGGCGGATATGTTTTACAATCTGACATTGTCCAGCGAGAACTACGATAAACTGCTCATCGCATGGGAAAGTCAGGTTGTGCAGGATGATGTGATTTTTTCGGGAGGGAACAGCACCTATCATGAAGGCGCCCCGGCAGACGCCAGAGCCAGACTGATAGCCGATCATGGTTGGACCATTATGGATGGCGGTCAAATTTAGGAGATGTCAGGAAACTTTTGGCTCCATCAGCTTCAGAATGAAGAAAAAAACACGATCCATGATTTTTTTAGAACTCTTCAGACAGGCTCGAGGTCTGTTTCTGAGCAGCTGTCGCTGCTTTTTCGAAAGGCGACGCCCAAACAATCTAAAATATATTTTTAAGAGACGCTGTTGCTGTTTTGAAAGCTGTGGTTTGGCTATCACGTTTCCGGGTGCAACCGGACTAACTGCAGGATGCTTCGGGGTTGCTGTGCTCTGCGTACTTACCGGTGGCGGTGCGTAAAGGATTGCCCCCGGCAGGCCCAAATAGTTTACATGGTCATATTTTTTGTCATTGAGCTTGGCCAAATCCATTTCAAGTTCTGCCTGTTTAACAACCTGTTCAATCAGATACTTGAAAAAAAGTGTGGTTGGGTGCTGCTCTCTTAATAGCAAATACCTGGTTTGGTAATTTTCAAGCAGATAATCAGCGAGAGGCACTGAGATGTTGTGAAGCTGTTCTTTTTCCTTCATGTAGTTGTAGTTATGTTCAACTTCGTCCAGTTTGAAGTGAATACTGGGAAATGATACTTTCGTGCAGTGCAAATTCAAAATGCCGTCGTTGTCCAGATATGGGGAGAATACAGGCGAGGCTTTGACTGAAAGGGATTGATATACAAGTATGTCACAATTTAAAAGCGCCTCGCGTGCCTGTTCTTCATCCAATATAACGCGACATCGAAACGTTGTTGGGTCATCCGGACGTCTGCACCATGGTCCCAAATGCTGATGAAACGACACGTGGTGGCACAACCATTGAACAGAGTATTTGGATTTGTCCAGAAGCTCTTCAAAAAAAATGCACAGGCTCAGCATTTGACAATTGCCAATGAAACAGATTTTTTTCATTTTCTTCTCCCAAAAATCACTTGCGTCCAAAATTATATAACACGCGCTTTAATAGCCCTTTTGGAATGAACGGTGCAAGTGCCGATTAAAATTTTTAACTGGCGTTTGCCCAGGGGAGCATCAAAAATGACATTGGGCGATTGTTGGGCGCAGACATATCCAGTACAGCGCCAACACTATTCACCCGCAGGTGTACACAATACAGTTTTAAAAGGGGAAACGAATTTTTGGGCACGACCAGTTCGAGTACAGCCGACCCCTATATGATTTGCCACTATGCGCTCTCCTCCCGGGGAGGTCTTTGATGGGGGATCATAGAGAGGCGTCACCACGCCGCGGTCTTGAATATACATTGTTGATGAGCCGCCGCCATCCAACTCAATTGCATTTTTAACGCCCTTGTTCGCTTCCTGTCCATCCATGAGTACATTGGCCATGTAATAGCTCATTTGTTCCCGTGTCAGGCATTGGTCTCGACCGAATTTTGATGTCGCTACAATAAGCAGAACCGTTTGATGATATGTTTCTGCGATAATGGTCCGTTGGGCCGCGATGTTTACATGCATATCTTTTTTAATCCCAAACTCATGACTGTATGCCTGTTCGCCGTCGATGACAACCGGGTACCAGATGCCGCCCAGTACCAGGTCTGGCGCATCGGGGTCGGTATCGACGGTGAAATCCTCGTCCATCTCAAAAAATGGCTTTCCGCCGTGCGTGGCAAAGTAATAACGGGAATTAATTGGGTTATGGCTATCGCGGGAAAGCGGTTGCCACTCTATTCCCTTATGATATTCGCTTTGTCTGCTTGAACCTCCCCAGACATGACCTTTGGCATCACAATATTTGTCACCCGCATTTTCAAGATTCCAGAAATTCCCACCGTTTACGGCGGCGATGCAGCCATATGCCTGTGCAAATTCTGAGGTGGTCTGCATTCTGTCTTCACTTCGAGTCACATCGAATGATACACCGTCTGCAATCTCCAACAGGTGAATGTCGATTTCGTTCACAAACGCGTCATTGTCCGGATCATACTGGCGCTTTGTATACGAAATGCCATCAACTATCTGGCTTGCACCGTCCGAAAAAGGGTCTGCTGATGCTGATGACCCATTGACCTCGTTTTTATCTGCGTCACGGGTAATTGCTATCGGATTATTTGCTGAATTGTGAAAGCCTGGGTTGGGTGCAGTCGCATCTGTTTTATTATGAGATGCGGAGCAGCTGGCGCATACGATCAAAAACCAAAGCATCCTGCAATAAAAAAATTCTTTCATTTATTGCTGTGTAATACCATTTTGTTTGCAATGCCAGCGCCAGGCACTGGATAAAATATCTTCGAGATTTTTTTTGGGTTTCCACCCCAGTGTCTTCTTTGCCTTTTCCGATGACGCAACGAGAATGGGAGGATCTCCCTCGCGTCTGTCGTGAATTTCTCTGGGGATTTTTTTACCGGTAACGGCTTCCGCTGCATTGAGAATTTCCAGCACCGAATATCCCTTGCCATTTCCAAGATTGAAGACATTGGAACCAGCGCCGTTTAATAGCGCCTCAAGCGCCAGAATATGTGCACTTGCGAGATCCGTCACATGAATATAATCCCGTAAACAGGTGCCGTCAGGGGTGCCGTAATCATCGCCAAAGATAAACAGCTTGTCTCTTTGTCCCCCGGCTGCCTGCATGATAATCGGAATCAAATGACTCTCCGGAGAATGACTTTCTCCTATTGTGTTTTCGGCGTCCGCGCCGCAGGCGTTAAAATACCGAAGAAAAATATGCTGCAGTCCATTTGCGTGGCCGCAATCAGTGATAATCCTCTCAACCATTAACTTTGACATGCCATAGGGGTTTATTGGCTGTTGAGGGTGGGTTTCGTCAATATATTTTGACTGGGGAATACCATAAGTGGCAGCTGTGCTTGAGAAGACTAGTTTGTCAATGCCTGCCGCCAGCATGCAACGCACGAGATTCAGCGAACCGCTCACATTGTTGTAATAGTACGATGCCGGATCTGCGACAGATTCGCCAACCTCGATGCTGGCCGCGAAATGCATGACCGACACTGGCTGATATTCTTGGAATGCCGACATTAAAACATCAGTATTGTGAATATCGCCTTTTACGAGGGGCCCCCATTGTACCGCCCACTCATGCCCTTTTGATAGATTGTCGAATGTTATGGGCCGGTAACCTTTATCTGCCAGGGCTTTGCAAACATGGGAGCCAATGTATCCCGCTCCCCCCGTAACCAAAATTGATTTGTTCATAATGTTTTCTCCAACTATATCCAAGGTGTCGGTAATTGCACTTTTTTTGCAGTGGCAGGTATCAGTCAAACAATGACTTGTTGAGCTGGTATTCCACTCTTAGATTGGGCACATTGGTGATGGTGTAGAGACTCCCCTTCGGAATGAGCTGTTTTTCGCGTGCCTTATAATTACATTTGTCTTCGTGCTGGATGAAATCAGGTTGCTTTTGAATCTGTTCAATCAGGACTTTACCCACCGGAAATTCGATCCAGTCGGTCAGCGCTTTTAGGCAGTCCCGATCGTAGTAGCACCAGCGGTCATATATGGCCTTCGTTTGCAATAGCTGTGCAGTATCGCTTGAGCCGGCTTTTTTTCTCACTTCAACAAATCCGCTAAATGGGCCAATTTTTACGTCCATCAATATTTTTATTTTTGCGTTTCGAGGCAATTTTCTCCAAAACGGTTTTTTTACTGAAATCGAAATGGCATCGACAGGTGTGTTATGGGGAAGCTCTATTGGAAATTCCGAAACATGAAACACGCGCTTTTGTGTTTTGAATTGGTCGAACAATTGGTCATTGGCCGACGACGAGATAATTTCCGGCAAGAGGTACTCCGCATACTTGATTGCCCCTTCCTCGGTTGTGTGTACGGTATCCCGCACGTATTGTTCAAGAGTGGCCTTCTCGAATCGAGGTGTTAAATCCAGAAACGGCAGATTGTGGGTCGAACAGAATTGACGCTGTTTGATGGCGATTTCGGTTTCACTTTGGTTTCTGTCTCTGCGCGGAAACACAACTGTTATTGGCCAGATTCGGTTGCTTAAAAGTTCACTGTATAAAAATGAAATGGTCTCGTCTGAGCATTCCGTATTGCCAGAGGTGGACCAGTCCAGAACACAAATGTCCGGTTTTTTTTCTACAACTTTGTGGATATAAGTGATGCCGGCATCACCAATGTAATTGGACCCGGACGCAAGCCTCGAAACGGTGTATCCCTCCTGTTGCTCGGACAACATTTTTTCCAACTGGGTCACATAACCAGTAATTAGGGTTCGGGTCTGATGATCTTTGTCCTGCTTGGTGACAGATGCGCCAAAAAAACAGATATGCATGACGTTCCTTTTTGATTGAATGGTCGATTTCCCTACAACGTACTTTTCGCCATCGTACCAAAGATACGGGAAAACCATTGCCTAATCATCCCCCATGTTCAGCCTGAACTATAATTTAAAAGGTATTTAATTCAAACGTCGTAAATACCTTTTTGATTATTTGAATAATTCTCGCACCATCTGAAATGGCAATATCGTCAGCTTCCACTTATGACGCCATGCATCGACTGAAAGTCGTCCGAGACGGTATGACAAATGTCTGGCGTGACGACGGATTTCATTGGCATCTGAGTAGTCCTTAATCTGTGGTATCCTATGCCAGTCATTTGAATTTCGATCCTGTCGATATAATGCAACCTGCATCCAGATGATCCATGGAAGGAAAAGTATTCCCACGATGCTTTTGAATGAGCGGACGATTGAGCGTCCAACACGGTACTCCAGCTCTTTTCGGACACGCTCTCCGGCGGAAACGAACTGTTCACTATCGATTTTGAACCAGTCAATACCCAGTCCCAATTGTCGCTTGTCGCCAGTCGTGCCCAGCTCATAGGGCGACAGAACCCCTTTGATATGGAACTTAATCTCCACTTCTTTTTCTGACGTTGGAGTTACGGGAAATATGAGACGCGTGCCATTGTATGCAAAAGGGGTAAGACCCCCGTTCACATGGACGTTGACATTTTGTCGAACCTGTTTAACGCGGCTGTATTTTATGGAAAACGTTGCTGTCAGCGGACCTTCTCTAAAGTCCTGAAGCTTGAGTTTCAGAACTGCGGTACCACTTGATGTCCAACGCCCCCACTGTTCGCCAAATGACCATCCAGCTTTAAAACAGGCATTGTTGAATCGCGTTGGCACCGGCACGCCAACCCGTGACGAAAAAGCGGTCAAATCAACATTTGCCTTTGATGCGTTTCGTTTGAAATTCCATAGCAGTGCCTGTTCGTTCATCTTCGCCCATGAAACCGCTGTTTCGGGAAATACATATGGAATTTTTTTCCGAATGGGGGAAGTGAAGCGAGGCTTTTGGCACAGCTCCTGGTAGAGTTTTTTGTATCGCTCTGCCTGAACGCTGAGCTTCAGATTTTTCTCTGCATAGTTTCTGCAATTTTCGGACATGTCTGGGCCGGTCAAAACCTTTTCAATTCTGTCTGCAAGCGCCGCACAGTCACCAATCTCAACGCTGTAACCGGTTTCGCCATCCGTGACAATATCCGGCAATCCGCCGACCTTAAAACCTACCACAGGTGTGCCACAGGAAATGGATTCGAGTATAACATTGGGATGATTATCCTCAATGGAGGAAACAACTGTCAGTTCGGCAATGTTGTATAGCTCAATAAGAACCTGCTCAGACACTTTTCCCAGATCAACATACGGCAGTTCAATATTTCGATTGGGCGGCAAGTCGCCTGCAAGTAGAATTTCTGTATTCTCTGCGCATTCCTTTTGGCTTAGGAGCCGAATGGTTTCCTCGAATTCGCTGTAGCCCTTAATGGTGCTTGCGTAGGCGGCCACATATAGAATGTAGCGCTTTTCCCGTTCAAGTTTCAGCCGCCGATAAAAAACATTAACATCTAACGGACGAAATTTTTCTGTATCAATGCTGTTGGGAATGATCTCTATCCGGGAATCCTTAAAGATCGGACTTTGCTCCACCAGTCGTTTAAAATGACGGTTGAGGACCACTATTGTCATATTTTTGGTGTTGAAATACTTTTTCTTGGCTGCCAGCAGCTGGGCGGGATAGTTGTCAAAATGATCTTTGAGCTGGGGGCAATCCATGCAGTCGGTTTTCCATTGCGTACACCCATGAAAATAATGGCAGCCGCCGGAGATAGCGTTAATGTCGTGAATTGTCCACACCACAGGTTTGTCACCATGGCTTAGGTAGGCAATGTTTTCTGCGGATAGACACTTGGCAGTCCAGTGCAGATTGACAACGTCAAAGTTAAAGAGAAAATCAAGAGATTCGTGCTCATTGGGGATGCTCATCGAAAAGAATGTGTTTCCCTTATACGTATTTGTGGCGTTGGTCCACTCGTTTAGAGTCGCGGATGCGTCATTTTCAAATGTGTGGATATGGTAAGGCGCAATACGCGGGTTTTCCTTTTGAAAAACGTAACTCTCAACACCGGTTTGATTGAGTCCGTTATGAAGGCGAACCGATGCAATGCCGGCCCCTCCACGAATCGTAAATCCAAGCTGTGCGACGGTCAGCGTTTTTTTAGGCTTCGTGTTTTCTCTCAAGGCGTTTGGAGGGATGGTGTACGTATTCCCAAGACATTCCACCTCAGTGGTTAATTCCGGGAGAAGGGTATAAAACGCGTAGACACCGCCTCGTTTTGTATTGAGATACAACGAAGAACGAACCAGATTGACTTTCTGTGTCTTTTTTTTGCCGCCGTATTGCGTGTAGCGAATTGAGAACTCATCAGCCAGAATACCATCTTTTTCCTCTGGGGAGTGGAATAGATGCAGAATGCCTTTTTTTATGAATATACTCAGCGGCCCCATTGGGATAAGTTCTTCAGATTCGTAAAACTGAGCAATATGCGCAGTTTCATCACCAAATCGGTTTATTCCATCGAATGTCCGCTGTCTGGCGCGACCGTCTCGATATTTGAATATATAGTCAGACCGCTTTATATAAATATCATCGCTTTGGGCGCCAGCTTCAAGAATATGCGATAGATTATCCAGCAATACATCCGTATCCGTTGTCACTGGCCCCAGACCATTATCAGTGTAAGAAAACGCTGCTGTTTCGAGATAATGACCTGAACGAAATTTTTCGTAGTCGGGCTGAAAATATATCACGGGTTTTCCCATGTAGCCGGCGTCCATAATCGAACTCGAGTAGTCCGTAATCATCACAGAACATTCGCGAATCATTTTCCCAATATCAGTGTCACTGCTCAATATTTCGATGGTATCTGAACCTGTGGTTAATAAATGAGCGTATTTGGCAAAATTGGGGTGAATGAGAAATTTAAAAATATAGCCGGAACCATCAATCATTTCGATCAGGCGCGGGGATTGCAGCAGTTTGTCCAGCATTTTGAAATATTCTGAATTTAAAAATCCCTCTTCGTCTTTTATCCAACTGCGCCAGGTTGGCATAAACAAAATAAACGGTTTGTGTTCTTCCGAGTTGTCCGGCTTGTGATCGTGAAGAATATCGTAACGGCAAAGTTCAGATAACAGCAGATCGTAACTGGTGTACTGATAGTTGTGTTCAAACAGATTTTTCTCCATATCTCCCGTAATCGCATAAAGACAGTTGTAGAATTGTCCTTTGTGGAAGTATGAAATGTAGTCCTTTAACACACCATGCTGAAGAAAAGTGTATTGACTTGTAAATACGTCGGTGTAACTGGTTTTAAGCAAGTCATAGTTTAACGGATGACAATGGTCCCCGCCCTGAGAGGAAATGACATGCCTGGAAAACAGATAATACAGCTTGTGTTCAGTGCTATTATACTCAACAACGGTCTCAGGGTCTATTTGGTGCACTTTTTCAAAATCAGGGGACTCCTGGGTAATGACAAACCAGGCGTTGATCTCTGGATGGTGTTCTTTCAGCCAGCAATAAAATACGAACGCGTTGTCCTGTGCGTCCCATCCTCTGTCTCCTAAAAGCCAGATTTCCTGCTCGCGAAGACGCAACTGATTGCCCTGCTCAATTAGCATTTGGAGTTCATCCCGTTCCTCCAACATGCCAAATTCGCCATTTCTTGCACTGCAGGCTTTACCAAAACTTTCAAGCCAGTGTTCATACGACGGATACTGATTTTTAAATCGATAAAGATAGACGGCGCTCATTATTTTTTCGGGGATGATGACGCCTTTGTTTAGATATTGCTGTATAGTGCCGCGGATATCTCGCCCCGTGTTTTCGTCCATACGTGAAGACAGCATGAACAACAGACTATAATGGGAAAGGGTTGGAAACCTGGATTGCAATAAGCGAACCTGCTCATCATAAACGGCAGAATCGCCCATTGCTGAAATACCAACTCTCCAATAATTGACGACGACACTGTTTACGCTGTGGAACAGTATGTTTTTCTCAACGCAGCGAATAAAAAAATCCCAGTCCGCGATTATTGAAAACCTGTCTCCGCGGTAATTTCCGATCGCTTCATAGACCTCAAATGGCACAAACGTACCTGGGTGACTGACGGGCATTCTCAGGAACGCCCGTTCATCTGAAAATCGAAGACCTCTGGTATTTATCTCGCGAAAATTTTCGTCAAGTGTTCGTTGCCTGGCGGCAATGATGCATCCTGGCGCCTCCAGTGCATTCTCCGCAATGACTTCGAGCGCGTTCGGTTCATACCAGTCGGCGCTGTTCAGCAGGCCAATATACGCCCCCTGTGCGAGGGAGAGTCCTTTGTTCATGGCGTCGTAGATACCAGTGTCCGGCTCGCTGACAAAATAGTCGATACTGTCTTGGTATTGCTGAATGACTTCAATAGTCCCATCGGTCGAACCGCCGTCGACGATGATGTATTCGACATTGGTGTACGTTTGCGCAAGGACGGATTCAATGGTCTTTGCAATCGAATCGGCGTCGTTATATACAACCGTGATGACCGAAATTAATGGCAGTGTCGGTTGGTTCTGCTTGTATTTTCCATTAAGCCGCAGGCCGCCTTCGGCTTTTCGTGTGCCGCTTAGTTCTGGATATTTTAAGTGTTTTCCACAATAGGTGCCAGATTGCAGGGGGGGGGCAATGTGGATGATGTTATTAAGAGTTGAATGAAGTGTTGAGTGCATTCTTTTTCCTCAGGTTCAGCATTTTTCTCGCAACTGTCTCAAATTTGTTGGATTATTCAGATTGGAGTGCTGTTGTTAAGTGACTTTTTCTGCTGCACCTGCGTGCTGACAGACCCGAAGCGATTTTCCCTCTGACGGCTCACGTCCGAATAGTTATGTGCGATGTAGTGTATTCCGTCTCACACAAATGTCGCATGCATTTCAAGAGAGGCAGTGTGTAATATCGACGAAAATTTTTCAAGATATTATGTGTATCTAATCCCATGTTTATTCGTGTTTTGATTTAATGTGGTGCGCGCTGTTGCGGCCTTTCAAAATGGGGTAGTCAATTGACTGGATTTGTGAATAATGGCATGAGTCAAAGCATGATTTTTTTGATAGAAAGATATTGATTTCATGAGTAAAACGGTTGTTGTCGGGCACCCCTCGTCAGGATTTCGCCAGGTTGAGCAGATGTTGTTGACCTGGGGTATGATGTCTCCGTCTGCGGCGCCATCAGAGTCGCTCACCCCCCAGGAGATCACCGGGGCAATCTGCCGTTCTCTGAATGTTCCCGTTTTTTCTGAATCAATTTCTGCCCCGAATAATATTGAGACCGGGATTTCTCCTGGGAACGACTGGTGTCATCTGATTGAGGCGTTTTTTGCGAAACGTGGTGAAAACGCGGTGTGGTGCTGGTCGGATCCCCAAATGGTGCACCTGCTCGATTTTTGGCTCAAGTCGGTGCCTGACCTGTATTTCATTTTTGTTTTTGATCACCCCTGCTATAGCCCGATTCCCACAACCACTGATGTCGACAAAGCATGCGAAACGCAGGGGCCTTATTCTGCTGAAAGCAATAATACTGCGAATGGATGGTTTGAGTATAACCGGGTGTTGCTTTCGTTCTACCGAATCCACCGAAATCGGTGTTTGCTGGTGGAAGCAAATGGTGTGCTCAATCTGAAAGAACAGTTTTTAAGCTGTGTGAATGATTTTTTGAACAAGGGGGGGGCGCAGCAATTCGGAACAGTGTCTTTGGAAGATAGTGCGCAGCGGGGGATTCAGTCGACACTTTCCACTATTGAAGTGCTAAAATATTTTTACGCGAATCTTCAAATCGACATTTCTCGGGAGTTGACACTTTACCGCGAACTGCAAAAAGAAGCCAGTATGGCGCTGCCAGACGACGTTTCAGCGCGCATGGAACCCATGAAAATATTGGGGGCGATGCAGGATATTATTACGCAGGCGCGCACCGCTGAAGAAATTCTAACAGCGCGAAATGAGTCAATTGCGCAGTTGGAGGATAAACTGGGGAGTCAGGCACGAAAGCATATTGAGTTGGGCGCCGAAAATGAATTGCTTCTTGGGCAACTGCTGTCCGCCCAGGAAGAAGTGGAAAGTTACTACTCTGAAAACCGTCATCTGAAAAATGTATATTGTCCCTGGTTGCACAGCGCGGCAAGTCAGATTAGACACAGCTTGCCATATTGCCTTGGTGCCGAAATTTTGTCCAGTAGCCGGGCCGTCTGGAAATTGTTGTTTCTACCTGTTATTCTCTGGCTGGTGGCATGGCACCATAGGCGGGATCAGAAGAAATTACCAGTTGAGATGCCACCATTGACGACATATCCGGATTATGAGGACGCACTGAAGATAAAATCCCATTTATCCTACAAACTTGGCATCGTCTGGTTAAAACATATTCATAAACCTTGGAACTTTATCGTGCTCCCATGGGCACTTTTAGGTGCATACGTGCAGCATCGAAGTGGTCGCAAAGCCAACACCGCCAGTCAGGGAAGTGCTTCATGATACTGGAATCCAGTCCGAGCGGTGTGGTTTTGCCGATTCAGATCCACTCAAACTGCTATGGTGTCTTTGAGGCGAAAATTTCATCATGTCGGTAAAACTTTCAGTCATTATTGCAGGATACATTCATGGCGATGCCGGCTCTTTTCATCAAAAGCTGGAACACACCTTGATTTCACTTGAAAGACAACAGTTGGCCGATATTGAAGTGATTATTTTGGGAGACCAGTTGGATGAACGCCTGGATGTCGAAATGCGCCATCGTCTGGATGCCTTTGGAGGAGGTATCTCCTTTGAGTATGCCGAAGCTGCCGATATGAAAAGGTGCGGCCTTGACCGCGCCACTGGCGATTACATCACTTACCTGTATCCCGGCGACGTGGTTTTGCCTCAGACATACGATACAATGATTCGGCTCGTCGAAGTCACTCGCAGTGATGCCGTCGTGGTCGGTGATATCAAACAGATGCGACAGACGCCGCAAAGCGAGGGGGCGCCGTTTGGTGAGGTTGTGCGGTGGATGCGAAGTTCTGGAAAAGAAGCGATGTATCATGCGTTGAGTGAGCGCCCGATGCCTTGGCGTATAGGCGCTGGTTATGCCAATAAAGTGTTTCGTCGGTCTCGGTTATTGCTGTTTGGAATTACCTTTCCCGATATCACAGAATTTAATGACAGCATGCCGCTGGTTATGCTGGGGATTTCAAGACAGGTGTGCATCGTTGACAGAGAAGGGGTTCTCTCCGCAGCTCTCATCGGAAAGGCTGAGCACGAAACCGTCAGCGAATTCAGTCGCGTTGCAGAAGAAAAAATGACTGAGATTAATCACCTGAAATATTGGCTTGAACGCAGAAACCTTCATTTGGGGGTTCAACCATATTTTATGCAGTATTGCTGGCGTCGGCTACTGAACTGGACGAGTCACTGCGCCGAGCCAGAGCACTCACAGACATGCGCCAACACGATCCCTGCTGATGACGCGGATCAATGTGAGAATTCAGCACCAGAGGCGTTGAGTGTATCACAAGGTTCTGCATCTGCAACTGATATACTGTGTCATCCTTACGATAATCAGAAAAGCAAATTGAAGTGGCGGGAATTTCTGGCGGAGAGAGCATCGACGGACCGTGATGTACTGTCGTTGCTCACTTCCTGGTCCCATCTCGATGGTGTGTTCAATAGCGAATTTGTAGTTATTTCTGAACTAAAAGAAGGGGGGCGGCGGCTTGCCGACCGCTCAGGTTTTGGCGCACCTGATTTGGTGACAATTGTCACAGTTGTCAAAAATGTTTTACAAGGTGGCCGAAATGATCATTTTGAAGCGATGCTGGCGTCTGTGGCAGCTCAAACATACGGACGAGATCGCATTGAACACATTATTGTTGACGGTGCCTCAACTGACGGTACCGTGGAATATTTGAGAGTTTTGGCTGAACAGGGCGTCATTGAGTACTGGGTATCCGAACAGGATACCGGTATATACAATGCAATGAACAAGGGGGCACAACTGGCTTGGGGGGAATATGTGTTATTTCTTAACTCCGATGATTTGTTGATGCCTGAGGCGTTGTCGATACTGGTGGCTTCCATTCAAAAAGATGCTGCGGATTACGCCTTCGCTGATGCATGGTTCATAGATGGCACTGGTCAACGTGTGGGACAGCAAATTGCTGATTTGAATACTATGTTCTGGGGGGCACCTTATTGCCATCAGACGCTACTGTGCAAAAGACAATGTTTTAATATCGTAGATTATGATGAATCTTTTCGCATTACAATGTGGAAGTATGCCATTGACTTGTATTTGAGCCAGTTAAAGTCCGTATATGTTAATAAACATCTGGCAAGTTTTCGTGTTGGTGGTGTGTCGACCGGGGCGAAGAGCAGTTGGCGTTTTAAACGTGAGCAGGATGCAATCAAGCGCCATTATCTTGTTCCATTGTTGGATATTGATTTTGATGAGTATGAGTATTTGCATCATGTTTTTCGAAACTGGCAGCTGGAGGCATTCGACAATCTGGATAAAAAGAAGCTGCACAGGAAGCTTGTGAATATGACACAGTCGAAAGATGAATTTAAACGTACATTCGCAGCATGTGCGGTATCAACTGCGCGTCACGAACCGCTTGAGGTGGAGCGTTCGGTTGCAACCATGTGTGCTGAACATGCAGGTGGCTGCCCAGTAAAAACAGATGAAACACAACTATCACGGTAAGGTGTTGATTCCTTTTCACCACCAGTATGTGTGTTTCGGAAACTTGTGATATTTGCGCGAGAACGGAATGAAGAAAAATAATACAATAGAACCTGCACGACACCGTGTCGCTATTTTGGGCGCATCAGTCAGCGCGCAAACGGTAAATCACGGCACTGGGGAAGTGGTTGGGTACGCAGAGGTTCTTAGGCGAAAATACATGGAGGAGATGGGCGCCGCGGAAATTGTCCAATACTGCTATCCTGGCAATCGGGTGTCTGATGGCGGAATTGTAATGACCGCAGAGCTGGTGGCCAATGGGGCGAGTGTCTGTATTTTTGAACCATTGGTTGAGGAGCTCAAACGCGGTGTCCATGCAAGCCGTGAAGAAGTGATCTGGGTTTATAGAACGCTATTGCAGGCTAAAATTTATATTATCGTGTTTTTTGTGGCTCATCCGGAGAAGCGCAAACCTGAATATTTTGAACAATACGCCCTTCACAGAGAGATCTGCGATGCTTTAAATATTCCGACAGTGGAAATCGACCTTGAAGGAATGGACGACCTGGACAAAAAATATCGCGGCGTCCATACATGGTTACCCGGCGCCGAAATGTACGCGGAGCGAATTGTGAAAAAGTGGCGGACGTTGGACCTGTCGCCCGAAAGTCTTGACAGTTACTTTAGTAAACTGAGGTTGCCGTCCACTTCGGTTCGCGTCGCGAACACGGTTTACGATGGAACAGAGGATATTGGCGGCCTGCGCTTGAGAGGACGTGTCGAATACACAGAACCAAATCAAAGTAGCTGTTATTTGCGCATCATCCAGCCGCAATGGATTGGCCCGTTTTCTCCGGTTTTGGATGTGACGGTGTCTGTTTGGAATGGACAGGAGTGGCGCACCACGGCAGTGCAAGTGAGCGTTTGGGATAGATATTGTCATTATGAACGAATGTCCCATGTGGTGCTGTTTGATGGCCATTTAAGTGACTGCAGTGAATACACTATTGATATTAGGGTGGCTGGCAAAGCGCCTGCCTATGATACAGTTCGACATCCTGTGGCGTCCTGGCCGGATGTATCTGAACGAAAATTAAAGCCTCGTGGAAAGATATTCTGGATTTCCAATGGGTCGGTGACTCTTCATGTAAATGCTGTTCCCAATTCGCCCCTTGGCGCCATTCCAAATGAAAAAAGCGGGTCCGCGTTGTCTTCTGTGTTTGCCATGGCGCGACGGGAATTTACTGGGATTCTTTGGACTCTTCCAACGCCAGCTCCTGCTGGAGCAGGAAATGAACTGCAGAAGGCGAATGAGCTATTGCGCATGGGAAAATATGCTGAAGCGTTGACTATTTATATGCGCTTGAGACAGACGATACCGTTTAGCACAACCCTGGATTTCAATATCGCCCTGGCCAGGAAAAGGATGACTGAGAGTCCGGAGTATGCTCGAAATCATCTGCATGACAAAAATGCGCTGACCAAATCACTGGCACATATTGACGCGTTTGACTCATCGTCTCTACAGGATTTGATGTGTACCTCATTGCGCTGGCAGCTGGGCGCGACGCTTCCATTGCTGTCAATTGTCATCCCCTGCTACAATTCGGGACTGATGTTGAGTGAAACAATCAGACAAATGTTGACGGCGCGGTCGATTCCGTTTGAGATTATCGTTGTGGATGACGGTTCGACAGATGGCTCCTTTGATCTGCTAAATGGGTTGGCGGTCGGTTACGACAATTTCTGTGTTATATCACAACTCAATACGGGTGCTGGAGGCGCCAGAAATCACGCTATTCCCAAAATAAAAGGACTCTATACGTTTTTCCTTGATGCTGACGATACTCTTGACTTGTCAGAAATCTCCCGGGCGGTGTTGGATGCCATGGCACATGACTATGACCTGGTATTTTTGCCCTATCGGGTCCATTATGAAGAGAGCGGCAGATCTGATTGCATGTATGCATCAGATTTGGAGAATTTTCGAAAGAGCCCCATTGCAAAAACACAGTGGCAGCGCCAGCGTCTTGCATTTGGACTGACCGGATTTCCATGGAATCGTATTATCCTGACCGACCTGTTGCATAGGGAAGAAGTGCGGTTTTGCGATACAATGGTTCATAATGACATGCTGTTTCATTGGCAAAGCATTTCAGTTTCGAATAGATTGTCCTACTGGAATGGTGTTGTGTGTACGCATCGAAAATTTGCATCCGGGTCTCTGTCATCAAGTCGGTGCCGAAGGCGCCTTGCGGTTTTTGATGCCATGGCCATCACCTTTGAGGCATTGAAGGACAATCCGGTTTTTAGAAGGAATGATGACATCTGGAATAGGATTAGCAATCAAACGCTCGTTTGGAACAGGTCCATCTTGAGTGACGAGGTGGTTAGCGAGTATGACACCGCAATGGAGGCGTTTAAGCAAAAAAAAATTGTTGATGTGGCTTTGAATAGACCGCCATCTCCATCTCCATCTCCGCCCCTCGATATTTCGGCGATTCACACGCGACGCCATGTATCCGTAGTAACGATTACTCGGAATATACTTGGCGAAGATCCCATCGGAAGAAAGCAAAATCTGTCACATTTTGAAAAAATGCTTCAGTCTGTGCTGCAGCAGTCGTACGGGCGGGACGTTATTGAACATATTGTGATAGATGGCGCATCCACTGATGGGACGCAGGATTTGGTGGCGAATTGCCGGAGGGATGGTCGAATTGACAAGCTGATTTCTGAACCCGATACTGGGGTGTACAATGCGATGAATAAAGGCATAAGACATTCCAGTGGCGAATATGTTGTTTTTTTAAATGCACACGACCATCTGTCCCCCCATGGGATTGAAGCAATGATGGATGCGGTGACGCAATCCGAGTCCGATTATTGTTTTGGCAATTCGATTACTATTGATGAAAAAGATAACCCGATTGGCGTTCATAGAGGCAATATAAATCGCATATATCTGGGTATGCCATTCTGTCATCAGGCAGCCATGTTTGCGCGTCGAACCTTTGATAAAATCACTTTTCCAGAATCCCTTCGGATAACAACCTGGGGATATGCAATGGAGTTGTATCTGGCCGGTTTTCGCCATGCGTATTGCGATGAAACAATCGCATACTTTCGTTCCGGTGGTTTGTCCACATCAGGCGCCACGGAACATCGATATTGGGGCGAGTTGAGGCAAATCAAAATGATGATAGCGGCCAAAGTGCTTGACCTCCCAATTCATGAGTACGAAAAAATCAGAACTGCGACGCATTTCGATTTGCATGATTCAAAAATTGAGGGGCAATTGTTGCGAGACTTGCTTGCTTTAATGAAAAATATGAATCCGGTTCAAAAAGATTTTTTTAGAAAGTGCGTTGCGATGCTGAGACTTGATGAACGGGAGATTGCAGTTTAGAACACAAAGTTAAAGGCGAATCTGTTTGCTGGAAAATGAGCGTAAGATATGAAAAGAATTGCTATAGTCGGAAATTGTCAGGCACAGCGTATTGGGCAATACATATCAGAGATGAACGACGACTGTCTTTGTGAATTTATGTCAGCGACGCCGTTGGTGGCGCCTGTGCCGAGCGAAGCGGAGGCAGCTAAAATTTTGCAGTCTTCTGATCTGCTTGTATTGCAGCCATTGGGCATTAAACACGCGTATTTGTCTGAACAGGCGCTTCGGGCGCAGTTTGATCCCTCAAAGATCATCAGTTTCGCCTATTTTTTCAATTCCGGTTATGCCGAAATGATTCTCGTCCCATCCAAAGGACTTGTTTTTGGTGAAGAATACGTTGTGAATTTGCTTAAAAGCGGTGAATCACCCGAGCAAATCAGGGACAAATATCGCGAGGGAGAAATCGATTTTGGTTTGATTGAGCGGTTCGAACACTGCATGCAGGAGATGGAAAAAAAAGAAGACTCCTGCAACATTCGAATGGTGGATTATATTCGGAGCGCTTATCAGCACGAACGACTTTTTTTAACGCAGAATCATCCAACAATTCCGGTTTTTGTGGAGTATTTGCGGCAGATTGAGGCATTGGGGCATATTCGCTGGAAAAAGAGCTACGATATGATGAGTGACACCGGAATGTCGCAGAGTACCTCTCCTATCTCCCCAATGTGTAAAAAAATACTTGGGTACCGTTTTGATGTGGATGCGCGATGGTATGAATTGGGGATAAAGCTGCTCAATCACATTATTGCCAGGTTTCAGGCACAGCAACAGACTGTATAACCGGAAGGTTTGGAAATTTTATCGGTTTCTTTTTTTTTGAAATCAGTTAGACACAAAATACTTGGGTAATGTTTTTATTGAAATAGGTGCTGAAAATGGAGCACATGATAATTGAATCTTTTTAAGGGAAATATGATGACAAAGAAAAAAGCATTGGTTACCGGGATTACAGGGCAGGACGGTGCGTATCTGTCAGAACTTCTGTTGTCTAAAGGATACGAAGTTCATGGGATAAAAAGGCGCGCGTCTCTTTTCAACACAGATCGCATAGATCATCTGTACCAGGACCCGCACGAAAAGGATTCGAATTTTGTGCTGCATTATGGTGATATGACGGATTCTACGAATCTGATACGAATTATTCAGCAGGTTCAACCAGACGAAATCTATAACCTTGCAGCAATGAGTCATGTCCATGTGAGCTTTGATACGCCGGAATATACCGCAAATGCAGATGGACTGGGAACGTTGCGTATTCTCGAAGCGGTTAGAATTTTGGGATTAGTTGAAAAAACCAAAATTTATCAGGCATCCACCAGTGAATTATATGGTCTGGTTCAATCAGTTCCCCAAAATGAGAAAACCCCTTTTTATCCCCGAAGCCCCTATGCTGTTGCCAAACTGTATGCGTATTGGATTACGGTGAATTATCGCGAAGCATATAATATGTTCGCGTCAAATGGCATTTTGTTTAATCACGAAAGCCCAATTCGCGGTGAAACCTTTGTGACACGTAAAATTACGCGCGCTGTGGCCAGAATTGCGTTGGGGCTGCAGGATAAGCTGTATCTGGGCAATCTGAGCTCTAAAAGAGACTGGGGACACGCCAGGGATTACGTTGAGGGGATGTGGCGCATACTGCAGCACGATAAGCCATCGGATTTTGTTTTGGCAACCGGCGTCACCACTTCGATTCGAGACTTTGTGCGCATGGCCTTTGCTGAAGTTGGGATTGAAATTGAATTTCGGGGCGAAGGTGTTGATGAAATCGGCGTCATTAAATCATGCGCCAGTGATGCATTTCAAGTGCCACCGGAAACGGTCGTTCTCTCTGTGGATCCGCGCTATTTTCGCCCTACCGAAGTGGATTTGCTGATTGGCGATGCAACGCATGCACATGAAGCCCTGGGATGGAAGCCTCAACAGGATCTCTCGGCATTGGTCAAAGATATGATGAGCAGCGATGTGACATTAATGGAGAAGGAAAAATATTTGCAAGAGGGCGGCCATCAGATTTTAAACCGCTTCGAATAGGAATATTCATATGGATAAGTCGAGTAAAATATATGTGGCAGGGCACACGGGGCTGGTGGGGAGCGCGATTTGTCGCTCTCTTGCGGCGCATGGTTATACGAACATTGTTGGACGCACAATTGATGAGTTGGATTTGGAGAATTTCGAGGCGACAGATGCCTTCTTCAGAGAAGAAAAGCCCGAATATGTGCTATTGGCGGCTGCCAAAGTTGGTGGCATCGTAGCCAACAATACATATCGGGCAGAATTCATTCATTCCAATTTGCAAATCCAAAACAATGTGATTCATCTTAGCTATGTACACGGAGTCAGGAAACTGCTCTTTTTGGGAAGCAGCTGCATATATCCCAGGCTCTGCCCTCAGCCCATGAAGGAATCTCATCTGCTTACCAGTGAGCTCGAATATACCAATGAGCCTTACGCAATCGCTAAAATCACGGGTCTAAAGATGTGTGAAGCCTACAATTTGCAGTACGGCACCAATTTTATCTCTGTGATGCCAACCAATCTGTACGGGCCCTATGACAATTTTGATCTTGAAAAGTCTCATGTGTTGCCGGCGTTGATTCGAAAAATGCATCTGGCCAAACTGAAGGCTGCTGGCGATATTGATGGCATCATTAATGATTTAGGGACATCAGAATGGCAGGTTGAGCTTGAAAAATACGGGGTGTCGGAGTCAGCCGTGACAATATGGGGAACAGGAACTCCGTATCGAGAGTTTTTATATTCGGAAGATATGGCGGATGCATGCGTATTTGTTATGGAACACGTGAATTTTGAGGATTTGGCAGCAGGCGACGTCGAAATTCGCAACACGCATATCAATATTGGCACGGGGCAGGATCTGACCATTGCGGCGCTGGCCGAACTGATAAGAGGTGTGGTGGGGTTTGATGGAGAGCTGGTGTTTGACGCCACAAAACCCGACGGCACACCGAAAAAGCTTCTGGATGTATCCAAACTCAATAAGCTGGGCTGGGCCTACAAGACCAGTCTTCATGACGGCATATCAAAAATGTATGACTGGTACCTGCAGCAGCGCCACTGACCGGATCGCTTCTTTCTTCCGCTTTTGTCATCATTCTCAGTCTTTCGTTGTATTCTAATCTGGTGATTTATTCAGAAAGGAAACAGTCAGTCTTGCCTGATTGAAGGGGGCAAATGATTCAAATCCGTTTTGTCTCAGATTCTCAGAACAACCCCTGCCGACATTGCAACCTGGTAAATGATCTGCATGACATCTGTGGCGTTCTGGAGCACTTTGACATCAATTCTCGGCGGCACCAGTATTTCATCGCCAGGTTTTATCTCTGTATCCGGATCCGCCATCGAAACGGATGCATCCGCATGCAGAATGATAACCAAATCGTCGTCTCCCCTTTCTGAATAGCCACCAGCCATTTGAATATATTCGAGAGCAGTTATATCCTCCTGGTAAATAACTGCCTGAGAGATCATCACTTCACCCCCAATACGCACGACATTGGTCTTCTGGGGAATCACGATGGTGTCGCCGTCCTCCAAAATAACATTGAGCTGCTTCCCGTTTTGTGCGGTGACAACGCGGCCCAGGGGCTGAATCTGTTTGGCGCGTTTCACAAATTCAGCGGTGAGTTGTGCTTCTTTAACTCGAATATCCGCCTCGCCTCGAGAGTTTGACAGGGCCAGCAATGCACTTCTTTCCAGCCGGAAGAGGGTATCATTGATGGTGTCTTTCTGCGCAGCGGCCACCGATTGTCTGAGCAGGTGAACAGCCTTGAGATTGCCCAACTGCCTGGATGTAGGGACCGTGTTTAGAACATCAAGGAGTCGGGAACCACGCTTTACGCTTAATATGGTTGGTCCCTCAAACTCTCCCAGAAGTCTTATTAAAATCGTTTGTGAACGCCCATCAGTCCGGATATTAATATTATCCCCGTCCAGCAGTGTTTCTTTTTCGAATTCCTGAATGGTGACCGTTTTGACGAAAGGACGACCAGCCCGTATTCCGTTAATCGTCACCTCCGTGGCGGATGCCGCCTTAGGGATGACATCGAGCGCATCCCTGCCTGTACTGGTGGCGCTTTTAAATTCCAGATAGCAGGGCGCGGCAACGTTTCCCGCCAGTGCCACAACAGGCCCCCGACGATCTACGAGGATAGTGTCATTGTCCTGAAGTTGCGGAACCTCGATTTTGCCGTGAAGCAGGAACTCGTAAAGATCGATTGATGCGATTTCGTTTCCTTCCCGCAATATCGAAATTTTTCTATAGCTGCCCATTGCAGGATCTATGCCAGCGGCCTGGTCCAGAAAATAGAGCACACTGTCAGAGGGCAGACCCCCATATCTTCCAGGATTCATGACCCCACCTGTGACAAACACCGCAATGGGATTGGCTGTAAGCAGATTGGTATATACCTGCACATTGCGATAGTACACTTTGCGAACAGCAGCTGTAACAACCTTGTTCAGGCTTGCGTAGCGCACCCCTTCGACGGGAATGGGACCGATTTCGGGCAGAAAAATGTTTCCCTGACCATCCACAGTGAAAGTGCTGTGAATATTAACAACCCCCCAGGTGTAGACGGCAATTTTGTCACCGGTCATAATTTGATAACCGGGATTGAGTCCATTTTGTCTGGTTTTAATAAAATTGCCCGAAAAGAGGTTCGCCCCAAAGGGAAGAACGGCCTGCGTTGCCGCACGGTTGAGAGAGGGGGGCAATGAGGGTTCCGCCATGATCAGTTCATTTTCAAGTGACAACCCCTGTTGCATCATCTGCGCCGAAAAATCTCCCTGCGCAGCCGATTGGGTATCGACGCCCGCAAGTTTCTCTATCATATCCTTGCGTGTTTCAGCGGCCGCGCGCTGTTGGTTGCTTGTCGCCGCATCATCAGCTGCATGGGCAGATTCGGGAAGCAATCCCACCAGTACGGCAAGTAAAAATATGGCGCAAAATGAAAATTTTCTCATGATAGTCTGTCCTGTGGATAAGTAAATTTCAATCACGTAAGGTAGCTGATACACTTTTTTTTTCAAGTGTTCAGCACTACATTCTCGCGTGTTCTTTGATTGCTGAAATGGTTAATGAAAAAATACCAAAAATACTCAACGAGACGAGGAAGGCGGTGAGTATTTTTAACCATCGTTTCGGGTATGTGGCTTCATCTGGAAGCGAGGGAGACGAGATTTCTACCAAATATCGAGTTTGTTTCAGTGCTTCCAGCCTGGCCATCTCAAGAGACACAAGGGCAGATTGATATTCCTTCTGAGCCAGTTCCTTCTCCAGCATTGCCATTTCAAATTCGACCATGTTTTTTCCAAGGCCGCTCTCGTCCGAATCATCGCCAAGCAGACGATTGTTTTCCTTTGTGATTTGTGTTTTCAGGGCGCTGACTCGTCGGCTGAGTGCCTGTACCTTGGGGGCGAGAGGTGACATAATGGCGCGCGCCTGACTCAATTCGGCCTGGGCCATTACCAATGCGTTTTCAAGATTTGTTTTAAGCCCCATCGCTGCAGTGGCAGAATGTTGCGGACTGAAATCGGCGGTTTTTTTCTGCACGGCAAGGACGTTTTTCTGTGCGTTTGCGAGCCTCACCTCCGCCTCTTTAACTACTTTTCGCGTGAAATTAATTTTGTCTGCCTGCATTTTGGTGGATATGGAATTTACTTTATCCTCAGCCAGCTTGATGATGGTTTTCGCAAACAGGTTGGCGTTTCTGGCATCGAATGCTTTGATTTCAAGTATCAGTACGCCGGACTCAGCTTCAAAAACGGCGCTGACCATATCCTGGTAGTACTCGAACGCGTCTTCAAAACTGGCGTCTTTGGGCAGGCGGGCGAGATAATCAATTTTAGGATTTTTATAGTGTTTCAGAAAACCGACCTGCTCATCCAATAGACGAAGCATGTCACGGGACAAAATGTACTCCTTCGCTGTAACTGCCTCCTGGGAGGATCCGCTCCCCGCGAAAGATCCAAGGAGAGAATCGATGCCATATTGCATGGGTCCCTCGGATTTAAGCGTCACCCCGGCAGTGGACATATATTGGTCACTCGCGAACCTATAGTAGTAAACAGTTGCAATAATGACTGGCAACAGAACAAATATAATCAGCTTCTGGACCAGTCGAATGGATCGTTTGCGTCGCCTTTTACGTGCCAACTGAGCGTAATCCGCCGGAGAATTCTGCGCATCGGCTTTCAGCTGACGAATTTTGCCTGCCGTGTCCTGTTTCCGTTGCTCGTCGGCAGACAGCGGTGACGGAGAGCGGTCAACGGCAGAGTCTTTTTCTTTATTTTTTTGCATTATAATGCCTCATATATTTTCGCAGCTTCGTCAACCGAGTCAAAAATTTGCATTGAGCCTCTGGTCAAAATAGCTGCCTTGTCACAAAACTTGGCGATGGTGCCAAGGTTATGGGAAACCATAATTATTGAAGTATGCTCCCGGCGTTCATCGAACACTTTGGCACATTTGTTTCTAAATACGTTGTCTCCTACCGCTGTAATTTCGTCGATTAGATACACGTTGAAATCAATGGCCATGCTGAGTCCGAACGCAAGTCTTGCTTTCATTCCAGATGAATAGGTGCGCACTGGCTGAAAAAAATGTCTGCCGATTTCTGCAAATTCCTGGGCAAATCCGATAATGCGATCGACATCCTCATGATAAATCCGGGCAACGAATCTGCAGTTTTCCTCCCCGGACAACGACCCGTTGAAGCCGCCAGAGAAGCCGATGGGCCAGGAAATGCGACCTGTGCGATGGATTGAGCCTTCGTCTGGCAACTCAACCCCGGCAATAAGGCGAAGCAGAGTTGATTTTCCCGCCCCGTTTAAACCAAGTATGCCAATGTTCACGTTGTCGGGAAACACAATGCTGATATTGTTAAGCACGTGGTTCCGAAATCCGTTTACAAAATAACTTTTATATATGTTCCTTAGCTCAATCATCAGCTGGACAACACTTTGTTTCTATTCAAACGTTCCGTAATGAGTCCGAGAACCGTCAAACCCAGAATCCAGTAAATGACATAGGAAAAGCTGTAAAACTTGTAATTGTATGTTTTAAACCAGCCATCTCGGGTCATTTCAATTACGTGCAAAACCGGATTCCATAGCAGCGCCTCCCGCGCAAATAATGGTATTTCAGCGATGGAGAAGAACAGACCTGAAATCCAAAACAGCGGCCGGAGAAGGGGGCCAATCAACTGCTCCATTGTCGGCCAGAGAACACAAAGGCTGTTGGTGCAAAGTCCGAGGGCAGACCCAAGGAGCGCCGCGAGAAACAGTCCGGCGAGCGTTAATAGCGCGCTGTCAAGAGGGAAGTGCTGCGTATAAATTGTGTTGGCAAACATGAACAGGAAAAACGCAACCATGACAGTAGCGATTTCCAGCAGGCAACGGGCGGCCACCAAATCCAACGGATGCACTTGTGGATAATACAGCAGCGAGACATTGGCCTTTACGGCGGTTTTGGCTTTTCCCTGTGTTCCCATAAATAAGTTGTAGGTAAGGAACCCGGTGCATAAAAAACCAATAACATCCATGCCAGAGGGCACGCTGCGATTAGCGAAAACGAACATGGCAGCGAATATTCCAATAAAAAAGCCATGGCTGGCCAGCGCCCAGATATATCCAAGTTTATGCTGTCCGAATGCAGTCCGTGTTTCTCTTAAAATTAATGCATGAATGACGTGTACCTGAATAGATAGGCCACGCGCAAAATCTCTGAATGCAGAAGTCATTGCAGTGTTGATTTGGGAAACACATCTGGGGCATATCCCCATGTGCCATCGAAATTGCATGCGATTTTTAAAACCGAGTCGGGGGTTTCAGGATTCGTAATTTGGACTGATTTGCATTCTCTGCCGCTGGCGGCGAAATACGCGTTTGTGACCAGAAACGTTGCACCGCCAATTTTGAAGGATTTGCCCGCTTTTGCAGATGGAATTTTTTGAAGCAATTCTTTTTCGGAACTGTTCTGCGGAAGCACAGGGACATCCGCTGTCAGAGAATTATCCAATTGAGAAGATGCGCCGTGTCTTGCTGCACAGGATGCGAATAAAATATTCAGCAAAATAAGTAGACAATATATGTAAGTTTTCATCATTCATCAGCTTTGTTTAGTCATCAAAGATTTCCAAAATCCCAGACACTTTACCCCCGTTGTCCAAAACTACAAGTGCTTTTATTTTGTTTTGTTTCATAATCTCTTCGGCATCACTTAGCCGCGCCGTTTCACAGATTGTTTTGGGAGTGGAAGTCATGATTGAGTCAACAGTGACTTTGGACAGGTCGCTGTATTTATGCAAAGCCCGTCTTAAATCACCATCAGTCACTATACCCAGCAGTTTGTCCTGCTCCATCACCAGAACCAGACCCAACCGGCCCTGTGTCATTGGCAAAAGGGAATCCTGCACGCTTTGTTCAGGCGATACAACGGGCAAAGCGCCAGTGTGCATAACGTCGCGGACTTCGGTAAGAAGTTTTCGACCCAGGCTGCCTCCGGGATGAAGCCTGGCAAAATCGTTTGCCTGAAAATTTTTCTCTTTAATAAGGGAAACAGCCATGGCATCTCCCATCGCGAGTGTGGCCAAGGTGGAATTGGTCGGCGCGAGGTTATTGGGACATACTTCTCTATCAACCGAAATATCAATGCAAACATCTGCATGTGTTGCGAGGTGAGAGTCCTGTCTGCCTACCAGCGCGATAATCGGAACGCTCAGCTGCTTCAGATAGGGGATTAAACGGACGACTTCTTCCGTTTCGCCACTGTTGGAAATTAATAAAATGACGTCCTCTTCGGTAATCATGCCCAAGTCGCCATGATAGGCTTCAGCAGGATGAACAAAAAAGCTGGGCGTTCCGGTTGAAGCAAAGGTCGCCGCCATTTTTTGTCCAATAAGTCCGGATTTGCCGATGCCGCAGACTATCAGGTGTCCTGTTGTGTTCAAAATTAGTTTAACTGCCTTGGTGAATTCGCCATTAATTTTGTTGGAAAGGCTGGCAATTGCCATTGCCTGCATGCGAAAGACTTCCTTGGCCTCTTCAACAATTTGCTGGGCCTGTTTTCTTTTGCTTGCCAGAGAAATTACATTGTTTCCGGTTCCAAAATCTTCTGACATAATACCAATAACTCCTAAAAAGTCCCAATCGAGTTGGGGAAAAGCAAAGTTAAGCACGCTAGTTTCGACGGCGTCCCATAAAAATATTCACCGTGATTCGCCATCAATAAAAATTCCTCTTTTGAGGGATTGTCCTTGCCATAAAAATGTTATTTTGCCAATCATATTGTAACTCAAATATCCTTTTGCACATTTTTATTTTCAAATCTTCAGTACATCAATTGATAAAATTGAGTCATAGTACGTGCCATAACAAATCAGCTATCGCATTTAGCAAATTCTGGACCAAGTTGGGTGTGCGGGCGAATTGGCCTGCAAAACGCAAGAACGACAAGGTTTTTGTGCCAGGACTATGCCATCGACAAACCTAGTTGGTGTGTGTTTTTTGCAACAATTAAGTTCCGGTAATTGTCAGATTTGTCTTTAATCTACCTATAAAGGTATATAAGTGTCCTGTGCGGACGGAGAGAGGCCAACATTTTTACTGACACATCGGTTTTATTTTAAGGGATTTTTGTAGTCTGATTGTAGAAGTGTAATTGTAACTGGATTATTCTATTCTTTGTGAACAAAATAAGATTGCATTCTCCAGATACTGCAGCAGGCGAAATCCGACGCCGCCGTCAGCGTATGGATATTCGTCCTTTCCTGGCCGGTTCAGTTTCATATCTTTCAGCGCCGCAAATGCCGACTGGAATATGATTCGGTTTTGTCCTTCCGGCATGCAATACATGCCGTTCTTCAATTCGAACTCGAAGCGTTGCTGGGCAGCCACTGTTGTATTGGAAACATCTTTATAAAGTACTTTTTGACGGGATACAAAAAGAGCGCAATGATAAATTTCATGAACGGTTCTGAGTGTGCTTGTAACAAAACGAAGGTCCTCCACATTGCAACTGACATATCGGTCATTTTGCAGTGAGATGATTCCAGACTCTTGCAGTGTCTTGATTCCTGAATGAGTGATTTCTTCAAATTCCGCGTCACCGCAGTTTTTTGGGTCGGGCAGGAGATACTCCCATTTGTACAGCTGACTCAGGAGACAAACCGTCTCTTTCAGTTCGCCAAAGGTGCAACCCCGTTGTCCGCTTTTAGCTATGGCTGGAGCGACGAGGGCCGCGGGAACCCAGTAGTGTATGGCGTTATTTCTATAGTAATCGAGACCCATTCTGGCAGTCGGGCGAATTTCGAAATACAATCCATCCGGTGTAACGAATTCCTGTATTCTCTTATCTGCCAAGTATCTAAAAAGGGCTTTACGGAACGGCGACCTATGATTATCGGCGTCCTCCGTTGCGAGTTGCAGTGCGTCGTGAGATATGTGCGCGTTGGCATTTCTGAGGATTTCAATAAGTCGTCTGGTTCGGGTATACGCGGTGTGCAGTGGGATACGTTTTTCGGGGCAGCACAGCAGCATGGTTGCCAGAACGGAATTTGAGGTGACGACGGCATGTCGATTTATATCCAGCAGTGTTTTTCGGCCAATGTCCTGCGCAATTTTTCTGCGGGTGGTGCTTTCCGCCAAATCTGCAACGCTGAAGCCAAGTTCATCAAGGACGTCTTTCACCGTGAAAAACTGGCCTGCGCGGACATAGAGCTTTCCATAATTTCGCGTTAGCACCCGTGCGGATTTGATTAGACCAAATATATTCTCGGATTTCTTTTTTTTCCCAATTGCCTCGCGAACATAAGCCTCTTCCTCAATAACTTTGTCGTATCCGATGAAAACCGGAAGAATACCCGGATTTCTGCTCGGCAGATCTGCTGATGCATTCAGTGCCATTTCAAGCATGCCGAGCATGGGGCGCATCATTTTCCCTGTACGGGAACGACCGCCCTCTATAAAAACCTCAATGGCGTATTTTTCCTGAATCAGTTTTCTAATATAGGCGTTCACCACAGCACGGTAGAATTTATCGTCGACAAATTTTCGCCGGATGAAAAAAGCACCACAGGAACGGAAAAAAAACTCCATGGGCCAAAATGCCAGGTTATCTCCGGCTGCGATATGTGGCAACATGATATTGGCGGCGTTCATCGTTTCCGAGATTGCCAGGTAATCCACATGGCTGCGGTGACATGGAATGAGCAAAAGTGGGCCTTTGCCCACCGCATCTCTGATTTTATCCATGTCCTCTCTGGGGATTTCCAAACCAGAGTATATTTTCTTCCAGATAAACATCATCAGAACTGCGAATCCGGCCAATACCCTGGGCCTAAAATCTGTTGCCAGTTTTTCGATGATGGCGCGGGTGCGAACGTCGATTTCCGCAAAGGGAATCTGCTCATCCGCGGCAATTCTTTCGAGTTCGCGACGGAGTCGTTTTGAATTGGCAACCTCGTATTTGACACGGGCTGACGCTTTTTTAAACGAACCCAGTTTGTGGGTTCGTATCTTTTCAATCTGTCTGCCGATTTTGGCTCGGATAATGCCTTGGAGTCGTTCCGGATCCTCACCGCGTGATTTTTTCAGCTCCGCTATGTTGATTGGCTCCTCGGAGATGAGCTCATGCACAGAGCTGCGTCGTAACAGAAGCCAGATGGAGCGGAGCAGTCTGGGGTACTCGGATGTACCAAAAATATACGACCAGTTGCTTCGGGTTCGCTTCATTGGCGCTTCGCCCCATAAAAAAACGGTCGGCAGTGCGATAACGGGATGCGAAATACGGTTTTGCGCTGCAATGGCAAGTTCGATTCCATTTATTTCCGTCGGTCTGTTTCCAAGTGCGTTTCGGAGAGCAGGACGTCGAAGGAACACCACGGCGCTTCCGCCTCTTTGCAGCGTACTGACAAGCCGATCCCGTTGACGCTCCGGGTCATGGGAGGAGAACAGCAGAAAAACCAATTTCCAAATCGGCACGAAAGAAAGTGGAGAGAGCCCGGATACAAATCCAACAGGGGGTAAATTGTATCGCTTGCAGATTCCTCGCAAACAAAGAAAATCGATTATGTTTCGATTTCGCAAAATAAACAGCACGGCTCCCTGGATGCTGGCAGCGCGCACTTCTTCGATCCAGTCATCTGAGACTTTTACATATCGAACAAGGATGGCTTCCAGCAGCGCGAACCACCAGTTGATGAGAATTTTGGGTTTTCTGATTCCTGTCATAGCGATTTCATGATGCTTTGTCGTGCTATCAACAAAAGGCAGTTCTTATTAACCGATGAAGAAAAGAATTGAAAGATATGCTTGTGGCTTTCGTAACAAAAAAATATCTTTCGAAAAAAATAGCACGCAAACGAACAATAAGGTGAAAAAAATGACTGCTGAAGAACTGGTTGCTGATTTGAAGAAAGCCGCTATTCGTCCCTGCTGGTCGGATATGTCTATTGCGGTACCTGGTGACATTAAGACCCGGGATGAGGATTTTGCCGTTTCGGAAATACCTCTGTACCAGCCCTCCGGCGAAGGAGATCATTTGTTTTTGGAAGTTGAAAAACGCGCCATGACAACCGGCGCTGCGGTTGGAAAAATTGCGCGGGCGCTGAACCTGAATCCTGGAGATATTGGCGTTGCGGGTCAGAAGGATGCCCTTGCCGTAACCACGCAGTGGATGAGCCTCGAGCATGTCCCTTCCGATGCGGTAGATAAACTCGATATACCCGGTATTCGGATTCTGAGGGTGTCACGGCATCGCAACAAATTGAAGATGGGCCATTTGCAGGGAAACCGGTTTTCGATTCGGTTGCGAAATACATTGCCCGATCGGCTTGATGTGGCTATTCAGCTTTTAAATTGGCTGGAAACGAATGGTATGCCGAATTATTTTGGCGATCAGCGATTTGGTTCCAGGGGAGACAACTGGATGGTGGGGCGCGCTTTGCTGAAAGGCGATTACCGACTCGCGCTGTCACTTGTGCTGGGGATTCCCACCCCTGGACTGGAAGGTGAGTCGGTTACTCGGGCACGCACTCTTTTTGAGGCTGAAAGCTGGGAGGCGGCAGCCGATGCCTGGCCACGCGGTTTTGGGGAGAATGCGCGGTTGTGCCGAATCTTTGAAAAAAATGGTGGTCACTGGAAAAGGACAATGCTGTCCGTCGGAAAGAAATCACTCACTTTTTACATCTCTGCATATCAATCGTATCTGTTCAACCAGACTTTAGCGGAGCGGGTGGCTGCGGGTGCGCTTAAAACGATGCAAGTGGGGGACGTTGCCTGGAAACACGACAAGGGGGTCTGTTTTGTGGTTGAGTCAGCTGAAATGGAAACCGAACGAGCATTGCGTGGGGAGATATCGCCATCCGGGCCACTGTATGGAAGGAAGATGAAATGGCCGTCCGGAAAAGCCGGTGAGTATGAGCAGTCAGTTTTATCGGGGGAGGATGTTTCATTGGCGCAATTTGAGAAAAAGGCCCCATGGACAGCGCCGGGGGGGAGAAGACCAATGCGGGTGTTTCCGCAGAACTGTTCCGTTCAAAACGGGTCGGATGACTTTGGTGATTATCTTGAATTCTGTTTTTCGCTTCCTTCTGGTGCCTACGCAACCGTGTTAATGAACGAGATCTGCAAAACGGGAATGACCGCTGCTTGACGATTACGAGTGGACAGTGATTTTTCGTCGCGTTATTGTTCGAATTTCAGGTGAGGAGGACTTTTTATGTCTGATATTGATATTTTTTTGAGCAGTGACATGTATGCCGTTGCCGGTGCATCCACAAATCGGGAAAAATACGGCAATAAAGTGGTACGCGCTTATCTGCAGCAAGGAAAAACGGTGTTTCCAATAAATCCATCCGCTTCTACAGTGGAGGGGCTTGATGCGTACCCGAATGTGGATTCGCTTCCAGAAGGGGTGACGGCCATCTCAATTGTCACACCGGCCCCTGTTACCCTTGCGGTGGTAAAGTCGGCATTGGAACGAAAAATAACAAGGATTTGGATGCAGCCTGGCGCGGAGAATGCCGAAGCGATCGATTTGGCGCGGGCGGCCGGGGCGCTCGTTATTGCGGACGGGGCCTGTGTCCTGGTGGCGCTGGGGTACAGGGAAGAGGTGGTGTAGCTTATGCGGGTGGGCTGGTGCGGCGGCTGCAGTTTTGGCGTGACTTTTAGAAGAGCTCAAAGTCGCCAAACGCCTCGTCGCTGACTGCGTCATTTCCAGCGGTGGATTCAACAGCGGAATTGCGGAGTGTATCTGTCTCATTAAAGGTAGATGAGGAACCGTTCAGTTCCCGTTGCACCCGATCGTGAATCACACGTTCACTCTCCATTGTGTACCGAGCCTCAAGGTCGGATGCCAGCTGTCCTTCCTGTATCGCATGTGCCGCCAGACGTGAGGCGGCGTCCTTCAGTCGCGAATTCGCTTGCCTGATATTGTCACCGAGCACTCTGATAAAACCGGACTGGTCGCCAATTGAATGGGCGTGGGCTTGCAGTTCCTGCGACAGCGCAGTGGTTTGATCAATGGCGCTGGCGTAAAGAACTCCGATTTCGTCAATCTCGTCAAAACCCTGTTTTAGCCGGGCCGTGTTTTCAAGCGCTGTGTCTTCGCTCGCGAGTAAACTCAGTTCATATGTCTGGGTTCCAACCTCTGTTAAAATATCGACCACATGAGCCACCGTGCTGGTAGATGTTTTAGACAACGAGTGGACTTCTTTGGATAAAGCGACCAGGCTGCTTCCGCCTTTGCCAATGTTTCGGGACATTACCAGCGCATTGATGGCCTGTAGATTGAGTTCACCTGTGATTTCCGCAATTTTGTCCAGATGCGATGCAAGACGATCTGATGCGATGGACGCTATCTGCATGGATTGAATGGTGCGTTCTCTTAACGTCATGGAAAGTGCCATGAGGTCCTCGAGCTCCCGAAGCGCGGTTTTTATTTTAGCAAAGGGAGAATTACCCAGTCGAACGTTGTTGTCCGATTGATACTGGCGCACGATGCTTCCGCCGCATTCCCTGATTTCGTTAAATGATTTTTCGAGGGTATTGGTCGCTTCAGCAAGAATCTGCGAGACCTGGTCCATTTGCGCTTCCTGCACGCGCATGCATCGATACAGTTCAAACACCCCCGTGGTCTCATTTGTTTCCCGAAGTGCGTCAATAACGTGCTCCAGCTGCTGCCTGGTGATGTCGTTGAACTGAATTGCCGTGACAGCGTCCGAAACGCCTTTGGACATTTTAATTGAAGTTTCTTCGATAAACCGTATTTTTAGAACTGAATCCGAGAGCAGTTTCTCCAGTTGATTGGTTGCGTCCTGAATGTTCTGTCTGGATTGCGCCATCAGCTCCTCCAGCCTTTGCGTTTCAGTGCGGATGGATGATTGCAGTTCCTGCATGCTGTCATGCATTCCTTTCAGGTCCCTTTGAAACTCCAGGAACACCGATTTAATGCTTTTTGAAAATTGCTTCAGCTCTTCAGAATACTCCCCGAAAAGTTGTTCCGTTTCGAGACTCCATGCTGCCTGTATGGCCATGTTGCTGCCTAATATCCATAGCTCCTTATCGATTTTGCGAATCTCCGGAGTTGTTTTTGCGAGATTTCTTAAAAGCGATGATGCGCGGGTGGCGTGATCAAGTATTTTCATATTGCTGGTTCTGACATCATTAAAACGGGTCAGAATTTGACTGGATATCTCATCTATGATGGCTGAGATATTGTGCTCCTGAGATACGGTATTGACTGTCCGCTGCGCCGATCGGGTCATTTCGTTGGATTCGGAAAACAAATTTTGAAGTCCGGAACCAAGGGATAAAAAGTGAGGTTCCGTGGTTGAGTTGGTTGACTGCAAGTCGCTCACAATTTCATGAATATCCACAAGCGCTTCGGCTATGGCCACTTCCGCTGAATGATTGTTCAATTGCTCTTTTTTTTCAGTCATTTCATTTATAACCAGTGCGGGTATCCATTTGATTAACGGCTCTATTTACAAAAATTAAAGCGGGAAAACCGGTACGGCATTTTAGCGGGCTGCTTCAATTTTGTTCATTAAATGCGGGGCAATCTGATTCAGACTGAGAACCCTGTCGACGCCACCGTGACGAATGGCTTCCTTGGGCATACCGAAAACAACGCAGCTTTGTTCATCCTGCGCAATGTTGTATGCGCCTGCGTCCTTCATCTCCTTCATCCCTCTGGCGCCATCATCTCCCATTCCCGTCATAATCACACCGATTGCATTTTTGCCTGCATAACGCGCCGCAGAACGAAACAGAACGTCAACAGATGGGCGATGTCGTGTCACCAGAGGACCTTCCTTCAGGCTGATAAAATAACTGTCTCCGTTTCGTTTGAGCATGGTATGTCTCGCTCCTCCTGGTGCAATCAATACATGACCAGCCAGTACGGGATCATTGTCGCGGGCTTCGGATACGCTTACATCCGCCTGACTATTTAACCGCTGTGCAAACGAAGCGGTGAATTTTTCGGGCATATGCTGGACGACAACGACCCCGGGGCACTGTCTCGGCAATGCTTCAATAAACGCTCGAAGCGCTTCAGTGCCTCCCGTCGAAGCGCCCACCACCACAATTTTTTCTGTTGTCTGAATCGACGTGGCAGGTGACGGTGCGGATAGAATCGCATCCGCAGTGAGTTTGGGCGTGACGGTGATGCCCGATACGGGGGGACGGGAGCTGGACGGGGGTATCAGTTTTGTCGTCGTGACGCCGGCAGCAGCCTTCACCACATCGCAGATTGTAATTTGCGCTTCCTCCAAAAACTTTTGCACGCCGATTTTGGGTTTGGTAATGATTTCAACTGCGCCAAGTTCAAGCGCGCGTATTCCGGCTTCTGCGCCTCTTTCCGTAAGGCTTGAGCACATGACAACGGGGATGGGATGCTGGTGCATGAGTTTTTGCAGGAAAGTGAGACCATCCATTCTTGGCATCTCAATATCGAGGGTAATGACATCGGGAATATCGTGTCTCAGCTTTTCGGCGGCAATATATGGGTCGCTGGCGGTGGCCATCACTTTGATTTGAGGATCCTGCTCCAGGATATGCTTCATGGTCTGGCGAACCACAGCAGAATCATCAATGATAAGCACTTTTATTTTCCTGTTTGTATTCATGGGCGATCACTAAGTGCTTTTAAGGAGGGTTAATTCCTGTAACGTATCAATAGCAAGCAATGGCAGCTGCTGCATGATTTGTGGGTCACATGAATACAAGGTCTCCCACACATCAAAGATCAGATTGGAAAATTTACAGTTTGCCTTGTGTTCCTGTTTGGCCAGTTTCATGATTCGCTTTTTGCCGGTTATCAGGACTGGGTTTCCAGCGATTCAATTGTTTCGCCGCTTTCGATCATTTCAGCAGATGGTACAATGGATGTCGCACGTTCGACCTCCTCGATTTCCTGAGTGGTAAGTACTTTGTCAATATTCAGAATAATCAGAAACTGGTCATTTTGCTTTCCCATTCCTCGCAAAAATTCAGTGTTCAATTTTACACCTATTTTGGGAGGTGGACTGATGTCTGTATCAGGTATATTTACCACCTCTTGCACAGCATCCGCCAGCGCGCCGATGAGAATGGTTTCAACGCCAATCTGTACCTCGACGATTATAATGCACGTGTCAACGGTTCTCTCCTGTTTGGGCATTCCGAGGGTCAGATGCAGGTCAACAACGGGAACGACGTTGCCGCGAAGATTTATTACGCCCAACATAAAATCCGGGGTTCGTGGAACCTTGGTTATATTGATATAGTCGAGCACTTCCCGTACTTTTGTAATTTCGATGGCAAAGAATTCTTTACCCAGTTGAAGCGTCAGATATTGGTTGTTGTCAGTGATTATGTCTCCCATTGTTCACTCCTGTATTTGAAATTTATCAAATGCAATCGGGGCATCGTGCAAATTGTCAGATATTCGATATATGGCAGGTATGGTTTGGTCCTTTTTCCGAAAAAACCTTACCCCTATGCCCATTGGCTCCTTGTGCCGGGGTTCGTTGGCGGCATTCTGGATCATGATTGAGTTCTCCCAAAGGTTGCTTTTCGTCATATCATTGAAGCCTGCTCATCGAGATTTG
>JAFGWT010000547.1 GCA_016937015.1 Deltaproteobacteria bacterium | reverse complement strand
GGCCTTCGCGGGCATGACGATATATCTTCGCGAGCATGACGATATATCTTCGTTGTTATACCGCGCTCTGAGCGCGTTCCAGACCCCATTGGAGGGATAAACCTGTATGTCTGCCCGTTCAGCGCAGACGGCTGACCGTTTGGGACAACGATGTGTTTTATCCGGAATTTTATTGCCTTAAGAATCTGTTTTTATTGCCGTTAAAGAAAAGGAGAATCATGAGAACTGTTGTCTTTTGAGATAAAGACAAATGATTTGAAAGGGTTAAAGCAATGAAATTTCTGGTTGTGGATGACAGCAAAACGATGAGAATGATTGTAAAGAGAACGTTGAGACAGGCCGGTTTTGGAGACCATGATGTTGTTGAGGCCGTAAATGGTAAAGATGCACTCGACAAAGTTGCCGCCGAACATCCGGACCTCATTCTGTGCGACTGGAATATGCCCGAAATGAATGGCCTTGAATTTCTTCAGGCACTTAAGAGCGATGGCAACAATACTAAATTTGGTTTTGTTACCTCTGAAGGCACACCGGAAATGGTGCAGACCGCAACGGATAATGGTGCGCTGTTTCTGATTTCAAAGCCGTTTACGGCAGATACCTTTAAAGAGAAGCTGGAACCGGTGCTCTAATGTCGGGATATCCTTCGATCAGTGACTGGTTGGATGCGGTTGTTGAGTCATCGGGAGAGCTGGCAACGACCATGCTTGGAATGACTGGCGCTGAGCTGCTCAGTACCCATGACCGGTTGCCGGGGCAGGAGAATGCGGCGTACATTTCGGTTGTGGGCGAGCAGTCTGCGGTTCAGATTGGGTTGGGGGCGACCCCGGAGAATGTACAGCTTCTGGCCAAGGCGCTTATGGGCATGGACGCAGATGAGGATGATTTGGATTTGGACGAAGCGTCGGATGCATTCAGCGAAATTACGAATATCCTTGCCGGTCAGGTAAAAACGGTCATCGGCAAAAAGAGTGACATGGTAGTGAATCTGGGGATTCCCATGTTTATCAAGGGCGAGCTGCATATCCCGGATTCATCGGAAGTAAGGGTCGCCGATGCCAAAATCGGCAATGTCCCCGTTACGTTTCTGGTAATGAAAAGTGGCGATGGCGGCCGGTCCTGACCTTCAATAAATATTGTCGCCTTAAAACCCAACCCCAATTCCCAGTTGCAGCTGGGGTGTGTAGGCGCGTCCGTGTGTACCAAGCAGGGTGGTGTCCACATCAGATACCGGATGAAACGGCAGATATGCTGCCGCAAACAGGTCCATATCGAAAGCGGTCAGTCTGAAAAATCGAACGCCAGCCCTGGCAAATGCCTGGATAAGAAGTTCATTGGTGGTTTCGTGGGTGCTGCTGACAACCCCTTCAAAGCGAAGAAAGGCCACACCGATACCACCACCAATATAACCTGCAACGGGACGTGTTTTGTTCAGTTCGAAATTGAATCCGGCATCCAGACCGACCTCGAGAGGGCGATATAGTCTGACATCTTCCTGGGTTGGCAGCGCCATTGATGCGTGAATCCTGGAGAAAATGAACAGCTCTTTGCTGCCTTTGTAGATTGCCGCCGCCAATCCAGGGCCGTATGTGGGCCCTTGTCCCGTTCGGGTGATACTTTCGAATATTTCCATGCGGAAGCGAGCGGTTCCCTGAACTTTAAGACTGTTCAGTGCGCGTTGACTCTCGCTGTATTGACTGATGTTGTCTTTCAGGTATACCGGGTCGTTGCCCAACACCAGCCGAAGTCCCTTTTGAATCTTTTGAACCAGGTCATCGGTGTCGCTGTATCCAAATCGCACTGGAACCTCTCCCGACATTCGAAGAGTAATATATTTGTTTTCAGCAAAGGGAAATGTCTCCACATGAAGCGTCGTTATGCAGTTTTCGGCTGCCATTTGATGAGACGGAAAACGCGCCAGTTCGGTTTCCACCAATTTTTGCAGTGAAGTGCTTTGCAGTGAGGTTTGGCTGTTCACTTCGATACATGTGCTGATGGCTGCTGCCCACGAATATGCCGGCGCGAGCCCCGCACAAAGCAGAGTGAGCAGTCCGAGCAATCGCAGTTTCTGTTTTTGTTTCATGATATTCTAAAACACCACGCCAAGTTTGAAAGTCACGCCAGGCATCCAGCTGGCGATGGCGCCGTAATTGTTTTCGGTTCTCGTAACGTACAGCGGAAGGTTTAACTCTCCCTGCAGAAAAAACTGTACCGATGCGGCGCGCAAAAACTCCCATCCAAAAATGCCGTCGGCCGTGAGTCCTCCGGAATACAGATAGCTGCGTGTATCGTATGATGACTCGCCGTTCACCACGCTAAACCAGGTGAAATCAAATCCCGCGCCGCCGCCGAGGTAAAACGATACCAGACCTCGGGGATCACGATAGTTCAAAAAGTGGATGGCGAGGCCAGTGTCGCCACCGTAATCGATATGGCCGCCGGATGGGTTGGAACTGGCCGCTTTTTTTCCGACTCCGATTCCCAGACCACCCTGGACTTCGAGTCCCCAGTTTTCGAATCGGCCACGATAACCCAGACCGAATTTCATGGGATGATACAGGCGAACTTCCTTTTCAACCTGGCCATCGTTCTCACCACCAATCTGCACCTGATTCACCTTGGCGAAAACAAGGCGCGTCCCAATGTTGATGGTGAAGTGGTTGGTTCCCTTTACCTGCTGCACCTGCTGTTTGGAGTCCGATGACAAGACGTTGTCCCGCTTGATGGTGGCGCTAATGGGGACGTCATTCAGAAGTGCAAGCACTGCCCGTTCTGCGAACTGACTGAGTTCCGTGGCCAGAAGCTGGTCCACCCGCTCTTCCCGATTGGTCCCGCTGTATCTGGCAAATGCGGTCCAGCCTCGCTTTAAGGGATACAGTTCGACAGTGATGGTCTGATCGCAGTTCTCCTCTGTCGATGCAAATCCCGGCTCGTGGGTGACAAAGTGTTCAAAAAGTCGTTTGAGATATACCAGCGCGGTTTGTCCATATGGCAGAATATCCAGCTCATTTTCCCACAGGGCGGCAGGTTTGGACATCTCGTATTGAGAACGCGCCGCTGCCAGCTGCTGTTCAGAATTTGCATTCCCAACTTCAAAGTCTTTCACCTGACTCACTGGTTGCGGACTCTGACCATCGGGGGCCGGCAGCGGGGCCGCCGGTGCAATTGGATTGGCAATTTCTGTCTTGTTGGTTTCTGACCTGGCTTTGCCAGTGTTGTCGGCGTCGCTGGACGAAGCTGCTGCAGGCGCGGTATCCGTTTTAGAAATCGAATCTGCTGTGGCGCCTTTGGCTGAATCGGTTTTGTTTTCTGAGCTGTTATCTGGGGCGTTCCCGGTTTTTTCCTCACTGGCGCTTTCCAGATGCTCTACAATCTGCACACACACGCCGACATCTTTGGCCAATGCCTGTTTTGAAATGAGAATCGTGAACACTGTCAGGACTGCTGTCAGATACGAAATGAGCACACCATTGTTCTTTTGCATTGTCTTTGTCTCCTTTGCACCGACGCATGCAATCCGTCATTGACAGGCAAATCACATGCGATTTATTCGGCGGTTATGTTTCGCAACGCAGTACAGCAACGAGTGTGCCAACGCAGATTAAGGCTTGGTTCATGCGGCGAAACCGGGTTTTACGGCTGTTCGTGAAAAATATTCACGTCATTGTGGCAAAATATTGTGGCAAAAAAACAGTGTCGCGAAATCGTCCGGAACAGGTGGGGATGCCTGGTTGGACCCATTCAATCTTCAGTTGACCTTGTTGCGCCTCATTGTCCTACCGAAACATCTTGCTTTCCAGGCTGCCGGATTCCATCAACTTTACATTGTTTCGGTCTAGCGAATTCCTGCGGCACGCTGTTCTTCGAGCAGATGCTGGAGCAGGGTTTTCACCGTGAATTTCAGGTTTGTGGGGGTGGTGGTCGCGAAGATTGGCCTTGGGAGTCCGCATTCCTTGAATCTCCCCATGACGGTCTGGACATCGGCCGAGGTCATGCCGGAAAATACCATCACAGTGGGCAGCTTGCCTTTGCCCGCCGGTTCTTCCAATGCTTCTTCAGATAACACTGTTTCAAGAAGACTGTCTAAACCGGATGCCGTGCAGTACTTCACCGGAACCCCTGGATACCCAATTCCCTCCAAAAAACCTGAAAGAGACTCAATCTCATCGGCATCATACCCACTGACCAGAAACAGCCGGGGACCGGGAAAGACACGGACATCATTTGTTAATTCCTGAAAATCTGAATCACTCATAAGGGCCACTTTAACCACGATGAAAGATGAGATCCAGAGGTTTTTACAGGGAACACGCTCAACGTCGCCAGCAAAGCGCTGTCGAAATTCAGACAGGAAGGCAGAAACTACAAATTTGATGAGCAGTGACGATGTCAAAGTGGACTGGAATCAAGGAATGAGCAATAAGCGGGGGGCAAATCCTGGTCTCAGCGCCCTGTCTCATGCGAAATTCCTGGACATGACGGTTTAAACGCGATAACTTTGTTTCGGCCGCAATTGATTTCCATTTACTGATTCACAAAACAATTTTGAAGAAGAATGAAAAGTCCACCCGGGTGGACTTTTTGATTTCGTGTATTACAGTGTGGTCAAATAGAATACATGTGGCAGTGTGCGAGGGTGGACCGAAGGGAACTACCCGCAAGGGTGATTCGCTGGGTTGTGGGGAAATCCCTGTGGTCCCTTTCTAAAAGGGACAGGTGCTATGTGATTGCCTGACAGGAGCAGGAGATTATTGGACTGGCGGATAGACGCTTTTGAAGGTGATGAGGGGCGAATGTGAGGGGAGGTCGGGCAAGGGAACCCCATCCATGGTTAATCAGGGGTAAATCAGCTGGTACTCGGGATAGTCCTCAAAGTACCATGATGCCGGGTGGCCCGCATCGGGGAGTGTGGCGGCATCTCGCAGCAAACAGGGAATGGCTGTGATGGTTTCGGTTTCAGGGTCATATGTGCCGGTGCAGTCGGGCAGATTTTCGGTGGTGACGGTTCCCCATGGCGGGCATTCCGCGCCGTCGCCATCGTGGTCAATACATATTCGAACAGGGGCGGACACACCTGGGGTGCCCAGCGTATCGGTTGCGGTAACTGCCGCGCAAATCCAGCCATCAGACAGATGGGTGGCCAGTGCATCGACCGGCGTGCCCATGCAGTGATCCGTATTCACCGGTGGCACTGTGAAAATGGTGGCGTCTCCGTTTACCGATGGCGCGATGCGGGTCGTGGCGCTGGCGGCGCATATCGGGGTGGGGCGTTTAGCGGCAGAGCCTGATGAGCACACAGTCTCCGGACTGTCCGGATCTGTATCGAAGGGCGGCTGCGCGGGTGCATCAGCCGGGAGTCCCGTAAAGTTGGAAATTCCCGCTGGTTGGAGTCCGACCATTTGAATCACCACCGCCTCGCTGCCGGGCATTGGCGCCGAGGAGGGCAATAACAATGGATTGATGCTGTCACAAAAGCCGTCATTGTTGGAATCCACGATCAGCGCACCGGTTTCGTCATCGAGGAGATAGAGGATGACGGAGTCCGGATTGACGCCGCCAATGGGCACATCGTGTCCGGATTGCCACAGGAGACTGTTGCCTCGATCTTCAATTCTCGCCCTGATTTCAAACAGCTGTGGAACGCTCTCTCCGTCGTCCACCGCGTCGCTGTAAAGCGGATCCATGCCTGCCGGGTCAAAGCCGCCAAGGGGATCGAACAGCCACGAACATTCGGTCAATCCACTGTCGGCATTCTGGCGCGTTTCACGTACCCTCGGCGGGTCGAGGCTGATAAGGGGCGGGCGGTTATCAAGGGAAACAAGATAGCCCTGTGCGTTTTGATTTCCCAGACTGTCCTGCGCGCGAATGGTAATGTTGGGGTATATCATGGTTGAATCGAGTCTGCGGCTGTCGAACAGGCCACTGTAGAGCCCGTCATCATTCACCTTTCTGAGCTGAACGTCGTGAATGCCGGCAATGGTCGCCACAACGCTGTGAATTTCCACTCCGGATAAATCAGCCACCGTGGCCGAAATTGCCACCTGACCGCCAAGCAAATCACCTGGCAGAGGGGATACCGGTGCAATAGCGGGTCCTTTGGAATCGGCAATAAAAGAAACAGTGGCCTCGCCTGTCACCGGTTGTGGCTGGCGACTGTTTTGCACCTTGATCTGAATGGTGTTGATGCCGTCGAGCGTGTAATCGAAAATCGGGTCGTCAAAATAAATGGCGCCATTGTAGAGGTTGGGCTGACTGGCCACAGGCGTTACGAGCGATGTAATATTCACGCCCCCAAGATGCACTTCGAGAGTGCTCAACAACGGGGATGCGCCCGCATCCACTTCTGATAAAGGACTCGCCAGAACCATGAACTGCAGGTTCAGGACACTGCCATGAGCAGAGCTGTCCAGCGGTGAAAAAATGGTAATGTCAGGGCCGTGGTCAATAAACGAAATCGCTTCGCCCATGCTGCTTCGCGGTGGCGATGCCAGATCGGATGCGTCGCATGAAATAGTTACCATTCCGGTATTGAAGTCCCCCACATGAACCAGTCCGCGATAGAGCCCTGTCTGTGCGGCAGGCGCGGCAGAAACGGATCGGGTGACCAAATCGCTTGAAACGGTTATCTTCACCGATCGTGCATCGACTGGTGTTTGCATTGTGGGGTCCGGGGTTGCGCTGCAGATAACCTCTGCCTGATCCGTTGCAATGATGACATCGCTTGTGAATTGACCAGTCAACGGCGCGACAGGTGAAACCACTGAAATGACAGGGCCGCCGGCGGTATCACTGTCTGTGCCGGAAGCGTTGTCTGTATCGGTTGCGGTGACTGAGTCTGTCGCGGAAACAGGCTGAGAATCCGTCACCTCGCTGCTGGTGCCTGTGTCGCCGATTGCGGTGGATGTACCGGTGTCTGAAGCGCTGTCATCTGTTCCAGGTTGGAAGACCTTCTGCTTTTTATCTTCCCTGCATCCGGCAGCTGCGGTGCACAGCAGTACAAATCCGGCAAGTGCAATGAGGGGCATTGAAAATTGTTTAAACACGCATTCTCCTGCAAAGGTTCTGTAGATTGAGCCGACTGCCAGTGGGGATAATTGTAACCACAAAAGAATATTGTATCAATGTTCGAAGCAGGATAGTTGGGCGAATGCCGAAACGGTTCAGAGCCGACCACATCATAAGACGCATGCGCGCCAAGTGAATTGGTTCGGAAGCGAACAGCGGTGGCGTGCCATTCCGATTCTGTCCATGTATTCTGCAAAACGGTGACAGTGCGGCGTTTGTGCTGTAATATTTATCAGGTTTCAGCAATTACATTGTTCAATGAATATGTTTGATTTCAGGAGTGAATATGAGTCATTGCAATTCGTGCGGTAATGCGTTTCCGACTGGCGCAAAATTCTGTGCTGGCTGTGGTGCACAGATTCCAGTGCTGAACGCGGAGCCATCCACCAATCCATACCAGGTTTCCGAAGCTGTCATTGATGCACAGCCGGTATCCCCGCCACCAGAGAAGGAAGGTGAGTCAACCGGCTACAACATCAGATTTGGTGTCAGCGCGTCCATCAGTGAAATGTTCAGTATCTGGTCCGCGTCTCTCGGACAGCTTATCCTGATTTCGCTGATTCCAATGGTACCGACTTTTGTTATTGTACTTGCTGCAGTAATCGGGTTTGTCGTATCGATGGTGTCCGACTTCTCGTCTCTGCTTCACAATCTGGAAACCGGCAACATCGGTAATCTGATGAACGGATTTGATGATGTCTGGGGATGGGTCGCTGTGGTGGTGGTGCTGTTCATTGTTATTGTGGCGTTCACCATTCCCTCCATTACGGGACAGTTCCGATTGCTGGATGAAAAAACCCGCCTGGGCGAGCATCGCACCAGTGTATGGCAGGCATACTGGGGCTCTTTTAAATACACCTTGCCGCTCATAGGGCTTGGCGTGCTGGCATACGTCGCACTTGGCGTTGCGTCGATACCTGGCATTCTGCTGGTAAACATTCCGGCACTGTCAGTGGTCTATTTTCTGGCGCTGATGGTGTTCGCTTCCGTCGTCGGTATTCGACTGTCGCTGGTACTGCCCATCATGGTAATTGAAGAAATGCCGCTTTTTGCTGCAATGGCGCGTTCAAATGAAATGTGCACCGGAAAAACATGGACCATCATGGGGATTTGGGGCGTTATGTTTCTGGTGATGTTCGGTATTGTCATCGTCCTCATGGTCCTCAACTTCGTGCCGGTGATTGGTCAGCTTGTGAACATGTTTTCGCAGCTGGCACTGACCCCCCTTCAAATAAGCCTCTTCTTCACCATCTACGCAGGAATTAAAAGCCCACAGCGCAGTTTGTGATTATTAAACTTCAGTCCAATGAATAATACCGCTGTCAGTCTTTGGGGAGGATGTCTTTTAAAGTGTTGTACCAGTCGTCGGCCATGATTTGGGCGCCGGTATCGCCTGGGTGTACGCAGTCATCGGCGTTGTTGGGGGAGGCGTTGGTCCACAGGTCAGCGACGAATATGGGGGAGTCGGGGGTGCTTTCGCCTGCGGCCCAGTCGGGAACTTCGTTGACGAGTTGCTCGGCTGCGGGGTTCACCGGGCCACTGCAATCGCCGCCGCTGGTGATGACTTTGTGAATCTGAGCCATCGCAATCACGATTTGTGGATTGTGTGCCCGGGCCTGTTGAACCAGAGTGCTGTAGGCGGAGAGGACGGTTTGCACGGTGGCCGAGCCGCCGCTCCATGTGTCGTTTACCCCCAGCTGAATCATCACGAGGTCCGGATTGTGTTCGGACATGAGCGTTGACATACCAGCGAAATTCTGACCCTGAAAGCAATTGGTCATTGTGAATGTATCCTGGGTGAAATTCACCGCCGTGGCGCAGCTTACCGCACCATGGTGAACGCTGCTGCCACAGTCGTCTGTGTATGGCCCGACAAATTCAAATTGTGTGAATCCGTTGTTTTGAAGATTTTGGAGCAAATACCCCTTGTAGCAGCCAGGTCCGGCCGATATTGAATCGCCCACAATCAGGATGCGCGGCGTGGTTACGCCGGGAGGGAATACGCCACTGACCGTGCTGTCTGAATTTGAATCAGTGTCTGAGTCTGTGTCCGAATCGGTGTCAGAGTCAGAGTCTGAGTCCGAGTCAGAGTCTGAGTCCGAGTCTGAGTCTGAGTCCGAGTCCGAGTCAGAGTCTGAGTCCGAGTCTGAGTCTGAGTCAGAGTCCGAGTCAGAGTCCGAGTCAGAGTCTGAGTCCGAGTCCGAGTCCGAGTCCGAGTCAGAGTCCGAGTCAGAGTCCGAGTCCGAGTCCGAGTCCGAGTCCGAGTCAGAGTCCGAGTCCGAGTCCGAGTCCGAATCCGAGGCATAGCTGTCGGTTAAATCGGCGCTGCTATCCGGTTTGTTTTGTTTTTCGTTGCTGCACATGGCAAGCAGCAGAGCGAGTGGAGCGGTGAGCGTAAGTGTAAAAAAACGAGAGCGGATGTTGTTCGGTGTCAAAATTGTTTCCTTTTTTTGAGCATACGGCGTTTCTTAAGTAACCACAAAAACGTTAAACATGTAAAAAAAAATGCCTCTGACCACTTTCTGGTGAGCTTTACGACTTAATTTATAAGTTCAAGGTATTACGAGCGCTTTCGGGATCGGGCTATTTTAAACAGTACCGCATTGACATAGAATCAAAGAGGCACAGTTCGTCATCTCCGCCTGCGCGGAGATCCAGTCTTGTGCGATCTGGATTACCGCTTTCGCGGGCGTCGCAAAAAGCTGTTTTCGCAACATGAAAAGAAAAATCCGTCGTCCCCGCGCAGGCGGGGACCCAGTAAATGCACAGTCTGGATTCCCAATCAAGTTGGGAATGACTGCTCTGATGAATCGAATAAGCACTTTCGCGACACCCTCGAATTCGGGCATCCAGT
>JAFGWT010000546.1 GCA_016937015.1 Deltaproteobacteria bacterium | reverse complement strand
CGTCCAGCGCCCGCTTCACCACTGGCATCGCGTTTGACACATTTTTGCCCGCCGGACAGGCGTTGGGCGTGGTATTTCGCGCCAATACAACCCCGTTCCGATCGGTGATAAACACCAGCGCAGGTGCCCTGCCGCGCGACTCCAGCGTAGCCGCCACTGTTTCCACGGTATGAAGCGCCTTCTTAAACCACGCCTGACGAAGCCGTTTCTCGTAGGTCAATGCATCCTCATCCGCCGATTGCACCAAAGGCAACTCCCGAAAAGCGGCAGTCACCGCTTTTGTCATCGAAAAGCGGGCCACTTCCTGCAATCGTTCCCGCCCTCGCAACGCCTCGGATCGGGCAAACAGCATGGACATCGATTTTAACTGCCGACTGGCCGATGCCTCGGATTCCCGCTGTGAGACAACAGACAGACACACATACAATCCGATTCCGAGGAGCAGAACTGCCAGTATGTTCGGGATGATGATTTTCGCTTTCATGCCATTCTCCTAAACCTGTGTCACCATCAAATAAGGGCTTCGAAAAGAACCGAAGTGGAAAGTAAAAAGAGGTATCCTTCTGAAGTACCATCCGTCGGTTCCACCGTCAAGGCTACACCGCGTCTGGACCATATGGGCGCTGATATGTCAGGCCCCGGGCCTGGTAAACAGTGGACGCCGCAGACGACGCCCATACGAATGCGCCCGACAAATGGCATCATCACACAAAACAGTACTCCGTTCTTGCTTTGTGTCCCATCCTGGTGAGCATCCCCGCATCCAGACCTGTCTTCAAATCTCTGCTTGCGGTTGCCGGACCGATGTTCTGAAATAGCGACATATACTTTTTTCGGGTCAGCCGGCCGCCGCCAAAGTGCATTTTGGCAAACGCCAGACGGTCATCAACCCGCTGATGCCGGTTGTCCAGACTCTCCAACACCATTTTCAGGCTGATTACCACCTGCTGCAGGCTGAATTCGATAAACCGCTGCTGACTGTCATGGGTATTCGCCTGACCCATTGCATCCACATAGGCCTGTTGATTCTGCTTAAGCAACAACTCGAAAGGCGCATAAAAAAACAGACGATGAAACCGCCCAAGCAACAGTCTATGCCATAGCCTCGCCACTGCATCGTTTGTTCTTTCGAACGGACGAATGTGAAACAGCTGAAAATGAAACACGGCAGCCTTCACTATGGGGTGCGTCAGCTTTTCGTCTTCAATGTAACGGAACAACACATCCACCAGCTCCAGGGATTCCTTCATGCGCGCGTTCCAGACTTCTGCCGAGACATTTTGATCCATTGGCCCCAATGGCCGTCCTTCCTGCATCAGCAGATATGCAGTCAGCAAGTCCTTTTTATTTACCGCTGAAAAATGTTCAGAGCGCTCATACGCCGCCAGAAATGCCCGCGCCTGGACCAGCTCGCTTTCCATGGCGCCCACCTTTTCCCCTCGATGCACGCCTTTTAATTGCGAGGTACTCAGGGTATTTCCTTCAAGCGCCAGATTTCCATGCAGGTTCATTAGAAAATGCTCTCTTTTGACCCCAGGTTTCAGCGCGCAGCGCTGACCTTCATACTGCCCCAAAAATCGTGTTGCATCGCTTACCCCTGACAAAATCCGGGGCGTAATTTCCAAATGCACCAGTGCGTTTCCCATCGTCCCTCCGGTACAGGCATTTGCCGCCGATTATGCTATCAAATGATATTATCGGTGGACGGCCCACATACTTTAGGAAAAACGTTAAGAACCAATAATTGTCCGGAGGGGCATACCTTTTCGGTTAGTGGCCTCATGTAATCCGGGAGACAAAGGGACTTTCGAAGTGTATTTTTTACTCGGTGGGCAATGGCGGTTCCTTAAGGCCAAATTGCTCTTCAATTTCGGTAAGATCCGGTAATTCTCTCAAATTGGGCATCAACGTAATCTCAATCCGACGATTGCGTGCCTTGCCTTTTTTACCTTTGTTGGGGGAAGTGGGTTGATACTGGGCGTATCCCGCAGCGCTCAACTGCCTTGGCTTGACGCCCTTATCCTGCAGGAAAAGCACCACCGAAATGGCCCGCGCCGTACTCAGATGCCAGTTGTCGCCAAATGGATTTGCTTCGCTCACCTTAACATTATCGGTGTGTCCAGCGACCTGAAACTCCCGATCACCGATCTTTTTCAGAACGCCTGCCACACTGGCAAGCGTCTCCTTGCCCTTATCACTCAAATCCGCCTTGCCGGAATCGAAGAGGATCGCAGTGGGTAGCTCCAGGGTCATCTTACCCCGCTTGATGCGCACTTTCAGATCACCGGCTTCGATGATTGACTTCAATTGATCAAGAATATCCTTTACTGTATCCAGCCGCTCTTTCGACAGCTCCTGACGTTTCTCAAAGTCCTTTTTGAGATCGTCAGCCTGCTTCAGCTGCTCCTGCGCCGACATCACCGATTGAGTCAGCTCATCCGAACGCTTCTGACAATCCCGCTTATCCTTTTGAACAATAAAGATTTGCTGTTTGCATTTTTCAAGTTCGGCCTTGAGTTCGTCGTTGCATCCGGATGAAGCGAAAACAAACAGGATGGGCAAACACACCCGCATTGCCCCGTAAGACCGATTGGATATAAATTTCATAATAATCCTCCACTGTTAGTTACACTGGACCTGTCCAATTATCTGATAGCTCCATATCATCATTAATTTAATTTATGTTCAAACAATCTTTGCGTTATATTGCACTCACATCCACGTTAACCAACACAGACCCAATAGGAGTAAAGTCTATGCCATTAATAAAAATGCAGACATCCGTCGCCATCCACCCGGAAAATCTGGACTCAGTCATGAAATCCCTCTCGGACATCGTCGCAAGGGAAACCGGCAAACCCGGCACCTACATTATGGTCACCATTGAGCAGACCCCAATGATGCTTGCCGAAAAAAGCGGCGATGCCGTCCTGTTCGATATACGGGGCATTGGCGGTTTAACGCAAAACGTTAACGCATCGCTCACCGCCGGCCTGTGCCAATTCTGCAGCGATGAACTCAACGTACCCGCCAATCGGGTGTATGCAACCTTCACGGATGTTCCCCGCAGCAACTGGGGATGGAACGGCAATACGTTTTAAACGGATGATTTTGCCAGCAGGAATAAAGGCAAAATGAATGTTGCGCATGGGGTGCGTCAGATACGGCCTCAGCCTTTTCTACTTGCCTAACAGAGCCCTGGCTCGGCTGACAACGTTCTCAACCGAAAAGCCAAATTCGCGCATCGCCACATCGCCAGGGCCACAGTGACCGAACGTGTCAATACCGATCATATCTCCATGCACGCCCGTATAACGGCTCCATCCAAATGAGGTGCCGGCTTCAACTGCCAGCCGTTTGGTGACCGCAGCCGGTAATACCGATTCCCGATATTCCACAGGCTGTTCTTCAAACAACTCAAAGCAGGGCAATGACACCACCCGCACGGCCACGCCATCCTTAGCGAGCTGTTTAGCCGCCTCAACGCACAAATGCACTTCGGAGCCTGTCGCAATAAAAATCAGGTCAGGTGTGCCTTCGCAATCTGCGATGATATAGCCGCCTTTGGCGACATTCGCCGCACTGGAGTTTTCGAGCTGTGGCAGATTCTGTCGGGTCAACGCCATCGCGGTAGGCCGATGGCGCTGCTCCATTGCTACCTGATACGCACCGGAGACTTCATTGCCATCAGCTGGACGAATCACATTCAGGTTTGGGATCAGACGCAGGGATGCCACATGTTCAACAGGCTGATGTGTGGGCCCATCCTCACCCACGGCGACAGAGTCATGGGTAAACACATATAGCACACCCGCATTAGACAGCGCCGAAAGGCGAATCGCGTTTCGCATATAGTCGGCAAACACCAGAAATGTTGCGCAGTAGGGAATCAGTCCCGATCCGTGCAGGGCAATACCGTTACAGATTGCGCCCATGGCGTGTTCCCGCACGCCAAATCGGAAATTCCGGTTTTCGTAGGCGCCTTTTTGAAAATCACCGCTGGATTTAATTAAAGTAAGATTGGACGGCGCCAGATCCGCCGCACCACCAAAAATGCCAGGCAACGCATCCGCAGTCGCATTCAACGCGATACCGGAAAGGGCACGGGTTGCAATGGCTTTGTCCGCAGGCGTGTACTTTGGCAGTGCATTCGCCCAGTCTTTGGGCAATTCGCCGGAAACCAGCTGTTTCCATGCAGCGTACTCAGATGGATACGCATCCGCATACCGGGACACCAGTGCATCCCATTCGGCTTCCGCTGCGGCGCCTTTTTCGACTGCCCCGGCATAATTGGCCTTGACGTCTTCTGGAATTTCGAAGGGCGCGTACCTCCATCCCTGTGCTTCGCGGGCGGCATCCAATTCTGCAGCACCAAGGGGCGAACCGTGACATCCGGATGTCCCCTGCTTATTGGGGGCGCCATAACCGATGGTGGTATGCACGCGTATCAAAGTCGGTTTATCCGTTGTGGCTTTGGCCGTTTTAAGTGCCGCTTCAATACCCGCCAAATCGGTGTTGCCGTCTTTGACTTCAATCACCTGCCAGTTGTACGCCTCATACCGTCTGCTCACGTCCTCGGTGAACGCCAGGGCCGTACTGCCGTCAATGGTAATTTTATTATCATCGTAGAGCACAATCAGTTTGCCCAGGCCCAGATGGCCAGCCAAAGAAGCGGCCTCCCCGGAGATGCCCTCCATCATACAGCCATCCCCCGCAATGCAGTAGGTGTAGTGGTCCACTATATCAAGCCCCGGTTTATTGAACATGGCAGCCAGATGCCGCTCCGCTGCCGCTAGTCCCACCGCATTGGCCACCCCCTGCCCCAGGGGCCCGGTGGTCACCTCCACCGCAGGTGTCACCGTGTTTTCGGGATGTCCAGGGGTTTTGGAGCCCCACTGTCTGAACTGCTTAATATCTTCGATGGTCGGCGAATCATATCCGTGCAGATGGAGCAGCGAGTACAGCAGCATGCTTCCATGTCCCGCTGACAGAACAAACCGGTCACGGTTTTGCCACTGCGGATTTTGGGGATTGTGATTCATCACACGGCGCCACAGCACATACGCCATGGGCGCCCCCCCCATCGGAAGCCCTGGATGGCCGGATTTCGCTTTTTCGATGGCATCCGCGCTTAAAAAACGAATTGCATTAATTGAGGCAAAATCTATATCTGTTGTACTCATATCCCTTACTTCTCTCCGTCGTTATTGAACTTTTTCAGCCATAGACGTTAATGACTGGTGGTCATCACATCCACCCGATGATGTAATTTTTGCAGGTTTTAACATTCATTCGGCGATTCGACCAGCGGAAATGCTCACACGATTCCCCGATATTTCCGAAACAGCCACTCCCCCAGCAACAGGCCCATCAAAAGCAGCCATGCCAGTGGATGTGACCACAGGGCGGTGTCCTGTCTGGACAGGATATGACTCTCGGGAGTGGATTTGAGTTTCAAATCGTCCAGCTGAACGTCGTCTTCAAAAAATGCCCCACCTGTCGCATCGCTGAGTTCCCTGAGCAGCGTTGGATTCGGGGACAGATGATTCAACTCCCGGTTTTCCTGTTTAACGAGGAAGGAATCATCAAGGGACAGCGATAGCGCATCGGCGCTGACGTGAACGGCATGCGGCCCCGGACGCACAGCGTTCCAGCTTTTCCGAAACATCCCCGCGTTGTCGGTAAGTCCGGTGAACTCGACCGTCCGGGTCTGCTCATTGTCATCCACCCACGAAATCTGAATGGACACTTTCTGTCCCGACGCAGGCAGGTAGTCTTCGGTCAGCAGCGACAGATTCAGACGGACTGGCGAACTGCTGTTGCCCTCTTTGCTGTCAATCTCAAGTGCAATGCGCGACAGCTCACTGGACCGAGTGAGCCAGCGAACCGCTTTTTTCCAGAAATCCACATAATATCCGGCGGGGCCGCCTGTCATGCCTGCGCCAAATCCCCAGGACCAAAGACTGTCCGTCGTCACCATCAGAACCCGCCCACGACCGGGTTCGGAAACAGCCATGAGCGGCGCCCCGACCTCCCCTTCCTTAATGTGAGAATGGGACAACAGTACCTGTCCACCGCTCTGCACGCTCTTCATTCGCACCATTCCGTTCAGTCTGGGCAGCGACCGCAGCTGTTCTTCGGGACCACCGTCGGTGAAAGATGTCACAAACAGAGGATGACGTTTTCCAATATCGGTGAGCAACGGCGAAAATGATGCGTCACTGATCAGCCGCGACTGGGGCGTGTTGGCTTTAGGCAGCGCCAGCGGCAACTGCTTTGCCAGAGGAGAACGCGCAATGGAAGACGATGACAATCCGCCGGCGCCCCCCAGAATAATCAACGCGCCGCCATCCGCCAAATATTCTGATATTTGATTCATATACGCGTCCACGCCAACTGTGGCCGGGTCAAAATCCTGGAAAACGAGCACATCAAATTCCCTCAGATGCTTTGTGAATAATTCTGCCGTCGGAAACGGAATCAGCGACAGTCCACTGTTGCTCTGAGTGGTGGATTGATAGGTGGTACGCAACAAATAAAACGAAACCAGATCCACCTGAGGCCAACCGGTAAGCGTATCCCGCATGAATCGCTGATCCCAGCTGGGCGCACCACTCAAATGAAGTACCCTGTATTTATCCCGCATCACATTCAGCTCCACAAACCGGGTATTATTCTCAACGGAGTCCTCATCCGGATGTGCAGGCACCGAAATTTCATAAATCTGCCGTCCGGTGCGCCGGGGCAATACGCTGAAAGTCGCCTGTCCCTCGCCATCGATTACCGTTGCCGTCTGCTGCTGTAACAGTTTGCCGTCACGAACCAGGTTCACCTTCACCTCTGTCAGCGGCAACCCGTGATTTTCAAGCGTCACCTGAATTGGATTTGGTTTTCTGGAAAAAGCAAATTCATCCACCTCAATATCCCGAATCAACAAATCCTTCCGTTTGCTGTCGTTCCCCACAAATGCCACATTTAGCGGCATATCCGCTTTACGGACTTCCTCAGCGGTGATGTTCGACGTATCCGCCCCGTCGCTAAAGAGCAAAATCCCTGCATACTCGCTGTCCTCATTCAGTCTTGAGAGCCGGGAAATCATCTCGCGAAAGCTCGTTGCGCCCGTTTCGTCCGCATTCAACGCAACCGATTTCAAATCGTCGAACGATTGCACTGATTTCGCAAAACCGAAAACCTGCACATCGAGCGTCCGTTCGTGACGATTATGTCCCAGCGCTTTTTGGGCGCGTTCAATCGCCACGGACAATCGAGTCCGGTCACCGGGAAACCCCATGGACGCGGACGTATCGAACACCACAGCCAGAGGGGTTGGACTCGACGCTGATCGGGTGACAATAAGACTCGGTTGCATCAGCATGTAGACGGCACACAGACAAATCATGAGCCGCAGTGCCGGAAGGCCAAGACGCAAAGCCCAGCCATTGCGGGGATCCATTGTCATAAACGTCCACAGAACAACCCCGGCTGTAGCCATAAGCGACAGCAGTACAATGGGGTTGGCAAGGGTGAGAATCGTACTGATCTGCCATTCTTCCATCACTGTCCCTTGTCACTGCTGTTTGAGAACCGCTTGTGTGGCATTTCGTCCTTGTAATTGCCACAAAGCGCATACATCACTACATTGACGCCCAGCCGAAACGCATTCTCGCGCTGCCGGGTTCCCCCAGGCACCTCATACTCCCAGTTACCCAAATTGTCCCTGGCCCATGCGCCACCCATATCATGGTCCCCCCAGATGACCGCCACCCGTTTGTCAATGCTGTAGCCGGTAAGCCCTGAAGACCCCCGTCTCAATCCCGCCGCAGCGCTCAATTTATAGAAGGAACGAAAAATCACGTGTCCGGGCGCCAATTTTTCAGCGTTGATTCCGGGGAGCACCTCGGTCATCAGATGGGCTATGCTTTTTTGAAATCCGCGGGCATCGCCGTCCGGTGTATATGCCGGGTCAACAATTACGGTTCCGCCCAATTTCAGGTAGCGGCGCAACACTTCCACACTTGCCGGGGTGAATGGCGAAAACGGCCGATCGCCAGATATATACATCAATGGACTGTCAGCCAGCTTTCCAGGTAAAAGCCGTGTCGCGGTGGGCTCAAGAACCGCATCGACAGCGGTTCGCTTCTGGAGTTCGAAAGCAAGTCTGCGCAACGCAGTGGGCCGTGGCTGCCAATTGCCCCCTGAATAAATCAGCTGGACAATATCTATCTGTGAGGCTGCACCGATTCCCAGCAGGGGGCGTACGCCAACAGTCACGCCCAAAGCGGCGAGGGCGCCCAAAAATCCGCGACGGGTCATGCCATTCAAAACCATGCTATGCACATTCTCACCTTTATAATCGGAGGAAGAAACCGCAATCCGTTTTTCATATCGCTTTTTCATTTTGTTGAATTCCCCATGCCATCGTCCCCAGCGCTCCATGATCCATGTCGACTGCAGCGATGGCCGGTACTGATTTGTACAGTAAAACCTCCACGTTATGAATCCATTTCCATTTTTTCTCAATCATTGATATGAAAGCCTCGATATGAACGCGGCGGTACTTGCCCCACGGAGGACAACCGATGAATATGTTTAAAAATTTTCTCACTTCAGCAACATTGGCAATCATGTTTCTTTGCTCCACTGTTTCAATGGCGGATGAGGGCGAGGGCAGAGACAAATATCAGCGGGATCACAAATTTCAGGGGGTCGTCAACATCACCACCGGCACCGGCTGGTACATGGTCGCCCCATATGACAAAAACGACCCGCACAAAGCCTGTGGCTACAATGAGGATGACGAGAGCGAACCAGTGTGTACTGGTCGTTCGTCGTGGTACATGGATTTCCTGGGCGGATTCGGTGTTCGCCCTGGACTGGAGCTGGTGCTGATGTTCCGCCAGGGCGTGGAAGGGGCTGAACTCGGCAGCCCGCAAACCAGACGTTTCGGTGGTGGGTTTAAAATCTACAAGCCATCGGACACACTTGTCAAAATGGGATTTGGCATTATTCCCCTGTTTGATTTTTCCGAGCGTCATCCCCAATCTGATGCCGCCAATGATTTCGTTATTCACATCCCCATTCTGCTTCAGGTGGATGTGGTGCGATGGCTCGGAGTGTATGCACAGGTCGCGCCCAATATGTCGTTTATTTCAGAATTCCGGTTTGACATTAACTTCGGCATCGGAATTCAGGGCCGCTTCCCGTAATTTCCCACACTTCACCAAGGAAACGCAATGGATTTAAACAGTGCATGGATTGGACTCGCGGCTTTCGCGTGGCTGGGCACTGCCTACGTGATATACGGTCGTTTCATTGAACGCAGACTGTTCACTGTCAACGATCAAAATCCCACACCGGCGCATCAGCTGAATGATGGCGTGGATTTTGTACCATCCAATCCCCTGGTTTTATTTGGACACCATTTCGCCTCGATTGCCGGCGCCGGCCCCATTATTGGCCCGGTGATGGCAGTGGCCTACTTTGGCTGGGGGGTCTCTCTCCTGTGGATCCTGATTGGTGTGGTGCTGATTGGCGCGGTTCATGATTACACCACACTGATGCTCTCGTTGCGTCACAACGCTGCGACCGTTCCCTTTATCACCGGCACAGTGGTAGGCAAAACAGCCCGCACGCTTTTCATGACGTTTGTGTGGATTACGCTGATTTTTGTCATCGCTGTTTTTCTGATTGCCGCCAAAAAAACACTGATGAGCGACGCCCGGGTGGTCATTCCGGCGTTTGGAATGATACCGCTGGCCATGGGTTTCGGGTGGCTCACCAATCGCATCAGAATGCCGCTGTTGCCAGCAACACTTGTCGCGCTGGTTGCCCTTGCCGGTCTGTTTGTTCTGGGGATGCAGTTTCCTGTGTTTTTGCACCAGCCTGATAAAAGTGCAGTGCAGACACTCTCAAACACCCACCCGCTGATACTGATGTCGCTCAGCGAGACGGCAGCGTCGGCGGCATGGGTTGTCATTCTGATGCTTTATGGCGCGGTGGCAGCCGTCCTGCCGGTATGGCTGCTGCTCCAGCCCCGTGACTACATCGGCTACTGGATTCTGGCTTTTGGAATGCTGGCGGGTATCATCGGTTTGTTTGTTGTCCACCAACCGATTAGTTCTCCCGCTTTCATCAGTGAGCCGAGCACCCAGGGCCCTGTGTGGCCCATGCTGTTTATTATGGTGGCGTGCGGCGCGGTCTCCGGGTTTCACTCACTGGTCTCGTCGGGCACCACTTCCAAACAGCTGGATAGAGAAAGCCACGGCAGGCCGGTGGTGTTTGGCGCCATGATCACCGAGGGTGCGCTGGCTGTGCTGGCGTTGTTTACAGTGGCAGCCGGAATCAACTGGCACAGCATTGGTGCAACCTCTGAAGTGACCGCACGAATCGCATCTAATCCCATTGGTGCGTTTGCCAAAGGCTTCGCTCTGTTCACCGAAGGTTTTCTGGGCAACTACGGTTTTTTATTTGGCGTCGTGATGATTAACGCGTTTGTGCTCACCACCCTCGATACGTCTGTGCGGCTATCGCGATTCATCTCCTCGGAATTGATTGGTCCGGTGGTCCCCGTATTCAAAAACCGATTTTTTGCAACACTGGTGGTGTGCGGTGCGGCGCTG
>JAFGWT010000545.1 GCA_016937015.1 Deltaproteobacteria bacterium | reverse complement strand
CGCTGACGCAGGGCTTCCAAATAGACAAATGGTTTAAATGCGGACCCCGGTTGGCGTTTGGCCAGCAGCGCCCGGTTGAATCCACCCGCCACGGCCCTGTCGCCGCCAATCATTGCCAGAATATATCCGGTCTTCGGCTCAAGCACGACCACTGCGCCCTGAGGGCCAACCGACAGTTTTAAATCGAGTGGCAGTCCTTCACGAGGTTGGGACGCCAGCTCCACCCGTAATCGCGTGCCCACAGCGGCCACCTGACTGGCCGGCATATTTTCGGGGTTGTAGCGCTGTTCGCGCGCCACTTTAACAACCCCCGGCCGCCCGCCCAGGTTCATATAAATCTCACCTTTCCTGTCGTCCGCGCCGGTGACTTCCGCTGCGTATACCTTGCCCTCAAACAGGCGGCCTTTGCCTCTGTCCACATCGGGCCAGCGCGTCGAAGAAAATGGCGCCACGCGTGTATGACGCGCATCAATCTCCATGAGGCGACTCACCAGCGACTCCCGAACCCGCTGCTGCAGACCCGGATCGATACTGGTATAAATGGTGTACCGCCCGCGCCGAAGGGTATCGAGAGATACCACGTCCTTCAATTCCGCCAACAATGCGGACATCACTTCGGGCACCACTTGACCCCGATTGCGCGCCGTTTCCCTGAGCCCCAGCGGTGCGTCTGACGCCAGCTTTTCCTCAGCCCTCGAAATCAGGCCATGGCGCCGCATCTGCCCAAGAACATACGCGCGCCGGGCCTTTGCCTTTTCAGGATGCCCGATGGGCTCATACACAGCCGGTCCCTTTGGAATGCCCGCCAGAAGCGCTGCCTCGCCGAGGGTCAGCGCCGACACATCCTTGTCAAAATAAAATCGCGCCGCCTCCCCTACCCCGTACCGGGCATGACCAAAATTGATCTGATTGAGATACAGAAACAGAATCTCATTTTTGGAAAGTTCATGTTCAATGCGCCGGGTTAAAAGCATCTCCCTCATTTTTCGCGTAAAACTTTTCTGCCGACTCAAAAAGAAGGTTCGGGCCACCTGTTGCGTAATCGTCGATGCCCCCTGCGACAGTTCGCCGTGGGTGATATTGGCGATAACCGCTCTGGCGATACCCATGTAATCTATTCCCTGGTGCACTCTGAAATCCGCGTCTTCAGCAGCGATAACCGCATTCAGCATCACGTCGGGGATCTGCTCAATTCGAACCACAGTGCGTCGTTCTTCGAACAGCTCCCCAATCAGGGTGCCGTCTCCGGCAAATATCCGTGTGGTCTGCGGCGGGTCATATCCGCGCAGCAACGGTCCAATCGCCGGCAAATCCAGCGACAGGTAATAAAATACGCTTGCGAGTCCCGCCACAGCACCAAATCCCAGAAAAATCGCCACCCAAAATAGTCGCAGCAGAATTTTACCTGACCGCTTTTTCCGTCGATGCCCAACCGATTCAGGACCTTTACCCGCTGTTTCCGCGCCGGCCTTCTTGTTTACACCACCTGACAAATTGCTTCTCCTGTTTGCTTTTCCAGTGTACCTCTGAAACTGACACACACCTGCATGCACTCGCCTCACTCACAGTGACAGTAACCGTCTGATAGTATTAACGCTCGGGCATTGTCCATATATTTCCACATATTTATGTCATTAACCCAACCATAAACCAACCATAAACCAACCATAAACCAACCATCAGACTTACCATCAGACTTACCATCACGCGCACCATCAATCCCACCCTCACAGTTGATATCCCGCAAATCAAAAATCGTGCAAAAAATCGACGATGCAGTTGCCCCCGGATGTTTCGTTGTTAAACTGGTAATCAGATACCAATTTAATGCTTTTACCAACGGAGGAAACGCATGAAACAGGTCGCAATCATTGGAATTCCAATACTAGCGGCATCTGTGTTTGCGCTGACTCTGGTTGCGAAAGAGAACCAGTCAACCATGAAACACACCAAACTGACCGAGCTGGAAAAACATGTCATAGAAGAAAAAGGGACCGAGAAGCCGTTCACAGGCAGGTTTGTACATCACAAAGAGGAGGGAACATATACCTGCAAAAGATGCGGCGAACCGCTGTTTCAGTCCAATTCCAAATTTGACTCACACAGTGGCTGGCCCAGTTTTGATGACGCTATTCCAGGGGCAGTCAGGGAGGTTCCGGATGCGGACGGTATGCGAACAGAGATTGTTTGCGCCAAATGCGGTGCGCACCTGGGGCACGTGTTCACAGGCGAAGGGTTCACTCACAAAAACACGAGACACTGTGTCAACTCAGTCAGTCTCGACTTTGCGCCAAAGGAGGTACCAAAGGAGGTACCAAAGGAGGTTAATGACACGCCGCAACAGAAGATCGCCATTTTTGCCGGAGGATGTTTCTGGGGAGTGCAGTACCACCTGGATAAGGCCCAGGGCGTAATCTCCACCACCGTCGGCTATATTGGCGGAAAAACCGAATCGCCCTCATACGAGGCGGTGTGCTCCCATGACACCGGCCACGTGGAGGCAGTGGAAGTCGTTTATGACACGACAAAAACGTCATTTGAGAAACTGGCCAGGCTGTTTTTTGAAATCCATGATCCGACCCAGCTGAACCGGCAGGGACCGGACGTGGGCGAACAGTATAAAAGCGCCATTTTCTTCAAAGACGAGAAGCAAAAGGAGGTGGCGAAAAAACTGATAATCGAACTGAAGGAAAAAGGATTCAATGTTGTAACTGAGCTGATTCCGGCAACCACATTCTGGAAGGCGGAATCGTATCACCAAAACTATTACGAAAATAAAAAGCAGGAACCGTACTGCCACGCGAAGGTGGAACGGTTCAACTAGATTTAGTTCTAAACCCAAAAAAACGAAAACTCCAAAACGACAACTAAACCCCCCGAAGTGGTCACACACCTTCGGGGGTTTTTTTTATGGGCCGCAAAAAAATATCCGTGTCATGTCACCGTGCCGGTGCGGCGGGCATTTTGGCAAGGGGACCATCGTCATAAGTCACCGCTTCTTTCGGTTGCAGCTCTGTTGCCAGAAACAGTTCGTAGGCGTCCCTGACTTTGGCATATGCGTCCGGATGAGCCGTCTCAAGGGATGGCCCCTGCTCGCCGGTTTTCAAACTGTAGAACAGACTGGCGCCTGACTGGTCCATCACATGCAGTTTCCACCCATCGTAGATAAACACCCTGCGGGACTCATACATTTCGTTGGGTCGAAGGTCTGCGAACACATACGGCATCTCCAATTGCTGTCCAGGGACCCAGTCGGATATCAGGCTGACGCTGTGGGGTTTGCTGTCCACCGGAACGCCAAACAAATCGAGCAGCGTGGCGTACATGTGAATGGCGCTGGTGGGCCGTTCAATGTGTTTTGATTCAATTCCAGGACCGGTAATGGCCAGGGGAATGCGAATATTTTCTTCGTAGAGTTCATACCCGTGCAGCCAGCGGCCATGCTCGTGAAACGACTCGCCGTGATCTGCGGTTAAAATGACAATGGTTCGCTTATCGAGGCCCAACTCACGGAACTTTTTCAACACTCGCCCCACATAAAAATCCGTGAACAGCACCTCGTGATCATAGCGATCGCGCCTTGAGGGGCCGAACTTTTTAAACCCCTCGTGTTCGAGATAATCGCCATGGGGGTCCATAAAGTGAACCCACATAAAAAAGCGGCCGGATGTATTCTCAGGCTGGCTCATCCATTTTATGGCAATTTGCGCCACATCGGGAGACGTATACTGTTTCGATGTATTGACCGCGTCTTTGGGAACCCCGTTGACAAACTCCCAATAGTCAAAGCCCTGATTCCACCCAAAAAACGGCTTAAACAGAAAATGACTCATGAGCCCGCCGCATTTAATCTCACCGTTACAAATCTTCTCCGCCGCAAAGGTTTCGTCCAGTCCCACCCGCATTTTCTGCTTATCGCTGCGATGGAGTTCACTTGGATATTTGCCGGTCATCATCGCGGGGATGGACTGCGAGGTGTACGAGCTGACCGAATACGCATTGGTGTAAATCACCCCGTCTTTAAACATCGCGTCAATATTGGGGGTAACCGGCCGTTTTTGTCCCATAAACCCAACGGCATCCGCCCGCAGCGCGTCAACGGTAATGAGCAGCACAGAGGGATTTTCTGGCAAGTCCGGCCGCTTCAGTTCGACTGTCTGCGCTTTGGTGGGCTTTACCCGCTTCCTGAGCGCCGCCAGTTTCAAATCCGCACCGGAACAGTCTTCATCCACCCGATTGTCCGGTATCTCCCTGGCGCCGGGATAAATGCTTTTATCGCTGTCGTTGCAATCCCTGCCACCAAACCATCCGGAATGACCGTCCCCGTCCCTGTCTCCCAAACGCCGAACGATTTTTCCCCCCAGCATGGCCAGACCGCCTGCGCTGTTCACCTGCTCCACCATTTGGGGGTTGTCTCCGGAGACCTGATGCGCCAATAGTGGTCCACCCACCAAAAGACCACAGCACACGGCAGTCATCACGGACAGACGCCAACGCAGCCGGCGGAACGTAAAATAAAAGAGCACGCCGGATGCGACCAGAATCCCGAGCATTGTAAACAGCGGTCCTGCGCCAAGGCCATCAAGCTTAAAGAGGCTCATATATGAAAACGGATTCCCCATGCCGCTGTCGCCCGCTGCATATCCAAACCCCAGGGCAACGCCCCAAAAGGCGGCCACGCCAACAAATGACATTTGGGGAGTGACCCAGCGGGATGACCGGGCATTCTGCCTTTGAAGCAGATAAAGGACGCCGCCATATGACCTCACTGCAATCAACACCACTGCCGCTGTGAGCAGCGT
>JAFGWT010000544.1 GCA_016937015.1 Deltaproteobacteria bacterium | reverse complement strand
TAAACAACTGGATTGCCGCCTGCGCGGCAATGACGGTGCGCCCAGGAAGTCAAGCAATACTTGTGTAGAATCTTGAGGCTTTCGCGGTAATGACGGTGTCCTGGCTTTTGATTGTGGAACGTATTGGTGTATCTTCAATGCGTTGTTGTTTAGTTATCGCTTTCGAAGGGTCCCAGGTCAGGGGCGCTGCCGCTGAATGGCAGGCCTGCGTCCACACCGGCGTTTCGCAAATCACTGCCAGCGGTCAACTTGAGATAATCAATGTCGGGCAGGCTGCCGTCGCTTTTTCGGGGAGACTTTAGCTGGGAAATATCAACGCTCACAAAATCGTCGCTGGTTGCAGCGAGGCCGTTCTGCCAGCTGTTGTTGGTGATGTCGGTGGCAGTGGCGTTCAAACTGCCATTGGTCCCAAGCGAAATGGTGTTTTTGATGGTCAGTGATGCGGCGATGTTCGATGTGCTGAAGTTGATATTGCTCCCATTGTTGTGGGCCGCGCAGTTGATGATGGTCACGCTGCCGCGATTGCTGTTGTGATCGAATCCGTCCACCCGGTTGCCGGCGGCGATGCACTGTTTGTAAATGGCATTGTGACGCAGGTCTTTATCGTCGCTGCCACCGGTTTTGAACCCATTGCCGTCGCCCACGCCGTTGTTGCCGTTTTTGTCCTTGCCGTTGTCAATTGCCCAGCAGTTTTCGTAGGTAGTGGTGATGTTGTCCGCCGGACGCAGATAGCCATCCCAGCCGTCGTCCAGGTTGTTCCAGGCGCGACAGCCCACAAATCGGTTGCCGGTCCCCACGTCGAGTTTAGCGGCAAAACCGTCGGCGTTTTCGAGGGTGGAATCCGCGTTGTAGTACGAGTCGCAATTGAGTATGAGATTATTGGTGGCGCCCCCTCCAATCTGAAGGCCGGTATCGGCGCATTCGGAAAATGAGCAGAATTCGATGATATTGTTGGACCCACTCACATTCATGCCGTTGTCGCCCGCCCTGTAAACATCAATTCCGTACACGTGCCAGTAATTGCCCGACAGAATGAACCCGCGATTGCTGGAGTCTTCTGGCATCTGCGAAAAATCAAACCGTGGTCTGTCACTGTCGAGGGGATACGCACGCAATCCGATGGGCGCGACGTCATTTCCATTTGCTGTCAGGCGAATGGTGGTGCCGTAGGGGTAATTGCCGCCACGCAGGTAAATGGTTTCTCCGGCCCCTACCCGTGAGAGGGCATCGTCCAGTGTGGTTGGGGCATCAAGGGTGCCTGCCGCGCCTGCAACGCCATTGGGGGCCACAATCAATCCCACAATTTCATCCGTGTCGGAATCAGTGTCTGTATCAGTGTCAGTGTCTGTATCAGTGTCCGTATCGGTGTCAGTGTCCGTATCCGTATCTGAATCTGTATCCGTATCTGTGTCGGTGTCGGTGTCTGTATCCGTGTCTGTATCCGTGTCTGTATCTGTGTCAGTATCTGTGTCGGTGTCGGAATCAGTGTCTGTATCGGTGTCTGTATCTGTGTCCGTATCTGTGTCGGTGTCCGTGTCGGTGTCCGTGTCGGTGTCCGTGTCGGTGTCTGTGTCAGAATCAGTGTCCGTGTCTGTATCAGAATCGGTATCGGTGTCAGAATCAGTGTCCGTGTCCGAATCTGAATCCGTATCGGTGTCCGTATCTGAATCACTGTCTGAATCACTGTCGGTATCAGACGTATCTGAACCGTTGCCTCCAGACCCGGAATCTGAACACCCCAGCGTGAACCCATACATTGCAAACATCAATAAAATCGCTATAAACCTCATCTTCTTGCCCTTTCGCAACTTTTCCCATTGAATAGACAGCCCGCACCTGCAGCTCAGTTGCGTTGGATGTGCCTGCCGGCATTGAAAATGGGCCAGGTATTGGTTGCGAAATGGGAGTCGTTTCGGTGTTCAGGATTCAAACAGTTACGACGGCTGTCGCGATAACCGTAAAGATGTGGTAGAGCTTTTTACGCATGCAACGGGGAATATGACGTATTGATTATCCAACCAGGGGGAGTTGATGAACACCACTGACATTTGCACACTGTTAAAAAATAACGTGCCGTTATTCAGCGATTTTTCCATGGCGGCGTTGACGGACATCGTGGCGGCGTCGACGCTGGCTTCGGCCGAGGAGAACGAAGCGATCATTGAATTCGGTTCCCGCAGACAGGCGCTTGGGGTGCTGCTGAAGGGTAGGGTTTTGGTATCCACCGTGCAAAATACCGGGGATACCCGTGAGATTGCCGAAATAGACGCACCGGGGCTTTTTGGGGAAATGTCGCTGATGACCGGGGAACGGGCGCTGGCCGATGTGATTGGTATGACGCGCTGTGAGATCATGTGGATTCCGGAGCCGGTGTTTAACACCCAGGTAATCACCAATCCGGCCGCATTGCAGCACCTTGGAAAGCTGCTGACCCGACGGGCGAGCGCGCTGGCCTTTGATGTAACGAGTCATGGGGCGCAGCGACAGGCGGAGACCGGCAGTGATGATCCGTTTGGACTGGTGCTTCGAAGCGATACGCCGCACAAAATACTGGTGATTAACTGCGGTTCGTCGTCGCTCAAGTTTCAGCTGTTTGATACTGAGCGGCAGGCCGTCCATGTGGTGGGGCAGGTGGAGTGTATCGGGCAGGGGACGTCGACACTGCATTTTCGACAGGGGGATACCCGTCAGCAGCTTTCCTGTGAATGCCCCGATCATCAGGCCGCGTTCGAACAGCTGGTGGGGGTCTTGCGTCAGGCGAACGTTATTGCGGATGCGATGGACATTTCAGCGGTGGGGCATCGGGTGGTGCACGGAGGTGAACGGTTTACTGAGGCAACGGTCATTGATGATGATGTCATTGGCGCCATCGATGCGCTGACCCCGCTGGCCCCACTTCACAATCCGGTGAACCTGACCGGTATTCGCGCCGCCAGACAGGCGTTTCCCGGTGCGCTGCATGTGGCGGTCTTCGATACCACGTTTCACCATACGCTGCCCCCATACGCGTATCTCTACGGGTTGCCGATGTGGATGTATCGGGAGATGGGGGTTCGACGGTATGGGTTCCACGGGACCTCTCACGCCTACGTGTCTCTGAAGGCGGCCCAGCTGTTAAAACGGCCTTACAACGAACTGGAAACGGTGGTGTGTCATCTGGGCAGCGGCGCCTCGGTGTGCGCCGTGGATCACGGGCGGTCGGTGGATACCAGCATGGGCATGACCCCCACAGCGGGATTGCCCATGGGGACCCGGTCCGGGGATGTGGACCCTGGCGCGCTCTGTTATGTGGCCCGAAAATCGTCCCTTGATATTGACGGCCTTGATAAAATGCTTAACCGCGACAGCGGGTTGTTGGGATTGTCCGGGCAGTCCAATGACATGCGCGAACTCGAACAGCTGGCGGATGCTGGAGACAGTGGCGCGCAACTGGCAATTAAAACGTTCTGCTACAGTGTTCGCAAATATATCGGCGCCTACGTGGCGGCCATGGAAGGCATTGACGCCCTCGTGTTTACCGGGGGCATCGGCGAAAACAGCGCGCTGGTCAGAACGCTGGCCTGTCAGGGGCTGGCCTGCATGGGCATTGCCATTGACCCCCATAAAAATCAGAACGCCTGCGGGGTGAAAGAGTCTGTGGACATTTCGGCATCATCGTCGCGAGTGCGGGTGCTGGTCATTCCCACCGACGAGGAGCGCATGATTGCCCGTCAGACGCTGGGGGCAATCGATCGGTACCAGGCCGCCATTGACAGAACAGGCGAGATGCAGATTCCCATTGAGGTGTCGGCGCATCACGTGCATTTATCGCCGGAACATGTGGCATTGCTGTTTGGAGACGGACATACGCTGACGCCGGTGGCCGATTTGTCGCAGCCCGGCCAGTACGCCTGCGCTGAGCAGGTGAATCTGATTGGTCCCAAAGGCACGGTGACCCGGGTGCGGGTGCTGGGACCGGAGCGAAAGCAGACCCAGGTGGAGATCTCAATGACTGAACAGTTTAAACTGGGGATTCATCCGCCCATAAGAGAGTCCGGCGATCTGAAGGACACGCCCGGGCTGACACTGGAAGGACCGGCGGGGAAAGTCGAGCTGTCCTTTGGGGTGATTTGCGCCATGCGCCATATTCATATGTCCCCAAAGGATGCCCTGCGGTTTGGGGTTCGGGACCGCTATGTGGTGCGGGTGGTGGTGGACGGCGACCGGGAGCTCATTTTTGGCGATGTGCTGGTGCGTGTCAGTCCCAATTACGCTTTGGCCATGCATCTCGATACCGACGAAGCCAATGCGGCCCACCTCTCCACCGGCGCCACCGGTCGCATCGACAGCATTCAAAGCAAATCGCTGGCCGGCATTTAAAATATCAGCTCGTCCTCGAGCACCTGGCCTGTGGACCTGACCACCCCTTTCAGATTGGATCTGTCTTTGAGCGCGCGAACGTTAAACCGAAACGTGATGTGTCCGTCCCGCGGCAACACAAATCGGCCGGTATGGGTACCGTACTGCACAGCGTCGGTTTGTGCGATTTCCTTTTCACCCTGGTACAGAACCAGAGTGACCGGGTCGTCGCTGCCGCCAAAGCAGGCATATCCCGTAATCAGTGCGGCATCGCTGCTTAAAATGGCGACGTGGCACCATGGCATATGCCTTTGTGAGGCGTCGATTCGCTGCTGCAGCAGTGCACACGCATGCCGATAAAGCCTCAGATCGTTGGCATAGGCGGCGTCAATCAGCGATTTGTGGTGCGGGTCCAGTGTGTCCAATTGCTT
>JAFGWT010000543.1 GCA_016937015.1 Deltaproteobacteria bacterium | reverse complement strand
TGACCCCGATTTTAATTGAACCGAAGGACGTGGCATGACTTCAGATACACAGGCGAAAGATAAAATTCACTTTTGGGCGGCAACTGATGTGGGTAAAAAACGCGACCACAACGAGGATAATTTTCTGGTCGACAAAAACATGAATCTTTTTGTGGTGGCCGACGGGATGGGAGGACATGCAGCGGGTGAAGTGGCATCTGGAATTGCTGTCAAGTCGATGCGCGACATCGTTTCTCAGAATAAAGACCTGATTGAAGCCTATGAGGAAGGGTCTGCAATGGCCACCAGGAAAGATGTGGCCAATCTACTGGAACACGCGGTACACAAAGCATGTGAGGAAATCTATTCCATTGGGATTAGGGAACCCGAAAAGCGCGGCATGGGCACTACTCTTTCCGCACTCCTAATCATAAATAAAGATGGCTTTCTGGCCCATGTGGGAGACAGCCGCATTTACCTGCAGCGAGGCAACCGGGTAATCCAGCTGTCCGAAGATCATTCGTTAATAAACGAGTTGATAAAAAGAGGTAAGTTGACCGCGGCGACTGCGGAGGACTCTCCCTACAAAAATGCAGTCACCCGTGCCGTAGGTGTATACGAAAGCGTGGAAGTGGACACTATGGATTTCGATGTACTGCCCGGTGACCAGTTTCTTCTGGCCACAGATGGCCTCACAGGGTATCTCAAGGACAACGAAATTCCCGGCATCATGAAACTCGATCAGAATATCAAGGAACTTCCCGCAAAATTCATCGATTTGGCCAATGATCGTGGCGGCAAGGACAACATCACCTGCATTATCGTTCGCATGGTAGATCACGATGGCAAGGCGGCTGAGCTGAACAAAGAAATAGATCGCCGTATCGAAGTGATAAAGCGTATGCCGATCTTTAAATATCTTACTTACAACGAATTGATTCAGGTAATGAATATCACAAAGGTTCTGTCGGTGGAAAGCAGTCAAAACATCGTTACAGAAGGCGATACCGGCGATGCACTTTACATCGTCCTCGAAGGTGCGGTGCGCGTGCACAAAGGCGCGGTGGATCTGGTCACATTGCCCGCGGGTGCGCATTTTGGTGAAATGGCACTTATCGACACCTCGCCCCGGTCCGCGAGCGTCACAGCACTGTCCGCAGGTAAGCTCATGATGATTACCCGAGAGGATTTCTTTCATATAATCAAAGCCGAGCCACGCATGGCCAATAAGCTGTTGTGGAGCTTCCTCCAGGAATTGTCCACACGACTCCGCACTACAAACCAGGAACTCAGCGAAGACCGCAGGGAAGCTCTCGAAGATCTCACAGAGGAACTTTTTGATATAGACTGACATGTATCAATACTGAAACAATATGCTGATAATTCCGGAGGAAAAATGTCTGATAAGCCGATTATTGTAAATGTGGCCGACGTGCCTGATAATGACGTTCCCCGAAGCAAAGGTGCCACAATAAAGGTCATGCTTGGTGACAAAGAGGGTATGCCCCACTTTCATACCCGGATATTCACTCTTGAGCCAGGGACGGTGATCGCCGGTCACCATCACGACACCATCGAACATGAGCAGGTGATGCTGGAAGGCATCATGAAACTGACAGTGGGAGACGAAGTGCATGTTGTTAAACCTGGCGATGTGATGTACCTGCCCAAAGGTCTGGCTCACTCCTATGAGAATATTGGTGACTCGCCGGTTCGCTTTGTCTGTTGTATTCCTGCTTTACTTCCCTACAGCACCGTTTTCGAAGAGTAACCCCACCCCGTATCGGTCTGTCGGACATTCATGTCAGTGACAACCGCTTCGATCAGATATGACACACACTGGCACAATATATTCGGATTCAGAAAAAAATGATGCTGTAAAAAAAATTATCTTTATAATATCAGGTAATTAATCTTTGTCATTGAGACAACCAAGACGCCTATAAATATCACGGCCTGGTTTATGCATCGAAACGCGATACCCCAGGATTAACAATCGGCCGACGCCGAATTTATTAAGGAGTGCGCTTATGACCGGAAATCCAGGAATTTATCGGATTTGCCTTTTCACTTTTTTCGCGGTTCTTGCCAACCTTTTTATCGTGTCGGGTTGCGGCACCGACAATGCGGAAAGTTCAAAACCCGCTGGCAATTTATCCGCTGAATCGGATGCGGATTCTGACTCCGATTCGGATTCTGACGCTGATGCGGACGGCAACAATGTTGATAGTGCAGCACATGACATACCCCTTGATACGAGTTCAGTTTCTGATGCTGATGCTGACACCGACAGTGACAGCGACACTGATTCCGATACCGATACAGATACCGATGCCGACGCAGACAATGCCCAGGATACGGACGCCAGCGAACCCGCAGATACCGCATCTTCTCCTTCAGACACCGACAGTGCCGCGAACGACACAACCGATACCGCGACCGAAGATACGGTGCTCACCTGCGATCCTACCGCACAGATCACCTACTGGATGTCTGCTGATGATTCAAACTCCATGGCGTCACCGGTAATAGTCCGAAATCAAATTGAATCCGGCAGCTGGGTGACCACCACCATTAGACCGTGGGAATTTTTGAACTATTATACGTTCAATTACCAGCCTGCAGAACAAGGCACTCTGAACATCTTCTCAGATCTGCGCATCGCTCGTGAGACTGAAAGTGGCGCATATTCCATGCAGATTGCGGTCAGTTCGCCAGCTATCACCAACGCCACTCGGCGTCCCATGAACATCGTTCTGGCTGTGGACACATCCGGCTCAATGGCCGGAGGACCGATGGATCGGTTGCGTCAGGTATGCAGGGGCATTGCGGCTAACCTTAAAGATGGCGACATTGTGTCGATTGTGGAGTGGGATACAGCCATTGACGTTGTTCTTAAGTCCTATCAGGTGGTGTCCGCCAACGATCCCGCGCTTCTCACAGTTATCAATGATTTGCGCGAAGGAGGTGGTACCAATCTGTATGGGGGACTGACCAATGCATACACCATCGCCCGGGCTGACTTTGACCCCAACCGAATCAATCGGGTAGTACTCATCAGTGATGGGGTGGCCAATGCAGGGGTACAGGAACTGTCGCTGATTTCGCAGATGTCCGCGGATTCCGAGGAAGAAGGCATTCTACTGGCTGGCGTGGGCACTGGAGATGGTTATAACGACACATTGATGGACGATGTGACCGATGCTGGAAAAGGCGCGTATATCTACATCGACACAACCGAAGAAGCTGATCGTATGTTTGCCAACGAAATCAACTTCCTGGCAAACATGGAAATCGCAGCCAGAGACGTTCAGGTTTCAGTAACCATGCCCCCTGGCTTTTACGTGGAAGAATTCCATGGTGAAGAGATTTCAACGGTAAAAGCCGAAGTTGATCCACAGCATCTTGCGTACAACGATGCCATGATTTTTCATCAATTGATCAATACCTGTGGCGACCTCGTTACGACCGGCGCCGAAGAATTTACAGTAACTGCCACTTTCCAGGATCCACTTACCCGACAGCCCAAAAGCGCGTCGAAAATTTTTACACTGAGCCAACTGCTTGATGGCACCACCACTCAGATGCTCAAAGGAGACGCAATCATTCACTATGCGCTCGCCATCGAAGAGATTCAGACCATATATCGCACGGGAAACAATGAAGCCATACGGACTATCATCGATGATGCGCTTTCCGAAGTGGATGCAGCCGCATTGGCTCTGGGCAATGACCCGGAGCTGCTCGAAATTTCTGAATTGCTAACCGCTTATCGCGCGGTTTTTGAATAACGATGGTGCATACCGGAAGGAAAATGACGATGAACCACTTGATATACTTTAAATACATCAGCTGTATCGCGCTAATGGCCTTCTTTCTATGGGGGTGTGGCCCCAAAAAAGCAGATGTCTCATGCCTTGAAGTCACAGAAATGATGACGTCCGAAGTATCTACCGCCGGTGTGCGAACCCTGTTTAAGGTATCAGACTGTAATGGGAATCCTGTGCCAGATGTCACCAGCAGGGACGTCACTGTGCGTCTGGATGGCAAAATCATGCAGTCCGAAGGAAACGTATCCATGGTGCTCAATCAGGATGTGGCGTTTGAACTGAATACCCTGCTCCTCCTCGATATGTCTGATTCGGTAGTTCAAAATGGCCATCTCGCTGGAATGGTTGCGGCAGCAAGAACGTTGATAAACCGACTATCGAATCAGGGGCATAACGTTGCAATCTACCGGTTTGCCGGTCCGACGTGGTTCAGCCCGGTAACCGACTTCACGAACGATTTAAACGAATTGAATGCAGCCCTGGATGCAGTCGCCGGGGGCACAGGACTTGGCACCACTGACCTCTATGGCGCCATCTCCCGAGGCATCCGTCTTCTGGAAAATCGAAAGTCCGTCGATATTTTATCAGCAGAATCCATGGTTCTGTTTACCGATGGAACTGATGAAGCAATGGCAGCGTCAAAGACAACCGCGGATCATTTGATTCAATCTTCAGAAGTTTACGTGTACACCGTCGGTCTTGGAACCGATGTCAACCAGGAGGAATTGGAACAGTTTGGCAAAAACGGATTTGAATGGGCCGCCAACACAGATGCGCTGAAAACATCTTTTGCCAAAATCACCGCTCTGATTCATGACATCTCCAAATCATATTATCTAATGGGTATCTGCAGTCCACGGGTGGGTGGCGTTCGCACACTTGAGATAGAAATCAGCAAGGACGGTAAAACCGGAATTCTTGAGACCAGGTACGATGCAACAGATTTTGATATTGTTGGGTGCACACCTGCCGAGGTGGCGTTTCCATGTTTAAATCAGGTTTGCGGAACTGTTGACGGATTTATTTGCGGCACGTGCAGTGATGGAGAATTCTGCAATGAGACAGGCCAATGTCTGGATGCCTGCGATTCATCCTATGAATGCGGTATTGCCAATGGCGTCAATTGCGGCACTTGCGCTCAAGGTCTCACCTACACCTGCAGCGACTACAAATGTGTCGATGCCTGTGCCAATGCCCAATGCGGTTTGCTGCTCGGAGTAAATTGCGGTGATTGTTCGGACTATGGCGCTACCTATGCCTGTTCAGAAACACACACCTGTTTTGACGTATGCTCAAATCGCGAGTGTGGCATTGTCGATGGCATCAGCTGCGGCGATTGCAGCGAATACGGCGCAACTTTCGGATGTGACAGCAATGGGGCATGTGTGGACGCATGCGGCGATCGTCAATGCGGTACAGTAGAGGGCGTGAGCTGTGGAGACTGTTCCTCCCTCGGCAACATGTTCGGCTGTAATAACGCCGGCGTATGTGTGGATGTATGCAATAACATCGAGTGCGGTTCCGTTGGCGACGTCGACTGCGGTGAATGTGGCTCGGGTGAGACATGCAGTGTCGATAACAAGTGTGTGCCAGCGGGGATGGATGGTATGGCGTGGGTTCGAATCAGCGGCGGCGAGATCACGCTGGGATGTGACTGGTCCCTCGATACAAATTGCGATAATGATGAGCAGCGTGTTCCGGTCACACTTTCTGATTATTACATTATGGACAGCGAAGTGACGGCGGGCATGTATGCGGTATGCGTCCGGAACGGCGGATGCAATGCAGCCAATGTGGCAACCACCACCGGTTGCACATTCAACGGCAAGGAAAACAACACAGCGCCAATAAACTGCATCACCCACGAAGGCCTCCTGGAATTCTGCAGCTATCTGGAGGGGGATCTTCCGACCGAGGCCCAGTGGGAAAACGCGGCCAGGTGTGGTCACGATGGAGTTGCGGACACATATTATGCGTATCCCTGGGGAAACACGCCTGCACCTGACTGCTCCCGTGTCATCATGAACGAGGACAATCCTGGCTGTGGCACATCGCGTGTTTTCGAAGTGCGAAGTCTTCAACCCAACGCATTTGGACTATACGATATGATGGGCAACGTTTCTGAATGGACACAGGATTTATATGGTGAGGTTCTGGGAGGATGTGCAGGAGAAAGCTGCATCAACCCACAAGGCCCCCCGGTTGGTGACGAATTTGTTGTTCGCGGCGGCAGCTACAACAGCATGTATGCATCCGCATTCAGAAACGCCGCGCGGGATAAGGAAGCCCCTGCCACGACCTCTTCAGCCATTGGTGGACGTTGCGTTCGCGAAATCTTCGAATAAAGCCATTATGTCAACTCCAGCCGCCAGCCGCGACGTCAGTTTCCAATAAACTGTCGGGTTTTCTCAAACTGTCCGTCGAGCTTTTCAATGAGACCGGTAAGCCGCATTCGGTTGGCAGATATGGCTGCCTGTTCAATCTGGCGGGCAATACTTTTCATGCTCCTTGCGGTAACATCATCTGATGCGTTGATGAGCATCCGGGCAATATCACGAGTGCGCTTGAGTTCATCATGCGCGACCGCATCTTTCAATTTTCCAATCTGCTGCACAGTTTCATGAAGATACGATTCTATTATCCGATTGTACAAATCTTCATCTCCCACAAGCTGTTCCCGCAATCTATCCGGCTCGAACAGCACCTCCTCTCGTGGAAGCTTCGCACACAGCGCATCTCTGTGATGAACATTCGAAACCCATTTGGTGACCATCTGATCGAAGCCAGACATACTGACTGGCTTGAACATATAGTCATTCATGCCTGCGCTGAGGTACTGATGTTTATCCTCGTCAGAGGTGTACGCTGTCATCGCAACGATGGGAACGGTGTGGTCAAGGACTTTCGAGGAAGTGTCACGTACAATACGAGTGGCTTCAAAGCCATTCATATTGGGCATCTGTATATCCATGAAGACCAGGTCGTAATTGTCCAATGACAGCGCACGGATACATTCCTCACCATCCTTGCAGATAGTCACCTGGTACCCCAGCTTCTCCAGCAGCTTTTGTGCAACTTTTTGATTCACAACATTATCTTCCACAAGCAGAATGTGCGCGCCGCGCTTCAACTCTTCCTCCAGCGTATGACGCGTAATCACACTGGGTAAATGCTGTTCAAACATGTGTCGATTGCTTTTGGCCAGAAGAATGCTTTGTCCAAGCTGATCGACATTAACAGGCTTCGGCAGATATACCTCAAAACCCATTTGCCGCAGTTCACGTACATCGCCAATCATTCCGCGTGCCGTAAGCATAATTATAATAGTGTCCTGCAACTGCTCGTGCTGTTTGATTTTCATTCCGAGCTCTTTACCCGTAATTGGATATCCGGAGTAATCCGAGATATGATCCATATCAAGAATTGCCACTACAAATGGTTTTCCTGCCTGTTGGGCATTGCGCATAGCCAGAAACACTTCCTCGGCATTGTCCTGATACTCGCACTCACAGTTGTATTGTTCCACCAGTTGAATCGATATTCGCTCTGCCGACCCAATCTCATCAAAAACAATTATTTTAGTTTCTTCCGTCCACATTGACGGGGCCGAATATGAAATTTTTTCTTCAGGCACCAAAAGGGATAATCTAATTCGAAATGTAATTCCGCCATCATGTATTGGAATAATTTCAATACGCCCATCCATTGTTTCAATCAGCTTCCTGGCCACATAAAGGCCGAGTCCTGATCCGCCAAACTTCCGTGCAGATGGCTGCGCTGTGTCAAAAAAGGCATCAAAAAGGGTCGCGCGTTGATTCTCGTCGAGAGAAATCCCAGTATCCGAGATGGAAATTTCAACGACAACTTTATCCTTCAAACGCGCTGCCTCTTCGTAGCGAATTAGAATATTTCCCCGCGTGGTCGATTCGATGGAATTGAGAATGATTGTACTGATGGCCTGACGCAACCTGCCAGCATCGCCAACCAGATTACTGGTGAGATTGTCATCAACAACACAGTGGTAGCTGAGCCCCTTGCTTTCTGACAGTTCAATCATTGCAACATCTATGTTGCGAATGATTAACCGAAAGTCAAAAGGTGCTTCATCAAGTGCCAGTTCGCCCAACTGTATTCGTGACAAATCCATCAGATCATTGACCGTTCGCATCAGGGATTCCGCGCTGTGCCGCATGGTCTTTGCGTATTCCTGCTGTTCTGACGTCAGTGGTGTATCCAGCAGCAATCCTGCCATGCCGATAATCCCGTTCATGGGCGTTCTGAATTCGCTGCTCACCTTTTTGATATATTTACCACAGGATTCGGCTTCGCAGGCCTGTCGTTGTTCGTTCTGCTCGGAGCCTGGGACGATGCCCTTTTCGAAAACGGTAATATCTGCCAGGAGCTCACCAGCGCCGGATGGGGTATATATCAGCTCCACTTCAACAGCGTTATGTTCAGCTTCGCTAATCTGGAAAATCATGCGACGTTTTGCACTGCCCATCCGCAGACATTCTGAAACGGCCTGACAATGTAACTGATTGCGCGGACACAACAGAAAAAGCGCATGTCTGGATGTGTCATCACCAAAAGCGGTCAGTTCTACATAACGAAGCCTGAATCGTTCATCGAAACGCTGCACATTTCCGTGTTGGTCAACTGTTAGCTGGCCAGCGGATGCCAGTAAAATAATATACTGTGGGTCTCTGTGGTCGCGCATTTTATTGACTGTTTCTATGCATTTGTTATTTTTAAGCGTCCTTGTCATAAACGGCCGATACGTGGTCCATTTAATGGGTACCTCCGAATTTTCCGCTCACTTCTGGAATCATGACCGCAAGCAAAAAATTATATTAAAATTGCAATTTCAGTATTTTTAAAATGTATATTTTTAAAAACCGATTATTCACTTTGCACAAGCTGGATTATGACTAAACTATACCGATAATTGACAAGGTGTTTGAACTCAAAAAAACGAGGAGTAATTATGTCGAGATTCTATCTATTTATCATGCTTTTGCTGGTTTGTGCCCTCGCGTTGGTGGGCTGCAAAAAAAACAAAGACACAAAAACTGCTGAAGATGCAAAAGCCGCAACTGAAGCTGATGGTGAAGATGGCGACGATGACGACGATGACGACGATGACGACGATGACGATGATGACGATGATGATGATGATGACGATGATGATGATGATGATGATGACGATGATGACGATGATGACGATGATGAAAAAGTCGAATCACCAGACAACGATTTCAGCAATCGGAAAACAAAAAATTACAAGGTATATGTCAAACAGGCACAGATTATCCCTATGAGTTCCTCTGCGGAGTGTTGGGATGAGTGCGGAGATAAAACCAACACTGCTCTGGTCACATTGTCGTCCAAGGTTGAATCTTTGGGCAATTCTCAAAGCAAGTTTGCCGGTGCAGCAAAAGTTGTCGAGGCTGGACTTGGCCTCACTGGCGGCAAAACGGCGCTACCGGATGTGAAGGTTCGGGTGGATTGTGGCCACGATCAGGTTCTTGAGACCGATACTGCCGAAGACAAAATCATTGCAAAATGGGAAAGTGCGAAAGCCACGCTTAAGTTGGATAAACGCGACAAATGCGCCATCAGTGTTTGGGATATGGATGAAGATGGTGATGAACAGCAGTTGATTGGATCTGCGACGGTGGAATTGGTGGATCTGGCAGACAAGAAAAGCAAAGTATTGCTGTACGGTTCCGAAGCCGACATGGGGCTCGTTTATTCTTTGGAGTTGAAGGTAAAAAAATCATCCGGCGATGATGACGACGATGATGATGATGACGGTGGCAAAAGCAGCAGCAATGGCGATGATGACGACGATGACGATGATGATGATGATGATGATGATGACGGTGGCAAAGGCGATAAATATTCGGTAACAATTGTGTCGGTGGACGTTAAGGCTGAAAAAGACGATGGGAATCCTTGGGATGCCAAGAATGTTGCCAGCGGTCTATTAAGTAAGTTCACAGGTGGCGGAGATGAAGAAGAAGGTGACGACGGCGAAGCCAACAAACCGGACATCTTCATCGAAGCGTACGTAAACGGACTAAAGTCGCCAAAACCATTTATGAAGACTGATACTGTAAATGATGAGTTAAAACCCGAATTCGACACAAAGAAAACGGTTCGTGCTGAAAAGAAAGATAAAATCCATTTCATGGTATGGGATAAGGATTTATCCAATCACGACCCGATAGGGGAATGCAAAACAAAAAAACTGAGTCAGGTGAAAGACGGTACTCTGGTGCTGAAAAACTGTGGTCAGGTAAAAGAACTGATCGTGGAAATAGAAAAGAAATAACGCTCTTGAGCCGAGCCCAAGGAGCCCGTCAGAATCTTCTTTACCGCAAACAGAAAAGTGCCCACTGGGAAAACCGGGTACCTGTTTAACGATGTCAGGACAGGTTACACAAAATCCCTGCCGGGCTCTCCCTGACGGGCTCTCCCTGACGGGCTCCAGACTTCTCGCTCCCTGTGCAATCCAGTACCATCTGCCAGCGACCGTCAATAACTGTTGCCTCAACTTATTCCGCATCCGACACCGTGGTTCGCCACGCAAAGGGCCAGCACCGGCTTGGCAATTCTAATTTCCAGCATGGCTGTTGAGACATTGTCTTCTTTTGCGGGCTATTGGATATCATTTGATTTTGATTCGCCAACAGTCGCCACAACATACATATTACCGGTGAGACAGTTGTGCGATTCCAGTCGGTGAACCGAAAAAGGGTGCACTGGCAACTGGTTCCCCTATCGGTCTAATCCGAGAATGAACGTCGTCAGTGCAACGGAAAAAACTATTCCGAATAGTCGTATCCGGCTTGAAATGCCTTCAGATTGATTTGATCGGTGCCGGAGGGCACACTATCCACGATGGATTTTTTTATGGCTTCAACATCAACGACATTCGTGCGGCGCGCAAAATAGCCAAGCATAACCATGTTAAAGGTAATCACCTTGCCAATCTGTTCGTGAGCGATACGCGTGGCGGGAATACCGCAGCTCTTCACGCCCGATGGGACACGATCGTCCAATGTAATCAATTCATTCTCGTAAATGAGTATGGCGTTTTCCTTAAGCTCATCCACATACTTTTCGTATCCGGCCTGGCTAAACACCAGAAAGATGTCTGACCTTTTTATGTAAGGATATCCTATCTGCGTGTCATTAATCATTACTTGCGCAGCGCAGGTGCTACCTCTGGCTTCCGGTCCAAAGGACTGAATCATTGTGGACCATTTGTCTTCGTAAATGGATGCGGCTTTGCCAATCACCAGTCCGCTCATAATAACACCCTGACCACCCATTCCGCAAATTCGGATATCTACCTTATTCATTTGTCTCCCTCGTATGGCACAAACGCGTCCCCCAAAGCTTCCTTCATTCGGTTTTCGTAACTCTCGCGAAGGGTGGGCAATCTCATATTGACAAACTCACCAAGCACTGTTCGACCTTCATTCAATCCCACAGTTCTGGTGTCCGCGCCGTTTTCGATAACAGCACTGTCTCTGAAATATTCCATTAGATTGACGGCCGCGCCAAGCTTGTTGCGCCGCATAAACAAAGTTGGACAGGGACTCAGTACTTCAATAAAGGAGAATCCAGGATGCTGAAGGGCTTTGACCATTGCCCGTGTCAATTGCCTCACATGAAACACCGTCCAGCGCGCCACGTATGTTGCCCCGCTTGCAGCCACTAGATTGGGGATATTGAAAGTATGTTCAAAGTTGCCGAAAGGTGTGGTGCTGGCAAGGGCTTTATCCGGCGTAGTCGGGGTCACCTGTCCGCCGGTCATGCCGTATGTGTAGTTGTTGACGCAAATAACGGTCATATCCACGTTGCGTCTTGCAGTATGAATCAAATGATTGCCGCCGATGGCCGCTATATCTCCGTCTCCTGAGTAAACGACCACCTTCGAATCCGGCCGCGACAGCGACAGGCCAGTCGCAAACGCCAATGCTCGACCGTGAGTCGTGTGGAATGAATCCACATTGATATATCCGGCCACGCGACCGGTGCAGCCAATACCCGAGACCACATGGAGTCTATCCAAATCCATCTCGAGCTTTTCAATGGCTCTGGTAAAACAATTGACCGAAGTGCCCACACCGCAACCCGGACACCAAATGTGAGGCATTCTATCTGTGCGAAGCAGGCCATCAACCGGATGCGATTTGATTTCCGTCATTGGACCACCTCCATAATTTTTTCGATAATCGTTTCCGGGTCCAGAGTGCGTCCGCCTGCATTTCCAAGAAAATGAACAGGCACCTTATTCGCAACCGCGCGCTGCACTTCGAGAACCATTTGTCCGAGATTCATCTCCGCAACAATGATATGCCGGGTTTGAGCGGCAATCTCCCGAATCGCTTTGTCGTTAAAGGGCCAGATGGTGACCAGTTGCACAGTACCTGTTTTGATTCCCTTTTTTCTGGCAATCCCGGCGGCGTACTCAACAATTCGCGAGGTAATACCGTAAGAAATCACGACAACCTCGGAGTCTTCAATTTCATCAGTCTTAATAATCGAAATATCTTCGACATTGTCGGTGATTTTCGAACATAGTCGTTTTACAAGAATCTGCTGTGCACTCGCTGTCATGGCGGGATAGCCCTGTTCGTCATGAGTCAGCCCTGTGATGTGAATACGATGTCCCATTCCCACCTTGACCATTTCAGGTACGTCCCCACCGTAGATTTTGTATGGTTTATATTCCCCTGGTGGACGGGATGTATTTTTTCGTTCCACTACTTCGATTTCATCAGGAGATGGAATCTTTACCTTCCCGTGCATATGCCCAACCGTTTCATCCATCATGAAAAAAACGGGACATCTGTATTTTTCGGCCAGATTAAAACAAATGACGATATAGTCAAAACACTCCTGAGGCGAGCTGGGCGATAACGCAATAATTTCGTAGTCACCATGAGACCCCCACCTTGCCTGCATCATATCCTGCTGTGCCGGTGCAGTGGGCAGACCGGTGGAAGGCCCTGCCCTCTGGACATCAACAAAAACAGATGGCGTTTCCAACGCAGCGGCGAGTCCAACATGCTCCATCATCAACGAAAAACCGGGTCCGGAGGTTACCGTCATGCCTTTTACACCGCTCCAGACAGCGCCCTGAAAGCAGATGGACGCAGCCAATTCATCCTCCATTTGGATAAACATTCCGCCAATTTCAGGAAACCTTTTTGCGAGATGTTCCACCACTTCTGTTGACGGCGTAATGGGATATCCGGATACAAAGCGACAGCCAGCGGCAATTGCACCTTCCGCGCATGCCATGTTGCCATCAATGAAATGAGTTCCTGTATCGACGATTTTTCTGGTTTTGCCCATTTTCTACTCGTCCTCCTCATTCTGTCCAATTCTGCGACCAAAAATGGCAAAGTCAGGACAATACATGCCGCACATGTCACATCCATTGCACTTATCTGGATAGGCCAGTGTTGGCAGGTTGTATCCCTTGTGATTAAGGCGATCAGTCATCTCCAGGGCGCCGGTGGGACAGAACCGAACACAATAGGTGCACCCTTTGCATCGTTCTTCGTTTATGACAACTGTGCCTTTTCGTCGACTTTCCGAAGTGGCATCGTTATTCTTCGACATGGTTCTCCTTTATCAACAAAATTCGTGGTAAGCCGCAAGCAGCAGTAAGTCCAATATATAATTACCACAAAACAAGTCATGGTGTAAGCGGGGCAGACGCAACATCTCTGCATCTTCGTGTCGCGCCAATCATGGCTTGCCACCACGTCGACAAATGTGAGTAGCTATTAGCGGATTTAGAATTCAGATGAAACAAAAAAAGGAAAAAGTCTTACTCTGAGGCAGTTTCAGTATCTTCTTCACCGCCACCATGCGTTTCCCAGTATTCCTCGCAATTCTTCGATTGCGCGTGAGAATAGCACTTGGTTTCGTAGCAGGCGCCACAGTAAATGCATTGCATATATTCCCAATAGAGCGCTTCAATGTCATCTGCCGTCTCACCCCAAATGATGTCCTGGCGCGCACTCCAGTCATCAAACTCCCAAGTCTCGTTAATTGCCGTTTCTAGAGCGGCGCAATCCGCGTTATCTTTACACTGTTTAGTGGCCCAGCTACACGGTCCGCCCCAGCCAGCCCACGAAAAGCAGGCAACTTCCTCGCCTTCAATGTCTTCATCATAACAAGGCGTATCGATGGTTATATCCACCACAGGATCCACGCACATGGAGAACTCATCTTTTCGCTTTTCTCCGCAGGATATGCTGCATTCATCGCAGGCCACACACTTGTCAATGGCCGTGAACATGTTAAATGCGGCCTCTGTCAGTTCAGCTTCAGCGGAGCAATCCGCCATGCATGCCTCCCATGCATCGCCTTCGAGGCAGTTATTGTTTTCGTCACAACAGTCTGTTGTTTTACAGTTGTAATATGCTGCGCAGACTGTATCCGACAAGCATTGTTCGACCAGCGGTTTGCAAGCCGAAGACGATAAGGCACAGCCCCAGCAATCATCATAACAATCCATGTCGGCGCCATCACATTCAGCCGTTGTTTCGGAGTCCTCTCCGCCGGAATCCGATTCGGAATCAGCATCCGTGTCTGAATCGGTGTCAGAATCTGTATCGGCATCAGAATCTGTGTCGGCATCAGAATCGGAATCGGCGCCTGTTTCAGATGAACCGTTGTTCACATTGCAGCCTGCCAATAAAAACAATACAAAGAAAAAACGCACTACACGGGTTGATAAAAACGTTAACCTTTTCATAAGAGACCTCCATCGTTTAAGACATAAAAGCACGTGATACCGTAACCAGTTGCGGCATCATTCGTGTTGCTATAGTAATATGGTGGGAACCAAATTCAATTCGGCTCAAAAAAAAATAGTTATTTTCAGCGGCATCCTGGGAAAAGAATGTCACTTAAAAAATATCACCTACAGATTGAATAAAAGAAATGAAATGGGGGAAATGGTTATCCGAGGACTCAGCTATTTACCGCTGTATTCGTCGCAGTTTTTGGAGCCAGCATCTTTAAGACAGGCGACATCACATGCGTCACAGTAGATGCATTGCATGTAAGCCCAATACAGTGTTTCGGCAGCTGATCCAGCATCTGCGAAACAAACGTCCTGACGGGCGGACCAATCGTCATACGCCCAGGTTTCGTTTACACATGTCTCCAGAGTCTCACATTTGTCGTCGTTTTTGCAGTTTGTAACGGCGGTCGTACAGGGTCCACCCCAACCGGCCCATGAGAAACAGGCAGTCTGACCGGGTTCAGCATCGGCTTCGTAGCAGGGATTGTCGGGGTTGTTCATATCTTCAGGATTACCACACATGGCGAAGTCAGCGGACTCGCCCTGTGCGCATGAGATTTCACATGCTTCACAGGCAACACAATAATCGATGTCTTTATACATTTCGAGAGTTGCATCGGTTGCTTCTGCGGTTTCAGCACAACCTTTCATGCAGTCTTCCCACTCGTCGCCAGTGAGGCAGTTGTCGTTACCGCCACAGCAGGTTTTGTCTTTGCAATCGTAATACGCAGCACATTTTGTGTCCATCAGGCAATCTTCAAGCGTTGGTTTACAAAGTGCAGCTGAAGACAATGCACAACCCCAGCATTCGCTGTAGCAATCTTTGTCGTTGCCGTCACATTCGGTACCACCGCCATCGCTATCGCTATCGCTGTCAGTATCGCTGTCGCTGTCTGAGTCGCTGTCGCTATCTGAGTCGCTGTCGCTGTCTGAATCACTGTCAGAGTCGCTGTCGCTGTCAGTGTCACTGTCAGAGTCGCCTGTGGCAGACTTGTTCAGGCCCGGGCCCTCATCATCGGTTCCGCATCCAATAAATGCAAAACCGGTAAGCAGCGCCATCGCTAAGATTAATAATAGGTTTTGTTTTTTCATGATAAATTCCCTCACAATTTGCTATGGACCTGAAATTTTCCTTGCATCAGATCCGGATTCCTTAAGTGAATATCCCTAAAGATATTGTTTTTTGCTGCGCCACATTTTACGCTCTTTGACGCGAAAAGTGAATATATAAAAGAAACGCGTTCAAAGAAATTCCAATGCCATTCTTAACCAAAAAACTTTTGTATTCCGATAGGTTCCGTAGGTTTCTCACTTTGCGATTCCAGGTCAAGTTTTAACATTAAGTTTAATAAATGGTGAAAATTTTCACCTTCCTCAGATATGGTAGCATAAAAAAATAATTTCGGCTCAATTTTTTGCATTGGCTATTTAATATACCCGAGTGATTTTAACGCATCACGAGACTCATCTGATAAAACGGCACTGTTTTCTTCTTTTCCTGAAGAAATCGTTTTGAGTTTTGCCTGCTTCCTTTTGAGTTGTTCAAGCAATTTTGCAAACTGATCATTCGCATCATTCAATTTCTTTTGTTCCGCCGGATCGTTTAGCAGATCATATACAAATGCGCTTTCCCGGCGAATATCATAAATAAGTTTATATCGGCCATCGAACAACGCGGCCTGTTGACCATTAAACAGGTTAAATTCCATGTATGAAGTCCGACTGCCATTTTCCTTTTGGTCGAGCATGGGAAGGACACTTTCGCCTTCGCTATGAGCCGGTAAAGAAACATTTGCCAGGTCGAGCAGCGTGGCAAATATATCAACATGGGATACATTAGCCGACACTCTTAACCCAGCATGCCACTTACCACCCGGAGGACGGATAATCCATGGCACGCGTGTGACTTCCTCTTCGTATCGGTGCCCATGATCAAAACTGCCGTGCTCGAACAATTCCTCCCCATGGTCCGACAATATGATGATCCACGTATCATCCATTAATCCTTCCCTGGTCATGAACGCTACGAGTCGATTGAACTCATCATCTACAAATCGCACTTCGCCATGGTACAGACCGCGAATAAAAGCTTTCTCCGCCTTGCTGGGATTGAGGCTTCCATCCCGCGCAGATGCGTGGTCAATGAAAGGATATGCGATTCGAGGCGGTTTATTCGGCGCAAATATTGGTAAATACTTTTTAGGCGGGGCATACTGAATGTGCGGATCGAAATAATGAAGGAAATAAAAAAAAGAATTGTTCCTGTTTTGCGCCAACCACTTGATGGCTGCATCAGTAACCTGATCCGCAGTTCGATAACTGGTTAAACGTGCAATCTGAAAATCAAAATCATCAAACCCACGCGCATATCCAAGCTCTTTACATACAAATGAATTGTTCACCACCGCTGCTGTTTTCATTTTTTCAGGCATCAATTCCGCAAGCGTTGGCAAATCTTTTCGGATACCACCAACGGTTACTCCGTGCACGGACTTGCCGGATTTGGAATTCTTACCCAGCATTTTACCGGCACCGTGAACGGTGGGAGATACTCCGGTAAAAAGGGTGCCGAATGATGGCGCCGTCCATGGAGAAGCAGAATGCACATTTTCAAATAAGATGGATTCCCTGGCGAGTTGGTCGATGGCCGGTGACGTGGGCTCGTTAAACCCATAGCATCCAAGTTTATCCGCACGAAGCGCATCAATGAGTACCACCAGCACCTTGTTAAATGGCGGTTTCTCGACAGTCACAGGATGCGATGCCCCCGCCTTCTCCACACTTGCGCGCGGATTTTGCTCAGCGCTTTTTTGAGTGGCTGTTGGAACGGGCGCCTGCTCTGCTGACGTTTTACCGCATCCAGCCAACGCAACGGCCAGCAGCAGTATGTAAATACGCTTGTGAATAAACAGATAACCGTAAAATTGATGAATGAGATTCCCCGGAGTCATTTCGGCTCTACTCATTGTAACCGCCTCAAGCTTGCTTTTTGACCGACGCGCCAATAAATTCCCTATTCAGCCGGGCAATATTGTCGAGTTTGATTTCTTTTGGGCATGCAGCTTCGCATTCGCCGTGATTGGTGCATGCGCCAAACCCCGCTACTTCCATCGCTCGAACCATACGTTGCGCCCGAGTCATGCGTTCCGGCTGTCCCTGCGGCAATAGTGCCAGCTGAGATATTTTGGCCGATGTGAACAACATCGCCGATGCATTCGGACAGGCCGCCACGCATGCGCCGCACCCAATGCACTCCGCCACATCCATGGCTGCATCGGCTGTTTCTTTCGACACGGCGATAGCATTGCCATCCGGCGCGGATCCGGTTCGAATTGAAATGTAACCACCTGCTGTGATAATGGCGTCAAACGCACTGCGATCCACAACCAAATCCTTGAGTACCGGAAATGCCCTCGACCGCCAAGGCTCCACATATATCACACTGCCGTCCTCAAATGCGCGCATATGTAGCTGACAAAGCGTGGTGCCTTCCTGGTGGCCATGGGCATATCCGTTCACCACACAGCCGCACATACCGCAGATTCCTTCGCGACAGTCATGATCAAATGCAATGGCTTCCTCCCCCTCAATGACAAGGCGCTCATTCACGATATCGAGCATCTCCAAAAAAGACGCATCCGAACTTATCTCTTTTGCGTCATATGTAACGATTTTCCCTTTTTCACCGGGCTTCTGGCGCCACACTTTGAGCGTAAAATTCATTATTTGTAACTCCTTTGACTCGGCTTGCAGTATTCAAACGACAGCTGTTCCGTATGACGTTCCGGAATGGTGCCCTCCCCTTTATATTCCCACACGGCCGCATGTGCGAAGTTATCGTCGTCCCGTTTGGCTTCGTTTTCATCGGTCTGGCTTTCCACCCTGAAATGACCGCCACAGGACTCGGTGCGCGCAAGAGCGTCTCTAACCAGAACTTCCGAAAAATCGATGAAGTCAGCCACACGGCCCGCCATTTCCAGCGTTTGATTGAGTTCCTTGCCCTCCCCCGGGACTTTGACGTTTTGCCAAAATTCGTCTTTTATTTTTGGAATTTTTTCCAGCGCGCGCTTAAGCGACTCGTCACTGCGCGCCATGCCGCAGTTGTCCCAAAGAAGCTTGCCCAGTTCCCGATGAAATGAATCCGGGGTACGTTCACCTTTGATGGCCAGCAGCCTGTTTACTTTGCCATGCGCATCATCCTTCGATTTTGAGAAATATTTGTCATCGCTGTGGATGCTGTTTTTACCAGCAGTCGCCAGGTAGTCGCCAATGGTGTAAGGCAAAATGAAATAACCGTCCGCAAGTCCCTGCATCAGTGCACTGGCGCCCAGACGATTCGCGCCGTGATCGGAAAAATTGGCCTCGCCAATGGCAAAGCAGCCATCAATGGTTGTCATCAGGTTGTAATCCACCCACAGACCGCCCATGGTGTAATGCACCGCAGGAAAAATTCGCATCGGTACTTTGTAAGGATTCTCTGCGGTGATCTTTTCGTACATATGAAAAAGATTACCATATCGCTCGCGAACACCGTCTTCGCCCAGTCGCTTTACCGCGTCTGAAAAATCCAGATAAACCCCTAAACCACTGCTGCCAACGCCAAGGCCTTCATCGCACACTTTTTTAGCAGCACGGGAAGCTACGTCCCGCGGAACCAGATTGCCAAATGATGGATATCGACGTTCCAGATAATAATCGCGTTCGTGGTCCGGAATCGATGTGGGCACGCGATCGTCACCCTTTTTCTTTGGAACCCAGATGCGGCCATCGTTGCGCAGGGATTCGCTCATCAGCGTCAGTTTGGACTGATATTCGCCATGCACCGGAATACAGGTGGGATGAATCTGGGTGTAACAGGGATTGGCAAATCCAGCGCCTTTTGTGTATGCCCGCCAGGCTGCAGTGACATTGCATCCCTTGGCATTTGTCGACAGATAAAACACGTTGCCGTAACCACCTGTGGCAAGCACTACGGCATCTGCAGCATGGGATTCTATTTTTCCAGTGACCATATCGCGGGTGACAATACCGCGGGCCCGACCATCTGCAACGACCAGTTCAAGCATCTCGCTACGTCGGTGCAGTTTCACCTTTCCGGCGTTAACCTGCGCCATCAGCGCCGAATAGGCACCCAACAGCAACTGCTGTCCCGTTTGTCCACGGGCATAAAAAGTTCGGGATACCTGCGCGCCGCCAAATGATCGGTTCGCCAGATTGCCCCCGTACTCTCTGGCAAACGGGACGCCCTGCGCCACACACTGGTCAATAATATTATTGCTGACCTGAGCCAACCGATAGACATTGGATTCCCGCGCACGATAGTCTCCACCTTTCACAGTGTCGTAAAACAGACGATGAATGCTGTCGCCATCACTCTGATAATTTTTTGCGGCGTTAATCCCTCCCTGGGCTGCAATACTGTGCGCCCGTCTGGGACTGTCCTGATAAAAAAAGCATCTCACGTTGTATCCGAGTTCGGCCAAAGTTGCAGATGCCGACGCACCCGCGAGCCCGGCCCCTACGACGATGATGTCAAATTTCCGCTTGTTTGCCGGGTTCACCAGCTTCATGTTGAATTTATGTGAATCCCAGCGATTTTCGATTGGCCCGTCCGGGGCTTTTGAATCAAGTTTCATATGCAAGCTCCTTGTCTCGGTTACACCGGAGTAACCAGGCCCAGCAATACCGATACAGGCAACGAGATACCGGCCGTGGCGATTAACAGCGCGAACAACACCGCGAATGCCTTGCGCCAATGGTTGTATTTAGGATGATTCAATCCGACACTCTGCATCATACTCCACAGTCCGTGATACAGATGCAGGCCAATCAGCACCATTGTGAAGATATAGACACCAGAGGCGACAGTGTCCTGAAATCCGAATATGACGTTATTGTATACGTTAATAACCCCGTTCGAATCGGGGATAAATCCCGCTTTAACCGGATGACAGTGTCCAGTTGTAAAATGCAGCAAATGATACACCACGAACAGCCCGATAATAGGGCCCCCCAGCCACATGGTGCGCGCAGCATAGGTGGTTTCCTGATAGCGTTTTACCGCGTATTTCTGTGGTCTGGCCCGCCAGTTTTGCAGCGTTACCATCACCGCACTGACAATGTGAGCCAGCACACTGGCAGCCAGAACAATACGCACGGTCCATTTTATGGGACCGGACGCCTGCAAGAATGCCGCGTACTGATTCAGCGCTTCCGGCCCCAGAAAAAGTTGCAGGTTACCCAGAATATGTACTACCACGAATCCAAAAATGATGAATCCGGTGGCGGCCATAAGCACCTTTTTGCCAACGGAAGTTTCCAAAAACGTCATATTATTCGCCATTAGACCTCTCAATTCTGCCCGGTCGACAGTGTGTTTACACGACGGATCGAACAAGTGTCAGCAGCACTTACTATTCGTTTTCTGTGAAATATGAAAGTACAAATTTTTCTATATCGGAGGGAAGTTCCGCAAGATAATCCGGCGACATTTTGCTCAGTCGCTCCTTGTCCTGAAATCCCCATGCCACCGCAATGATGGGAATATTTACTCTGCGGGATGCTTCGATATCTCGCCCCTCGTCGCCCACGTAAATGACGGAATCATGAGACAGTTCCATTTTTTTCATCAATTTGCTCAGCACCCGGTGCTTGCCAAATACATTCTTCGCGGAATGAACAAAATCAAACAGTTCGAGTACACCATTTTTCGTCAAACAACACTGTACATTATGAAGAGAGTTTGACGTAACGATACCAAGTCGAAGACCGGCCAAACGCAGCCTCTCCAGCATCTGCGGCATACCATCAAACATGCAGATTGCTTCGATTTCACGGCCCATTTCTCTACGGGCCTTTGCCATAACTACCGGTAATTTGTACAAAGGGAATTCAAGTTGCTTAAAAAGTTCAGGCAAAGGCAGTTTTTTTAACGTTGGTACTTCGCTGTCACGAACTGTCCGATAACCGTACTCGGGCGCAAGCATGTTGCTCAGTCGAACCGACAACCCAAAAGAGTCCACCAGTGTACCGTCAAAGTCAAAAATTACAGTATTAGCGCTCACAATGATTCTCCACCGAATCTGGAAAAGGCACATAATAACTTATGTGTTTATGCGTCGTCACGCAACTGTCAATGAATCACCTTCCTGAAATATCGAGGGATGCTGTCAACTACCGGCAACGTTCGCCATCTATCAACATTGCGCGCATAAATAAAGTATCAATTAATAAATTCTGATGATAAATTCTGAAATTCAAAGAAATATCAGCGAACGGCGCCATCCCCCTTTTCTACTGGGCGCTGAATCGCCTGGGTCAGCATTATTCTGGCAAACAATCCCCCAAAAAATGAAGATAGCCTATAGATAAATTAAATCGAAATTATGGCGCAGGGCCACTTTCCTATCGTGTGAAGGTTCAAAATATCTGCATTTAAAATTGCATGTCCCGCTGCAGTGAATATGTTTTAGGCATGACAGCAACACGTGTGAAAACACATTCTTCCAGCTGTTTTTGGGTTCGCGTCAGTCGGACATCAAATCACAAAACGTTTTTACAATTTATCAATAAGGCGGAAAACGCCAATAGCGGGAAATTCTGTATTTTTGCCTGCCTGTAACGATGGCATAAGACTGCGGAATTTCAGAAGAAGGAGTAATGCATGGCTACACGGATTTCATACAACAGGTTTGAAAATGACTTAATGCATCAGTATCGAAGCCAGATGAGTGGCGCAGAGTCTTCGTCAGATGTTGAAAAATTCTTTGACTACACAGTTCGATCACTGTGCGACAAAATCTTTGACGGCAATATTAAAATAAATCAGCAGGATATTCAATACACGCAGGACGGCGAATCCCTGTATCAGGTGCACCGTCGCCTGCTGGACTCAAAGTTGTTTGCTGATGTCTGGGAGAATTCGGATTTACCCAAAATTGTTGAACGATTCGCCCAGACTGCCCATCACCGGGCAATTCATCTCGACAAACATCGTGAGAAAACCAACCTGAAAATCCGCAGATAAAGCGATATACAGAAATTACCTATTATTCCCACTCTATAGTGCCAGGCGGCTTTGAGGTCAAATCCAGGGTAAGTCCGGAAATACCTCTGAGCCGGAGAATCTGCTCCCGAAGTTCAATGATAAGTTTTTGAGGGAGACTGGCAGCAGTGGCGGTCATTGCCCGTTCGGAGTGAATTGGGCGCACAACGCAGAGCTCCTGTCCCTTGCCGTTGACACTCATGGGAATAAACACGGTCGGGCACTGCCATATGCTGTCGTAAAGGCCATGACGACGAAGGCCATCCATGACCACCGCATCGGCTTCACGCAACAGATCCAGTCGTTCTTTTTCCATAGTGGCAGCAAGTGGTGCAGCATCCATAATTGGCACGTCAGACAGATTCCAGATGCAGCGATTGATTCCGGCCACTTCCTTAAAAATACGTCCGGCCGCTTCCTGCAATGTGGAAAATGGCGCGTCACCATTAATGACAACAGGATGTTCATACGTACGCAAATCCGCCTTTACGCCAACTGATTTGATTGGCAAAGCAACAGCAGTGAGCCCATATTCCTCTGCAATCCTGTTCGCGAGACGAGTCGGCTCGGATAAATCGTCGTCGTCACTCCCATCGCTGCATAACAGCCGCACCCCAAGCCCAGGCCCTGGGAACGGATGCCGCCATACCGCTTTGGCATCAATGCCCAGTTTTTCACCCAGCTCCCTCACTTCAACCTTGTAGAGATCCGCCAGCGGTTCAATCACTTTACCCTGTTTAATCAGCTCATCGATGATTGGCACCCGGTTGTGATGGGTCTTGATTGTATCGGATCTTTTTGTGGCGCCGGTTTCGATGGTATCGGGATAAATGGTGCCCTGCCCCAGTAAATGATCTTCGATACCCAGTTCTCGCGCCTTTTTGTCAAAGACCTCAACAAAGGTATTGCCAATGATGCGGCGCTTTTCTTCTGGAGAGATTTCGTCGCCCAGAGCATTCAAAAAATCATCTGTGGCGTCGTAAAAATGAAAATTGGTGTCAAGACCAAGACGCCTGTACATCTCAATAACGTTTTGGCTTTCATTCTTTCGCATCAATCCATTATCGATGTGCAACAGGTGCAGTCGATCATTGCCTATGGCTTCCGCAAACAGTTTGGCAGCAACCGTGGAGTCCACACCTCCCGATGCCAGCAGGAAAACCGACCCGTCACCCACCTGTTCACGGATGCGATCCACCTGACCAGCGAGATAGCTTTCCATTGTCCATGATGGTTTGCACCCGCAAATATTTTTGACGAAGTTGGAGATAATCACATGACCATTAGGGGTATCGTCAACTTCGGGATGAAACTGAACGCCGTATCGTTTATACTTATCAGAGCCAATCGCTGCAAAACCGTGCTTCTTCCCACCTTTTTCGAGAGTGGTGTAACCGAATTCCTCAAACCCTTCCCCCACTGCCACAACGGAATCATTGTGACTCATCCACACCTGCTCCACTTCGTTCAGCCCCTCAAACAGAGGATGATCAATTGATTTGTAGAAATTGGCGAAGCCCCATTCCCGGCCATGATGTTCGATTTCACCGCCATAGCGATGCGCGATCTCCTGATGCCCAAAACACAGACCCAGTATTGGCAAATCCATGTTGAGAATTTCGGTATTGAATCCGGGCTCATCCCCCTGTGATGTGAGCGCCGGGCTTCCCGAAAGGATGATTCCCCTGTAGCCGGCAAGGGTCTCAACCGAATCCTCAGGTTGTCTAATCTCTGCCAGCACATTTTGCCGCCGAACCTTGTTCGCAATCAGATGAGCGTACTGTCCACCAAAATCAATTACCGCAATCGCATCATACTTCTTCATTATTTCGTCCTTAAAGTTTTCTTAAAACGTATTGTCTCGGTGACTGCGCACCTTTAAATCGCCCCTTCTCAAGGTTGCCAATCGCTATACACCAAATCGAAAATCGTTAGAAGCCGTTATGATAAGTCTGTGGTGATTTTGTTGGCAATGACAAATATGTACTTTTGCAGCCGGATAACGTATGGTGCGACTTCTGTATGAAAGGATAAAAAACATGTCAGCAAAGAAAATCAGTCATATTGGAATTGCGGTCCCCAACATCGAAGAATATCTGCATATCTTTAGAGACACCCTGGGGCTGTCGTTTCTGGGCACTGAGGATGTCGCCGATCAAAAGGTCAGAGTGGCCTTTCTGCAGGTGGGTGAATCTCGAATAGAGCTTTTGGAACCCACTGCCGAAGACAGTCCCGTGCAAAAGTTTTTATCCGGCAACGACAACAAACCCAAATTTCATCACATTGCCTTTGAGGTCGATGATTTGGAGGAATCGCTGAAAGAGGCTCAGGCGGATGGGCTGCGCCTGATAGACGAAACACCTCGAATCGGTGCCGGTGGCGCGCAAATCGCTTTTCTTCATCCCAAATCCACCGCCGGTGTTCTGACTGAGCTCTGTCAGCATGAACGAAACCATTAAATCTACTAATTGCATATAAAATCGCTTAAAAAAAGACAATTCCTCCTGCAATCTCGGCATCACTGATGTTCAATCCAACACAGCCATCCTCTTAAACCTACGAATTAATTAATTTTTTCCAAAATCCGCCAATTGGGACAATCCTGGCATTGTCTTTGCTCAATAGCTCTATCAACAACCACTTAGCAACGGGAAAGAGGAATGACCATGAAAAATATCGCCAGAAATTTCAATGACATTATTAGTTTTGAAAACCAGCTTGAAGACCACCGCGGCAATCTGTTGAAACTCGCAGTGTCGCTGACCCACGATGTATCCCGTGCCGAAGATCTTCTTCAGGACACGATGCTATTGGCACTCAAATTTCGCACCAGCTATCAGGAAGGTACCAACATCAGAGCATGGCTCGCCCGCATAATGAAAAATCGGTACATCTCCATTGTCAGACGAATCAGACTTGAAGAGAAAACCATGGAAGAAGAAGGCAGCTATGCGCTCAGAACATGGTCGATTGGCGAGATGGGACGACGTACCACACACCAGGATGGCAATGTGTATAATGATGACGGTTTTGGCGACACCGTCACGGCAGCCATGGATGAGCTGAAACCGGAATATCGTCAGGTGGTTATGCTGTGCGATGTGAACGGCCTGTCATATGCGGAGGCCGCTGGTGAACTGACATGTCCGGTTGGCACTGTCATGTCTCGTCTCCACCGGGGTCGCAACGCCCTCCGCACCCGACTTGGCTCCCGTAGCGAGCTTGAACAGGCCGCTTAGCTAAGCCTTCCTTGCGAAATTATCTATTCAAAAATCCGTCAAAAACATTTTGCCCAATAACTCCCAAAACAATTAATAACGCAATAATAAACACTTAGATAAAATCTGGCGCAAAATCGTTGACTAATTTTTGAAGAGATTTAAATTATTCAAAATTGCGCATCATCACTCATCACTCATTACAATAGCTGAAGAAAACGCGCATTAACGGAGGATAGTCATGATTAATTCAGTTGTAACAGTCAGCCTTGCCACGGCAGCACTGGTACTGGTCTCGGATGTCAATGCAAAGGGTAAATGGGAGAGACATGGCAAAGAGGAGGGAATCAGTGTATTCACTACGAATCACCCCAAAAGTGAAGTGCCGGAAGTAAAAGCGGTGACTACAATTAATGCGCCCACCCCAAGGGTGTGGGAATACGTAACTGAAACCATAAAAATCGATGGACTGAAAGAACATAATACCATTGACAGCTGCGGTAACGGCTGTGATTACGTGTATGTGCGGCTGGGCAACTGGATGATTAAAGACAGACATTATGTAGTTAAAGTGAACTGGCAGGTAACTGATGTGGATGGGTATCCGCAATATGTTCGGCGCTGGACTAAAACCAATGAGCGAAAACCAGTAAATCCCAAAGGTATTCCTGTGCGCAATGTTCAGGGCAGCTGGACGCTGACCCCCATAGACGGCGGAAAGCGAACCAGGATAACCTACATAAATCATCTGGATCTGGGTGGCAGTGTTCCACCGTCCCTCTTCTCGCGAGGGTTCGTGAGCAACGCATACGACATTCTGAAAAACATTCGCAACAACGCATAGCAAAACGTGGCAATCCCAGCGGAGGAAGACGATGAGAAATCAGTTTAAAGCAATCATTGTGGGCAGTGGCCTTGGGGGATTAACCGTCGCGGCAACGCTTGCAAAAAATAGACATAAAGTGGCGGTATTTGAACGGCACAGTCAGCCGGGCGGATACGCAACAACTTTTTTCAGAGACGGTTTTGAGTTTGAAGTTTCTCTTCATGCCATGAGCGGTGTTGGCACACCCGATAATCCTGGACCGCTCAGGACTTTTTATGACGCATTGGGCATACTGGACAAAGTTAACTTCATTCCTTTGCCGGACCTGTATCGCACAATGGCAGATGGTGTGGACATCACCATCCCGCGTTCTCCGGCCAACGCCGAATCGGTGTTGATCAGTGCATTTCCAGACGAAGCAGCGGGGATTCATTCGTTTATCCAGCAGATCGTTACGGTCGGCAAAGAAGTTCAGCTCATTCGCGAAGGCGGATATGGGACCAGCCCGTTACCAACACTGGCTCGATTTCCCAACCTTGCGCACGCAGCCGGAACCACTGTATCGGACGTTATGAACCGGTACATATCCAATGATAATCTGAAACTGGTTCTCGGTCAGCTTTGGGGATACTTCGGATTGCCCCCTGACAAACTGTCGTTCTTACTGTTTGCGGCCGGCGTCAGCAGCTACCTGACCTGGGGAGCGGTAACAATTGAAGGAAAAAGTCAGTCACTATCAAATGCTTATGCCGATGTAATTCGCGAAAATGGAGGCGAAGTGCATCTGTCAGAAGGAATTCAGCAGATTCTGGTTGAAAATGGTCGGGTTTGTGGGGTTGTAAGCGACAAAGGCGATACCTTCTTCACAGATACGGTCATATCCAACGCGGATCCATACAGCACACTGACACGGCTCATTGACAGGCAACACATTCAACCCAAACATATCCGCCGTCTTGAGGCAGCCGCCCCCAGTGCGGGAACAGTGACGCTTTATCTTGGACTGAACCGACCAACCCGGGAGTTGGGAATCCACAACCACGAGTTGTACATCAACCTGGAGACAGATATGAACAAGCAATGGGAAAGCTGTGGCCAGTTATGCTCTCCCGGTGTTGTTTCGGTGTGTGCATATGACATCGCCAACCCATCGTTTGCTCGGAAAGGAAAAGGCGTGCTGGCGATTACAATTCTTCAGCAGGGAGAGGTGTGGACAAGCCTGAATGATGCGGAGTATGCAATCGAAAAGGAGCGCTACGGCAAAATGCTGCTAAAGATTGTCGCCGAGCGGTTCCCCGCGATAAGGGATGCAATTGAAACTCAAATAGTATCGACGCCGGTCAGCAATGTCAGGTATACCGGAAACCCGCAGGGCGCCATATATGGCTTCGCGAATACGCCAGAGGAAAATCCGGGGTTCCGAATGGACAACAAAGGGCCTCTGGAAGGTCTTTGGTTTGCAGGCGCATGGACGCGCCCGAGCGCTGGCTACCAGGGCGTGATTACATCCGGATACAACACGGCTATGTGCATTCTTGAGCAATGGGGAGAAGTGAATGAACTCCCCTATGGCATCGGCGCGAGCCAGACGGTGCGCGACCAAACGCTGCAACGGCGCCTTAATGGCTGGAAACTGATGTTTCGGGACGGCAAACGGGTGGGAAAAGTGATTCGAAGCAAGTACAGAAAGTACGACAATTCCTCGCTGGAAGAACCCTTCATCAGTACTTACGATAAATCAGCGCGATTTCACGCGGCCAACATTCTGGTGAAAGTGACATCTCGAAAAGTTGAAACGGCAGATACGGTGACTTTGCGTCTGTTTCCGGAAAAAGAACGGTTCATGCACTTCAGGGCAGGTCAATATATGGATGTCACAGCGGATATCCGTGGCCAACGAGTCACAAGGGCGTACAGTATTTCGTCTGCGCCGGAAAACGGCAAATATTTGGATATCACGGTCAAAGCACAGCCCGGCGGCAACATGTCCCGCTGGCTGGTAAACGATGTGCGCGTGGGAGACAGGCTTTCTGTAACAGGACCGTTCGGTGATTTTGTGTATGTTCCCGAACGCGATACAAAGGACATTGTGGCCATTGCGGTAGGTAGCGGTATCACTCCCATAATGAGCATGCTCCGGGAATTTGACGGCAGTCGCGAAGCACCTCGGGTTCACCTGGTGTACGGCGCCAGACATGAGGCCGATTTAATATTCAAAGACGAAATTAACGAGGTCGTTAATAGAAATCCAAACATCAGACTAACACACATCCTTTCTCGTCCTTCCCGTTTCTGGAAAGGCAGAACCGGTCGTGTATCAGTCCGCGGTGTATTGGAGCTGTTCCCTGACAACCTCGACAGAAAAACATATTTCATTTGTGGCCCACCAACACTGTACAGGCCATTGGTTGATGCACTGCGCCGACGCGGCGTGTCGGATACACAAATTCGATATGAATCGTTCAGAACCGGCACTGTCACTAAATTGCAGATGTACACCCCAATACCTGATGCGCTGAATCGCATGGCACTATTCAAAACGATTCAGACAGACAGTTTCGTTATGTGCCATCTGATTGAGAACCCAGGATTGATTCCTTCCAGGGAACCGACAACTCAAAATTATCACGCACTTTGATGAATTTTCGGTAAAAAAGTAACCTCATCTGATTAAAAAACCTAAGATAAAGTAAGGCAACTGCCGTTTTGGATGACATGACGGTTGACGAAAACATGTTCTCCAACGGTGCTGTTGGGGTCGCATTTCTGGATCCTGAAAAATCCGGCACAGTCCATTTGACTGTAAATCCCGAAAACGGCGCCATCGTTATGGCGGAAGCCCATACTATTCGACTTCGAGGCAGCGGTGTTGACACTGCCATCCTTGATGAGCTGGGCAATACTGCGACCGCATTGATCGCGGAATACATCTCCAACTATTTAAAAAACAGTGCCGGCAAGGCAGACAACGTCGACGCTTCCGATCCGGCGTTTCGCAATCTGCTTGGACAGACAGTCTCTGGTCTTGATCAGATGCTGGTGGATACTGTAACCCACGGGCAGGATGAGATGGTCGCGTACAAAATGGAGGCGGCCAACAATGTAAAAGCACCTGCGAAAAACAGTCTAATAAGCAGGATTACCAACAGTCTGGAAGCGGTTGTCTACTACGATGGAGGAATTCACATTTCCCATAGAGGCGAATCGCAGCAATATCTGGTGGGCGCCAGGGTTCAAAAGCTGACGCAGGATCACATTGCCGGTGGACTGTTCAGCAAGATTGGCGATTTAGGTGATTTCATTCCGCAGATACAAACCAATACTGTACCAATGAAAAAAAACGAGCAGCTTGTCTTCTTTTCGAGGGAAGCAGCGCTCTCCAGTTTTCCACTGAATCAGCTGAAACACTGGATGGGCGAAGGTGACCCACGGGAACAGGCACAACGAATTGCTGAAGCGCTCAGAGAATTTGGAAAAACACATGGGTGTGTGGTGGTTTTTTCGCCAGGCTGGCAGGGGACACGTCAAAATGACAATATTATGTCGAACGGGATGTTTTCTCTCGTAAATCTCGCAAACCTCGACAACGACGAAAGTGGCACAATCTCCATGATGCCTGAAAACAATCACAAAGAACAGACCCAGGGGCCTCTTTCAGAAGGGGCCATGGATTCCATATTGCCCCACAGACCAAGCTCTGCGAGGTTGCGTCCAAAAAAACGAAACAGTTCCCCGAAACTCAAATCGCGCACCAGTATGGCGGCAGACAGTTTTGCGTCGATTGCACCGGCTGATCCGTTTGAGCCGCGACGATCGCACCGCCGATCGATTATCGAATCGGAAATGCAGTCAATTGTACAGAAAGTTATGGATCAGCTGCCGGATCAGATGGATGAGTTGGAGTCTCGAATCCGGACGGACATTCAAAAGCGCCTGGCTGGTACAAGGGGAGACGTACTGGCGCTCGCGACAGGTGAGATTTCCAAAACCATGGAGAAATGGGTTTCGGAGGAACTGCCTAAAATTGAAGAACGAATTCACGCGGAGTTGCAGGTTGAACTTACCGATATGGAGATGCGCATTGGTAAATTAATGGGGAAAGGACTATCTGGCCTGCGGGCGGAAATAAACGACTTGAAACTGGAAGCCGAAAAATGGAAATCTGCGATGGTCAACAAAGCCACTGCAATGGTCGGTAACGATACCGACGAAGTGGATGTAAACGAGCTGCAACAACTGAATCCCGAAGAAATTGACGAAATGTTTTCCACTATTCCCGGGGCCATCGCAGGCACATCAGCTCGAACGAACAAACCAAACAGACCGCCAAGCCAGACAAAAATCGGCACGCCCCCCGTGATTAAGCTGCAGCCCGCCACCGGCACCCTGCCCGCCCCCGCGGTATATCAGACGCCCGACACTCAGGATGAAGAAGCAACATTGACCACCACCCACGAAAACATTGGTGCATTGGCTGCACAGCAAAGCAGACAAGTGGAAACAGATGCGGATATCGGGTCACACGCAGTGTTTAATGGGGATGATGAGATTCAGCAAATCGACCTGTCAAAATTACAGGAATCCGTGGTGGATGAGGACATTCCCGAGGAATCCAATATCTCATTTTATCCAATCGGCTCAACTGGTAGTAGAAAACTGATTGCAGGGGTTATTGTTGGTGTTGTGCTGCTATTGTGCAGCACTGTGGCCATCCTCCTGTCACCATGGTCACCCATTTCGAAGGACAGCCTTCCTGTTCTGAACAGGCTGCCAACATGGGGAGATTCGGCAGCAGCGTCGCCAAAACAGGATAAAGAGATAAAACGAACTGGCAACACCAACGCAGAGGTAACGCCTCCCCTGTCTGCGGATTCAACATTGACAAAGGCCTCAGCTGACCAGAGTGATGTAACGACTGCGGCGGTATCTTCCGTCAACCCACAGGAATCCACATCAATGGAATCAGCTGTCATTGCCAAACCGTCGGCGCCAGAAGAAGCAGAAAATGCACCAGTTGCGAAGCCATCAGAATCAATATCTCTCTATAACATCGAACCTATCGCCGAGATGAATATTGAACAACTCTACGACAATGGAATGGACCTGTATCAGAAGGGGGACTCAGGAAGGGACGGAAAAACAAAACTGACTCGCGAACAGCAATATGATGTGTTGAAATCCTCTCTCGCACACTTTAACGAGATTATCAGACGATCAGGCCGAATTCCGCCAAACACATGGTTTGTAAAAGGTCGCACAGAATACAATCTGACCAAAATAGAGAAATCTAAAAAACTGCGCCATCAATATGCTTCAGACGCTCTCGCATCGTACGAACGCTTTTTGCAAATGAAAGATAACGTTTCAAGTGCCAAAGCAAAAACGATAAAAAGAAACCAAAAAACACTGATGCAAATGACACGCAACTAACTGCTGCACTGCATTGGGATTTTCGCTTCCTACAGCTACAGATTAATGGTTATCCAACTGCATCGTGACCTTCTTCGCCAGTTCGAATACGGATGCACCGGTGCAGCTCCTGTACAAATATTTTTCCGTCACCAATGTTTCCGGTACGCGCGCCCGCAACAATTGCATCGATGGTCTTCTGCTCAAAATCATCATTCACCACGATACCAATTCGTATTTTGTCCAGAAGATTAACAGAATGAATTTTGCCGCGGTAAGATGATTCGTATCCCATCTGCTGTCCGCAGCCTTTAACTCGACTGACTGTCATCTTGCGCACTTCGGCCTTAAACAGTTCTTCTTTAACGTAGGAAAGCCGCTCTGGTTGAATGATTGCGATTACAAGTTTCATAGTCCTGTCCTTAAATAAATCAGTAAAATACGTTGTGGTTTTACACCTGAGTAGTTGAATACCTGAATTCAAAACATCTCTTCCGGAGATGATGCAATGGCATGAATGGAAATATCTGAACCAATACGCTCCTGCTGTGCATGCAACCGGATACCAACCGTTTTCTTTAATAATCCGTACACTCCAAAGCTGGCAACCAGTGAGACAGCGATAACGCCCAGTGAAACGATGATTTGTGACATAAACGATACGCCACCTGCACCGCCCAATGCTTCCATACCAAAGATCCCCGCAGCGATCCCCCCCCAGATACCACACAGGCCGTGTAGGGGCCAAACGCCAAGCACATCATCCCATTTGAGTTTGGACGACTCAACCTGAAACATAAATACGAAAATAAGACCAGCAACAGCACCCACAACCAAAGCGCCCACGGGATGATACAAATCTGAACCGGCACACACTGCCACCAAGCCAGCGAGTGCGCCGTTGTGTACAAATCCTGCATCATTTTTGGACACAATCAATGCAGCGATGGTGCCGCCAACCATTGCGAGCAAAGAGTTAATGGCAACCAGACCTGAGATGTTATTTATCGCACCGGCGCTCATTACATTAAATCCAAACCACCCTACAATCAGAATCCATGACCCCAGCGCCAAAAACGGAATTGAGCTAACCTCAATGGTATCGGTTTCGGCGACACGAATGCGTGGCCCCAACAGAATAACTGCGGGCAATGCGAGCCAGCCGCCCGTGGCATGCACCACCACCGAGCCTGCAAAGTCATGGAACGGTGCGCCAAAGGTTGTCGCCAGCCATCCTTCTGTACCCCCCAATGTGGTCGAAAACTCGCCCCAGGTGGCGCCTTCGATAAATGGATACACCAGACCGACAAATATTCCGCCGGCAATGGAGTTTGTCCAAAACTTTGAACGCTCAGCAACGCCGCCTGAAATAATTGCGGGGATACAGGCTGCAAATCCAAGAAACAGAAAGAACCGGACATAGTCGAGTCCGTTGTTCGCTGACATATCACTGATTGGCACCAGGAAATTGATTCCCCTCGATATGGGATATCCGATGAAGAAATATATAAGTGTTGAAAACCCCCACTCGGCGATAATTTTATTTAATGCGTTTACCTGGTTTTTTCTGCGCACGGAACCCACTTCAAGAAATGCGAATCCACTGTGCATGGCAAGGATCATCACCGCGCCAATCAATATAAACAGTGTGTTCGAAGAATTTGTAATTGCTGTCAATCCGTCAGTGTCTGCCGCCACGGCGCTTTGACTGGACAACAGAGAAAGAACGGCGAAAAACAAAATTAGAAGTTTGTTTGGTCTTAGGGCCATTGAGTTGTCTCCTTGCGTAGCTGAAATCTCGATTATGTCGCATGTTAAACGACGTCGAGGCGCAAGCAATATATGTACCAGAATGTACAACCTACAAAAAAGTTACTGAATTACGGCATTATCTGAGGGAGTGGCAGTCAATAACAGATTTTTTCACGGCACACAATTGTATTTCCCCATTAATCAGTTGCACAAAAATGTTTCGTTTTTTTTCGTTGCGCAAATCAAGCATGTGGAAATTTATCAACTTTGATTATAGCTATTTGCGTGACATTCCCACGCTTCAGCTGGCGGTTACCCAAGTACTGCGCTGTGTATCACACCGCCATCAGTACCAGTACGGATACAAATCGCCGGCGCAGTTTTCTCCGTCAAACAATGCCACGCTTGAAGTGATGCTTTCCGGAGAATCGATTGGCGCCGAACCGATGCTGCATCTGGACATTCCATAGAGAAACTCATCAATGTACATCGAACGCAACGCTTCAGAGTAATATGAGTCATCCTCAGTGGCCATGTTAAGGGTTCCGCGGGGTTCGATACCGCCCTCACTGATTTTGTAAGTCAAAATTCCCGTCTGAAAACCGTCTGTCCAGCCACTGAAGGGAAGAGCCAAAAAGCCTGTTTCGGGATTAAAGGTGAATGCCTTGTGATCGTAGAGCGCAGCACTCCATGCGTCAGTGCCAAGCGGAATGCGCTGAACCAGAACCGGATTGAAGAAATCTGCAATATTGTATAGGGAGATCGTCGGTTGCCAGTCTTCCTCCCCAAGTGCAATCAACAGATTGTCGCCGTACGGATGCAGATACGTTGAATATCCCGGACCAACCCATTCGCCCAGTTTTGTTGGGTTCGCGGGGTCGCTAAGGTCAATGGTGAACAGGGGATCGCTCTGGAAAAATGTGACAATAAATGCTTTGTCGCCCATGAAACGCACGGCGTAGATTTCCTCTCCCGCACCGAGTCCACTTATATGGCCGATCTGTTTAAGCATCGTTCCCGCCTGCCCCAAGACAAACACGTGGTTGTCCAGCGTGTTTCCAGCATCGCCCCACCAGAAATCACCTGTAGTGGACGCAACCCGCAGGTATCCATCCTTCTCGCCCATGCTGAACTGATTCAGCAGCCGTCCGTCCACAGTGCCGGTGGCCAACCAGGGAACATCCAATGTGTTGCCGCTGATGTCAAATTTATGAATACCGGTTGTCTGGTTTTCATAACCTGACCAAAGGCCCGATTCCATTGCAAGGGATACCCAGTCTCTGGCACTTGTGAGATAAAGGGATTCTGTGCTGGCATAGACAATGCCACGCTGTGAAAAAACACCTTCCTGCGTGGAATCGGCCATAGGGCTATTTAAATCAATAGACACAATTGTTTGTAATCCAACCCCATTGGGTGTTTGCGGCGCAGTAATATTTTCAGGATTCACCAGAAGTGTGACTGCGTTTGTTTTGGAATCCCATTTTCCGGGAACAATGTCTTTCATCGTCAATGCGCTGAATGCGGTTTCATTTTCGCGAATCACGTTCGCATAGGCCGTATTGAGCCCCTGCTCTGTTGACCAGTCCGGATTGTCGCCATAGTCCCAGGTCATGGAGAGATTATACAGAGGTGTGTCCAGCACGAGACGCGCAACGCCATTAACCATGCGAGACGTCACATACTGTCCGCCGTAAATCATCGTGCGGATAAGCGACGGCGCCGATGGATTGCTCACATCCACGAGCGCCAGTTGCAGATATGTGTTGCCTGCACAACCATACTCGTCGCAATAGGCTTTTCCCGTTCCTGGATCCGAATCGGGCATCGCCACATCATCTACGGACATGTCGTCATATTTGATGTTGTACAGATTTGCATTATCGTTCATTGGATAGCGCATTTCTTCTGGCACATCCGCTTCTGCACGATTCGAAAACACAGCGACCACGTTACCGTTAATGAACATCTCCCTTGCGAACCCACCCACGTCAATGCTGCCGGATTTTGTTAAAACGCCTTCCTGCGTTTTTACGATAACCAGCTTTCCGCCACTCAAAGCATAGATATACTGCCCATCGGTTTTAACTATGTCCGCCTCATCCACACCAGCCTCCTGGGTGTTCGTCGTTGAATGCCCTGCCGTGCCGCCGGCGTCATCGCCTTTGGCATCTGAAGAACTCGAATCCATATCTTCGGCGTAATCAACATCAGCGTTGGCGGTTGGCATATCACGCAATGCCGGCTCGGTGGTCAGCCACGCAATGTCCTGAGCACGTTGAAGTTCAACCTCTGCCCGCATGCGTTGGCTGGCTGCGTCCTGTGCATACGCCACAAACGACTGTGCATTGTTGAAAGAAATAAGGTTGTGGCGCACCATCCGGACCTTCATGCTCTGCCATTCGCCGGCATCGTCGCCGCATCCTGTCCCAAGCAGTGTCACTGACAGTAAAACAGCCCGCACCGCAAGCCACCCGATGTGTCTAAATATTCTTTTCTGTTTCATAAACGTCGTCTCCCCTCCCACGCAGCTGACGGTTGCCTGCTGCATGTAATTGCTTTTGCGATATGAACACCTGGAGAAACAAAAATGGGAAACCGGATATTTTTTTTGGGGGCCGGTGAGTATGTATTGTTGCCCGCACGTTACCGCCAAAATGTGTCTCCGGGTTGCGTTCAGTGCAGCACTGCTTATATAATTAATAAGGCGGTCGGTTCAAATCAACGATTTGCAAGGATGATTCGCCGTTCAATAAAAGGCAGGTATCGTGTTCCGTAACTCTTTAAAATATATTGCATTTTTAATAATATCAGCTGTTTGTGCCTCCATGTGGCTGATGATGCAGTCAATTGAAGAACCGACGGATTTTACGGTTAAGCGCTCTGTTTTGCACATGCCAAATGCGGCGGACTTACCCTTTCATGTGCCGGCAGACACGTCACATCTGCTGGAAGAAGAATCGTTTTCTGCAGAAATCCCAATTAATATTCAGTTTGCATATGGTATTTTTTTTGTGGTCATCCCCCCATGCCTCCCCATGTCGCGCGCAGGTGGCGATTACCGGTTTCTCCCCGAACGACCGCCTCAACTGTCACATGCATAGCCTAAGCAGGATGTAACCAGCTGAAGGCATATTAGTTCTGAAAAAAAATAGCATAACGACAACAGCCTGTTCACATGGTGCGATTTAATCCATGTGAAAACATATGGAGTGCAGTATGACAGACATTAACGATAAAAAAATTGACAATAAAGAAAATAGCCAGCGCACCTGGTTGGAAAAAAACGGCCCCACTGTTTATGGAATCAGTGTTTTTGCGGCGCTGGCATTGTTTATGACCGTACATTTGTTGCTGAGCAACTAATCAGCAAGAAACTCAATTTCTTCTAAAGAATCTCCAATAACAAAGTGAGCGGTATAAACGAGTCTATTGATTTGAAAGGCCTTCCTTAATTGCTTTCATTGTGGCGATGCGCTCATCGGAAATAGCGGCTACCAACTCCAGCACCTGTGGGTGGGTCATAATGAGTTCACTGAAACGGGCGCGTGGCAGCATGAGTACACGGGTCTGAGTTGCAGTGGTCACTGTGGAAATCGCGCCGGAATGCGACAGCAGCGAAACCTCTCCAAATATTTCGTTTCCCTTCAGCCTTTCAATCTCGGTGGGCTCTCCGTTATCGCCAGTCATAGTGACAGATACTTCACCAATGACAATCAGATACAGTCCCGAAGACTGCTCCCCTTCCTGAATCACGACTGTTCCGGGATCGATAAGATAAGGTTCAAATTTGTCCATAAGCGACTGTCTCTCCACATCGTCGAACGGTGCAAAAATTGGGGATGTATTCAGGAGATTATTCAGCAGTCGATCCTCAGCGAATTCGAGTAAAACCCTGCCAACGCGTGGATGGTTCATCCGTAATCTGTTCAACTGTTCATTCGAAATTTCGAACAGGTCGCATGGTTCCACTGTAACCACTGTCGCCTGCCTGGGACCAGGAAAGAGCATGGCCATTTCGCCAAAAAAAGCGCCTTCTTCAAGGGTGGCCAGGCTCTCGCCATTTTTAAAGACTTCCACGCTACCCGAAATAATAATAAAAAATGAATCACCGTGGTCGCCATCACTCACAATTGTCTCGAGTGCTTCAAAATGTCGCATCGGGAGTTCGTTAATCAGGTCAATCAACGCGCCTTCGTCCAAACTGGAAAAGAGTGGCATCGGCGGAAGGGTTTGCGGTGGTGGCGCGGGCCTGGATATTTGCAGTATCAAATTGCGCTCAGTTGCTGGCCGAGGACCTGCATTTAGTGCCTCCTGCTCCGCTTCCAGTTCGCTCGTTAGTCCCGCCGCCTTCAGCTCAGCCAGATACTCATCCAAATCCTCTTGCTCATATACGGCCGATGGCTCCTCATCGTTCTCAAATACCGGCGTAAAATCAAGCCGCAGCCCATCTGTTCCAGACGTTTCCGCATTGGATGCGGCATACTCGTCAAGCTCGAAAACCTGTACCTTCGCGGTTTCATCGGAATTGCCCGCAAGTGGATTTTCAGTTGTATCGTCAAATTGGGATGCCGGCGACGAGACTGATGGCGCGGCACTGGTAGACACCCGCGGCCGAGGCTTCAGGTCTGCTTCCGTGAGTCTGATACTTTCCGCCCCTGTGGGTGCTTCCACTGCTTCATTCAAATCCGTTATGCCCGACAACTCAGAGGAACCATATTTTTGCGCGTAGAGTGACGCGAGTTTCTGCTGAGTGGCGCGATGTGATCCATCGACTTCGAGTATCAGCCGACAGACCGCAATGGCCTGAAGCAATCTTCCCGACTGGGCATGGTATTCCGCAGCGGCGCTGTAGACTGCCACCGCTTCAGGGATCAAATTCATCTTTTTACACAAATCCCCAATTTTGAGCATAATCGCGGTATCGTTGGGAAACGCCTGAAGGATATCCCTGTAGATGGATAGCGCTTTTTCGTACTTGCCTTTTTCGATCAAATCGCTGGCTTTATCTTTATACTTTCGCAACTTGGATTCTTTAAAAAACCTGCTTTTTTTCATACTGACCTACGTTTTCACATCGAGATGGGATTGTTAAAGGCAACAATTAAAACAATATAACGACAATACATAAAACTGTCTTATAAATCCAACGCAAAACGAATCTGTAAAAGGAAATAATGGGCATGTTTGTTTAAAAAAAACAAACAGTTGGCAAATATGCACTCCCTCTCGGCGATGGCATTTTTTCGAATTTTTTCTGCCAGCAGCTTAATCTGGCAACCTAACGGACGCTATATAGGTGAGAAACTGAGAATTATGCTTCTTTGATGTACTCAGTCAGGGAGAGAGCAATGACGGAAAAAGTGATTTTTGTGGACGACGAAGAAATATTTCTGAACTCCTTAAAAAGATATTTCGATAAACTCGAGACCTCCTGGGATACCGCTTTTTATCTCGACCAGCGAGAAGCCCTTGATGCCCTCGACCCCGGCCAGCCTTCGGTGGTTGTTTTGGATTGGTCCATGCCTGGAATGGACGGTATCGCCTGGTGTAAACACGCTCGAAAATTTGCAGAGGACAACGAAACACGTTTTCACATCATTATGCTAACTGGTAATGATGGGCTCGAAAATGCAATTGACGCATTGGAAGGTGGCGCCGACGATTATATCTGCAAACCGGTCAACATGCATGATTTGAAAACCCATATCGAAGTGGGACTTAATATTCTGGAAAATTAATTTCCCTCGGAGTTTGCTTTTATTTTTTCCGTGCTTATTCTACGAAGCAGAAAGCAAAGAATAGACCATTATTAAACGACAGAGGGGAAGCTATGACCAAAAGACTGGAAATATACAAATGTGAAATATGTGGCAATGTGGTGGAAGTCGGACATGCATCCGGCGGTACACTGGTCTGCTGTGGCAAAGAAATGACACTCCAAAAAGAGAAGACTGCTGATCACAGCACTGAGAAGCACGTACCGATCATCGAAAAAACCGAAAAAGGAATCAAAGTGGTCGTTGGCTCCACGGCGCACCCAATGATTGCAGAACACTTCATCGAATGGATTGAAGTCATCAACGGTGACTATGTACAGCGAAAATATCTAAAGCCAGGAGATCCACCGGAAGCAGAATTTTACGTGCCTTACAGCGATACTCTTGTTGCAAGGGAATACTGCACTATTCACGGCAACTGGTCGTCAAAATAGAAGAAATCGCTGCTCTTTCCTTCCCATGCCCCAACTGAAAATTTCACACTATGCTGTTAATCACGACCGGATAGTATGGTTACGTCATTAAAAGCCATGATTACGGCGTGGGGGTAACCGCATGGCATATCACGGCTTCGCATCCAAGCGTGCTGAAGCCATCCACCGTACCAACATTCGCAAGATGGCAGGCAATGCAATCCGCGTCCTGAGTAAAGCCATGTTGCCCGTTGGTATGGCAACCAGTACAATTCGTCGGCATGGGGGACGGGTGGTGGTTGTGTGCAGTATTTGGCTTCCATGCGCCATTTCCCCCATGGCAATCCGCGCAATATGGTTCGTCGTAGCTTCCATGATCGGTGGGCAGATCCGGACCAAGACCATTGTGGCAGTTACTATAGGCGCAGTTGGATTTGTAGTGCCAGTCATTTGCGTACCACCCCGGATGTAAATCGTCCAGAATAGCAGCCACCGGGGCGGCATCGGTGCCGGAATCTGTTGCGGTATCAGTATTCGCGTCGGCACTCGTGTCGGAATCAGCATGCGTATCTGTGTCAGTAACACTGTCAGCATCAAAATCAGAATCAGTATTTAAACCGGAACCAGTGTCTGTATCATCTTCAGAACCAGTAGCCGTATCTGAATCGGAATGCATGTCGACATCTGTGTTGGTAACAGTATCTGTGTCGGTATCTGTATCAGTATCAGTGTCGGTATCAGTGTCGGTATCAGTATCTGTATCAGTATCTGTATCAGTATCTGTGTCAGTATCTGTGTCGGTATCAGTATCGGTGTCGGTATCTGTATCAGTATCGGTGTCGGTATCAGTATCCGTGTCGCCAGAAAAATCAGTGGTAGTATCTTGATTCTCCGAGAGGTTGGTGTCATTCAGTGGCTCATCCGCGCTCTTTTCCGAACACGATATCATTGCAAGCAACAAAAACAGTAAAAACAATAATAAGGCAGACCGAGTAAAAGTAACCATCTTCATAAATGCCTCCAGAATAAAATGGCGTCCGTCTGATATGCCGCACACCCCAATCTCATCAATCAGGCTAAACGGCGTAAAATACAATTATACCACATGAAGACGGGACATCTATTTGATAAAATTACAAAAAATCACAAATAACAGAATTGGCAATTAAACTATCTCGGTATTTTTAAAGGTGTCGCTGATATAGATGATTTTGCCCTCTTTCATTTCAAGAAATGTCGCCCCGGCATTTTGGTATGAATCGCCGTTTGAAGATGTGCCGTGGTTGGACCACTCAGCTGCTGCGCTGGCAGTGTTTCCAATTATGCGGCGCACTGTAAAATTCAAATCAGGGTATTTCCGCAGTAAAATTTTCAAAAAAGTAATGATGCGCTTTTTTCCTTCGATTGGTGCAGTCTTCGGAAAATAAAACACTGCATTCTCCGCAAGTGCCCCCTCAAGCAATGCCAGATTCTTCTGATTCATTGCCTCAAAGAGCATCCCAAGGTATTTATCAGCATCTAAAACCCGCTCTGTCATCTTGTCATTCCTTTTCATTCGACATATTTTCCAGGGATAAATTAAAACAGCGTTGTGTATTTTTATAGATTGCAGCAGCCATCTCTGTCAGAGGAACGTTGCGAAGTTCGGCAATTTTTTGCGTGACGAACCTTACTTTTTCAGGAGTATTAATTCCGCCTCGTTTTGGCGCGGGGCTAAGAAAGGGAGAATCGGTCTCGTTCAATATCCGTTCTTCGGGAATCCATTTGGCCACTTCCTGTATTTCCGTCGATTTTGGAAATGTCACAATCCCCGAAAACGACAGATATAACCCCATTTCCAGTGCCTGTGACGCGAACTTTTCTCCTGATGAGAAGCAGTGAATCACGCCGCCGTATTCAGACACACCCTCTCCATCCAGTATGGCAAATGTATCATCGTCTGCATTTCTCGTGTGAACGACAACCGGCAGCCGAAGTTCTCGCGCCAGCTTGAGTTGCGCAATAAATGCGCTGCGCTGCGCCTGCGGTGAACTGTAGTTGTAATGATAGTCCAATCCAATTTCACCCAACCCAATCGCTTTGGATTGCAATAGCGCCACACGCAACTGTTCTACTGCGCCATCACTGACAATCGACGCGGAATGGGGATGTACACCGGCGATACGCCAGATATTTGGATATTCGGCCGCCGCCGCAAGGCCATCCGCGTACTCACCTTCCTTATCTGCACAGGCAACAGCGATGATTCCCTTCAGTCCAATTTCCAATGCACTATTCATTATGTCATCAAGGTTAAGTCCCCTTTGAATCAACATGTCCAAATGAGCGTGAGAATCAAACAGTGGGACACTCTGCGGCGAAGTGCTCAGCTGCACGTGTTGCGATTTTTTTTGAAACGCCACCATAGGTTTATCCTTTCCCATATTCTGACAGCTCATCTGTCAGTGACTTGCCAAGATGAACACGCAGTTCATTTAGAACAGGCGCACAATGGGGGTATTTCGATACAACCTGCCACAGCGCCCAAAGGGCGGCGGACTGTTCATCCTCACCGACGGCGGAAACAACGTGATGCGCCAATGTCTCCGCCAGTGAATCAGAGGGAATCGCGGCGCAGGCGCGCAAAGCGGCCAATCGTCTTGATTTGCGCCAGGACTGCAGCATGTCATTCAGACCACTGAAGTAACTGTTTCCGTACATGCGAATCAAAGCGGTACTGGCCATCGCACGCAATGCTGGTGGCGCAAATCGTCGCTGCGCCACATTTTCAAGCACTTTCCGGCTCCGGGACAATCCCAGCTGAGCCAAAATGATCATCGCTTCAATCGCCTTATCGTCTTGACTTTCGACCAAAGATTCAAGGAGAACAGCAGACTTTTCAGAACCCCGCGCCCCCAACTGAAATGCGGCGGTGATACGCACTTCCATTGATTCATCATCCAGCAGTGTCAGCAACACATTCCTGATTTCCTGCGCTTTTTCGTCGTCCAGCATTGCGCCCAGCGAAACAGCTGCACTGTATCGCAGAAGCTCATCCTTGCTGCTGGCCGCATCTATCGCAGCTATCAAGGGGGATGACAGCAACTGACGCCCATTTTGCAGCAGTACCGCACGGAGGTCTGCATGGCCATTTTCGTATACACACTGCATCGATGCCCTGTCCACGTCTGCGCCGCGCTCGACCAATGCGGCCAGACTCTCAATTGACTGGATACGTATCTGTAATTCGGAGTCAGCTAGCATCGCGGAAAGTAGCTGAACCGCCTGGGGAATATCGGAGTCGTCTACAAGAGAAAAGGACACACAGGCAGCCAGTCGCGCGGGGGCAAACGAACTTCCGGCATCTCTGATTGCCGCTGGAAAATTGGGCAGTGCCATGGGCAAAGCAAAATTACTCATCTTTAAGACACCATATTCGCATCACCAACAGCATCGGGGGGTTGATTATTCGCTGGATTTGTTTTCTTCAGTCAATTCAGGTTCAGGACTGGCAGCTGGACTATCGGGTGCATCCGCCTCTTTCTCCCGATGCTCATTTCGCCGTCCGCGGCCCATATCAGCAGTTTGCTTTACCGGGCGGATATCGGCGATTTCAAAAGGCGTCAACCCGTGTTCACCTTCAAGTTCAACCCGAACAAGTCCCCTTAAAATGTCCCTGTCTCTGACTCGCCCGCAACCATGTGGGGTTTCGACGATTTTTCCCACCCGGGGCATGGCTTTCCCTTTTTCCTTGTAAACCTCTTCTTCGTACGCGAGACAACACATCAATCGACCACATTGTCCGGATACTTTTTCGGGGTTTAAAACCAAATCCTGATCTTTGGCCATGCGGATGGATACCGGCTGAAATTCACGAATATAGCGAGTGCAGCACAACTGCAAACCGCACGTGCCGATACCTCCGATCATTCGGGATGCATCGCGAACACCAATCTGACGCATTTCAACCCGAATATGAAGTTCCCTTGCCAACTCCTTGACCAGTTGACGAAAATCCACCCGCCCTTCAGCCATAAAATAAAAAACTGCCTTATTTCCGCCATGCAGATAAATCACTTCGACAAGTTTCATTACCAGTCGAAGACGCACGATGGATCTCTGGCACAGGTCAACCGCTTCGGCCGCTTTCTGAAGATTGCGATCACGCTGACGCATATCATTGGGGGTGGCTGCGCGAAATACCCTGGGGACATCGCGACTTACCCACCGTCTGGTGGTGGGAACCATTACCTCCCCAATGGCGAGTCCCCTATCCGTTTCGACGATCACCTCATCGCCACGGGCAAGAATCAGATCCTCGCAATCGAAAGGTTCAATAATGCCGCTCCTGTGGGTTTTTACGCCAACTATGTCCATCAGCTTCCCTCTGGGGGGATGGGAGGTGTCAAGTTCCGGCAAATCCAGATACAGATCATTTTCATTTGCCTCGTGGGGCTTCAGAAAATCCAGCTCCGCATCTGTCATCGACGAAAAATCGGTATCCTTTCGCCCCGAAAAGAAATTCTCAACAGATACTATTTCTGCTTCGTCCGTTGCGGCATACGCGGGCACATTTCGTCCTGTCCCACGGGTGTCAATATCGGTGTAATCGTTACCAAAAAAAGATCCGTCTGGCGCGCTGTCGTTGAGCGCCACTGGCGGCAGACTCTCTCTGTCTCCGCTGGGTTGAGTACCGGTTTCACCGCCAGCGCTTCGGCGTCGATGATTTTGGGAATCCCCGTGAATGGCATTATCCCTCCCCTGTGACTCATGCCGCGCCCGTGTCCTGTCCCGTCTGGTGTCCTGAGATTGCTTGCGCGTTTTTCCCTGTGCGCTTCGATTGCGCCGATTACGCCGTCCCCCGTTTTGTTCCTCACCACTTGGGACGCTTTTAGGATTGGCATCTGCCGAATTATTGGGTACAACCTGTTCCGCGTTGGCGCGTCGTCGTTTAAAAATTCGCTTTTTCCGACCAGGACCCAGAGATTGTTCCTCCACCTCCCGCGGCTCCGAAGTTTGCTCCGGTCGTGGAATTCGAGAATTTCGCGTATTTTTTCGTCTCTTTTTTCTCGGGCCAGGCATTCGGCTGTCCCGAGGTTCCCGCTTTGAATCTGAATTATTTTCCGCATTATTAGAAGGAGCATTGTTCGCTCCTGTCTTTTCGTCAGCACTCATTTCGCACCAATCCTGCTCCAAAAATCATCCTTTTGCCTGCTGCGCATATTCATAATCATTCCTTCGAGCGCAAGCTGAGGATTCATGTTATTCCGCTGTATGCTCACCAATGCGCGGTGAATCGCCGCGACATGCGAGGCTGCGATCTGTACACTGCCATTTTGCAGTTTACCAAGCAAATCTCCAAAAATAAGTTTAGTTCCAGAGTCGCTTCTGGCTCCGGCGCGTATTCTTAACAGTGCCTCCATGACCACCAGCAACAACTCCAGTACAGCAATGGCCTCACCGCGATCCCTGATTTTTGACGCCGCATCAAGCGCCAAATCAGGAATTCGACTCGATGCCCCCTCAAGAAGCTGTGAGACCAGTGCAACCCTGCCCGACACCTCTTCACTGCGAAACTGTGTGGCCGTCTCCATTGAACCACGGCTGACAGATGCCAGAAGCTTCGCATCGTCTTCGGACATTCCACCGCTAATCAGTATCTCCAAAACCGTTTGTTCCGATAAAGCATGGAAACGGACAGACTGGCATCGCGACCGCACTGTAGGCAGCAATGACGACGACGCGGCGGTAACCAGAATGATGTAATTGCCCCGTCGGGGTTCTTCAAGCGTTTTCAGCAATGCGTTGGCGGCAGATTCAGTCATCGCGTCAGCAGGTGCAATAACCAGAATTCTGGCCTTACCCTCATGAGGACGCATTCGAATCCACGCTTCGGCTTCACGAACACCGTCAATCAAGATATTCCGCTTTCCGTCGGGAGGCGTCAGTTCCAGATAATCCGGATGGTTTCCTTTTAACAGCTTCCGACAATGGATGCACTCGCCACAGCCATCCTTTTCAGAATCGCAGTTAATTGCCAGAGCCAAAGCCAATGCTGTGAGCTGTTTTCCGACCCCTGGAGGTCCTTCGAATAAATACGCGTGGTGAAGTTTATCGAACTGCAACCCGCGTTGAAGTATCGCGATAGCAGTTTCCTGATCTTTTATTGTGCGTAGTCCTGTCATCATAACGTATTGCTCAATGGGCCGAAAAAACCAGATATCACGCAAGGATAAACAGGTCAATCAAAGGGAGGGACAAGGCGTCGAAAAATAAAGTAAAAAATATCATAATGCGACCAATCTTGCATTTTTTTCGATCATAGCGACCAGTAAAAATATTCATATGCCAAAAAAAAATCACAAAATAACCAATTAGGTGCTCCGATTACACAACGCCATGGTACTATCTTTAGCGATCAGCGTTTAACGATAATGAGCGAAATTTTCCCGTTTTTTAAGATGTATTACCCCTTGTTTGCTTGAGACTGGGGTGCAAATAAAAAGGTTTATTAATGATTTTTTTGAAAGGGAAAGCCAAATGACGAAGCATGCACTGGTTTTAATCTTACTGTCTGCCGTCTCTCTCTTCGCGGCGTGTACTGGCGGAGAAGACAATTTAAGAGAAGGCAGCAGCGATTCAGATTCCGACTCAGATAGCGATTCGGATTCAGATGCAGATACCGACAGTGACACAGACACTGACAGCGATTCTGATTCGGATTCAGACACTGATTCAGACACTGATTCGGATACTGATTCAGATTCAGACACTGATTCAGATTCAGACACCGACTCGGACACGGATACAGATACCGATTCAGACTCGGATTCGGACAGCGATACAGATACGGACACTGATTCAGATGGCGATACGAATTGTCCGGGAACTTGTGTTGGACAGGGAGAATGTCGAAACATGAATGGCACTTATCTCCCCGACTACACATGTCCATCAGAGACACCAATCTGTTGCGAACCCGGCGCTACGGATTCTGACACCGACACTGATACGGACACTGATACGGATACCGATACCGATACGGACACAGACACTGATACGGACACTGATACGGACACTGATACCGATACGGACACGGATACAGACGCCGATCCCCCCGCATGTACCGAAGGGGATATGCAGGCTTGCGCGAGCGCACAGTCAGGTAAGCATTGCGGACTCACCTACGAAATCTGGACGGACAGTGGTTCCGCCTGTATGACCAATACCGCGGTCGGCTTTGTCGCAGACTGGACCGAGGCACAGGGGAATTATCTGGCCCGAAAAGGCGTCAGACCCGGATCCGCCGAGCCTGTGGTGACCTACAGTGCGAATTACCAGCCCAACGGCAATTCCTATCTGGCGATTTACGGCTGGACGCAAAATCCGTTGGTTGAATACTACATCGTGGATAGCTGGGGCAGCTGGCGTCCACCAGGGACAAGCCCCCTGGGTACGATTCAGGTGGATGGTGGCACTTATGAGGTATACAAAAGCGACCGAATCAACCAGCCGTCCATCGAAGGAACCGCCACTTTCCCACAGTTCTGGAGCGTGCGCACCGACAAGCGTACCAGCGGCACGATTACTGTCGCCCCCCACTTTCAGGCATGGGGACAGTATGGCCTGCAAATGGGATCTTTCTACGAGGTATCGTTGGTTGTAGAGGGATATCATAGCTCCGGTCACGCTGAAGTAACCGTTAGGTTCGACTGATTCCACTTCCCCATTCCTTTCCCCGTCGATTTATCGCAAACCTGCATCGTCCATTGCCTGCATCGTTCATTGCCTGCATCGTCCATTGCCTGCATCGTCCATTGCCTGCATCGTCCATTGCCTGCATCGTCCATTGAATGAAGCGTCAAATGACGAACGCAACAGTCATCATTCTGACCCTGCACCGCTCAAATTTCTGACAGAAGCGTCAAAAAACTGAATAAATTCATTTGGATAACCGTGGCATACGGATTGCAACCCCGTTTCGGGTATGAAATGTCCGAATAAAATTCACATCACGTTACTCTTTTCAGTCGCCATCGTTTTGCCAGGCATTGCCGCCGCTGATGACGACATGTGGTCACTCAAAGAGCTTTCTGTTCTGGCCTTTGACGAAAAAATTGTTCATCTGGAAGAGGACGAAGATGAGCGTGGCGTGCGTATGTATTTCAGGGAATGGTCACCTGTGCAGGAGCAGGAAATTCGTGATTCGCTTGAAAATACTGATATTGAGTATCGGCTGTTCCCAAACCGTCAGTCCAAAATGACCGTTGAGCTGTACTCCAAGAATGCGTCTTTAAAATTCAATGGAAAGAAACAGCATAAAAAGGTCCAAATTATCGTTGGCAATTCACGTTCGGAAAAGGATGCACTGAACGCTTTGCTCGATCCGGATTCGCTTGTTCCACTGCCTGTTCATACAATAGAACTGTTAAAAAAGGGCGATGTTGTCGGTGCGCGCAAGGCGCTTTTTCTCGAAGAATCCGCAGCACCGGAAAAGAAACTGTTGACCGAAAACCGCATCAATGTGGTGGAGGCAGCACTCACTGAAAGTGTCGCAGCAAAGTGCAATCCGCTCTCCAGCAGATTTGATACACCCGAAGCCATCGAATCAGCATTTCTGATCTCCTGGTGTCAATTTTCCATTGGTGATGTGGATGAAGCGGAATACATTTTAAGCACTTTGGGTGACTATCTCCGAGAAACCCCTAACAGAGAGAAAGAATCTGAAAAGATTCTGCAGCGAATAGAAACACATCGAAAAACAATCCTAATCAATACACTGCTGAAATACGCACGTTTGGATGACACCTCCAGGCTTACAGACACGTTTATTAAATTTGAAAAAGACTACTTAACGCGATTTTTTTCGCTCAATCTGCTTGAAATCGCGGCGGACCATCTGATTCGGATTGGATTGGGTTCTGTATTGGCCGCGTATTCAGACAGAATCATGGGACGACTGGACAACAAGGATTTGTTGCGGGCAGCACCAGTACTGGCCGAAACATATCTTGACGCTGGACAGTACGTAAAAGCACGAGACGCCGCATCGTACTTTCTTGAAGAAAAAGCCCTGCCTGGTTGGGCGCGTGGACGTCTGCTCAGGGTGCGTGCGTATGTTGGGCTGCAGGAGGGAGATTGGATTGCGGCTGTCGATGATTTTACCGAGGCTGAAACCCTGATTTCGCTATCATCCCACGATAATCTGGCACACGTTGAAGCGACGGTGCGGGCAGAACGAGCCACCTCCACAGAACTGATCATCCCGGACGCGAACAAAAATCGAATCGACGGGATTCAGAACAAATTCGCAACAAGACTGCGTACTGAAATCGCACTTAAGGAAGGCAAGCGCCTGTCGGTAAAGGCGTTGAGTACGTTGCCCGATCATGCGCTGTATTACGGACTTCTGGATGCGGAACAAAAGAAGAACAACGGATTGTATCAAAGTATCCTTAAAATCCTGCAGGATCGCAACAGCAGCTGGGCCACTCTGGCAACGATAAAAAAGCAGACACAGGAGATGCAGGGACAGCTGGAAAACCTGAAAAAGAAAGGGGCAACCCCATGAGCATGTTTGACAATGTGAACGGCGTTGCGAGCGCCCTGAATTTTCATATGGCGCGGCAAAATCTCATTTCGGGGAATATCGCCAACGTGGATACCCCGGGATTTACCCCTAAAGAAATAAAACGAAGCGATTTTGAAGGGGGTAGTGAATTCGCAATGGCGCTGCAGCGCACCCATGACACGCACTACAAAACCAACGGACTGGGACTGGCCAGCGAATACGAGGTTTACGAAGTTCGGGATCACGTTCCCGGAAATGACTTGAACTATGTGAGTCTCGACAAGGAAATGGCTCAGTTGAACGCCAATACCCTGAGATATGAAACTGTGAGCAAAGTGGTCAGCCACCAGCTGGGCATCCTGAAGTATGCGGCTGCGGATGGTAGATAAAGGAGCGTAGCATGAACGTTTTCAGCGCAATGGAAATCATTTCGTCGTCTTTAACGGCGCAGCGCACCAGGCTAAACATCGTTGCGTCCAATCTCGCCAATGCTCAGACCACAAGAACTGAAGAAGGCGGTCCCTATCGTCGCAAGGATCCGGTTTTTCAATCGGACCCGGTGCAGAACAAGTTCGAAGAGCTGCTCGGTGACCGACTGTCGCAACAGGCGCATGGCGTGCGGGTGAAGGAGATTGTCACAGATCAGAATCCCGCTCAGATGGTGTATGATCCCTCCCATCCTGACGCTGATCAGGCTGGTTTTGTGGCTTATCCAAATGTGAATGTCACCGAGGAAATGGTGAACATGATTATGGCGTCCCGTGCCTATGATGCGGGCGCGACAGCAATGAAAGCCGTAGGCCGGGTGGGACGTTCCGCACTTGGTATCGGAGGTAACATCTAATGCCTGTCGGCCCCATTGAAACATCGTCGCTGCAGGGTGTTCTTTTAACCGAGAACAATATTAAGAAGCCTGATCTGGGCGACCACTTCAGTGATTTTCTGTCGAAGGCGAACAATATCATGAAGGAATCGGAGCAGATAGGGGCGGATTTTGCAGCGGGTAAACACAATAATATTCATGACACCATGATAGCAGCGGAGAGGGCCACCATCACATTCAAGCTGGTTGGCGCGGTACGAAATCGAATGCTGATGGCGTACCAGGAAGTTATGAACATGAGAATGTAATTCCGAAGGATAATAAATGGACAACAATAATCAGACTAACGGCGTTAAAAAGCAGCCCCAGGATGTGGCCAGGGAAAAGCTGCTGCAGGTCAAAGGATTCTGGCAACAACAGCCCAGGATGCTGAAAGCGTCGGTAATTATCATCGGGATTCTTACTCTTGGCGCCACCGCGATGCTGATGACTGTCGAAAACAACAGTTATCGCACGCTTTACAATAATCTGACCCCCGAAGACGCTTCGGCGATCATTGAATTTGTGAAAGGCAAAAAAATTCCTTACCGGCTTGAAGAGGCTGGCACACGAATTCTGGTTCCCGACGAAAGTCTTCACGAACTGCGTCTTGAACTGGCCACTGAAGGACTGCCCACCGGCGGCGGCGTCGGTTTCGAACTGTTTGATCACCAACAGTTCGGGATGACCGAATTCGAAGAACGCGTTGCCATGAGACGGGCACTGGAAGGCGAATTGTCACGTACCATCGCCCGCATCAATGTTGTGAAAAACGCAAAGGCCAACCTGGTTCTGCCCAAGCGCACGCTGCTCGGCAAGGAGTCAACACCTGCGCAGGCTTCCGTGATTCTTGAGCTTCACCGGGGACGGGAACTCCCCAAAGAGACCGTAAGTGCCATTGTTCACCTTGTATCATCGAGTGTGGAAGGACTCTCCCCCGATCAGGTAACGATTGTCGACACCCACGGAAAGCTCTTGTCCGCCAGGTCAGGTGTGGGGGGCAACGGTGGCGAGGGCATGGAGTTTAAAACCCGCTATGAGCAAAACATCCAGCAGAGCGTTCAGGAGATGCTCGACCAGCTCGTGGGGCCTGGCAAATCAATTACCCGAGTGGCGGCCGAATTTGACTTCAGTAAAAACGAAGTTCAGGAGGAACATTACGACCCTGCCAAAACAGCTGTCCGCAGTGAGCGCAGGGAACTGGAAGTGGCTGGGACGCAAAGCGGTGGTGGCGAGGGGATTCCCGGTTCGCGGTCCAATCTGCCGGGGGGGGAACAGCCAGGATCCAATAACGCGCAGAGCAACACGCGCAAGGAACTGGAAACCAAAAACTGGGAAATCGATAAAATCGTCAAAAAAACGATTGGCACCGGAAGTGAACTGGAAAGAATCACCATTTCGGTGCTGGTTGATGGAGTTAATAAAGAGGGCGAAAAGTTTGTCCCCCGCTCAAAAGAGGAGCTGAAAAAAATTGAAACCGCCGTTCAGGGCGCGATAGGGTACAGCAAGAATCGGGGGGATCAGATCTCTGTTCAGTCCATTTCCTTCCATCAGCCCGAACCGCTGGACGACGAGGCGATTAAGGCGCCGTTCCCGTGGAAACAGTACCTGCCCATCGCAGTTGGCGTTCTGGTGGTGCTGTTTGCATTTTTGGCGCTGGCCACATTCAGAAAACGCCACCAACCCGCGACGGCGTCCATGGGAACACATTTTCTGGGTGCGCAGCCCGGTACTGGCACCCTTCCCTTCCCCAGACCGGTACATGAGCTGGAATCAATGATCGAGGAACAAAACAGACAGTTGCCAGGCCAGACCGACGGGATGTCCCCCCAATCTGTGGCATCTCTTCCGGACATGTCAATTTTTAACGCTCCGCCTGGATTCGAGGAATACGCCAATCGCACAACCGAAATGATGGCGCAGGTGAAAAACGTGTTTGAAGAAGACAGCGAAACTGCTGCCCGCATCATTAAAAAATGGATTCATGAAAAACCCGTGGCAGCGAGGGAGAACAGCTGATGGCAACGCAAATCGCTAAGCAGCCCGCCAATCCACCCGCGGAGCAGAAAAAGTACGTGGAATTGACAAAGCCCACGCAGGCCGTGCTGCTGATAATGTCTCTAGAAGAAGACACTGTATCAAAAGTGCTTCGCCACATGAGTCCCGAGGATATTCGAATGCTGCACGCGCTGGCAGGTAAGGAATATCAAACCGATTCAACCTCCCTTGCCAGAACATATCGCGATTTTCTAAACGACGCGCGAACCCCAGTTCTACCGGCAGGCGCCGGAACTGCATACATTGAAAGGCTGGCACAGCGTTCCCTTGGAAGTGACCGAAGTCGCTCCCTTTTCAAGGAAACCGACCACGACAAACCATATGCATCCATCGAAAAAAGAACGCCTGAAGAAGTGGTTGCTGTGCTTGAGCCTGAAAACCCGCAGGTGGTTGCTGCCATTCTGGCGGAGCTATCCCCGGGGTACGCCGCCAAAGTGCTGAGCCTGATGGATGGGGAAATCCAGGCCAAAATCCTGGCCAAAATGGCGACCCTGGAATCGATTCCCAATTCGACGGTTACCGCCCTGTTTACGGCGGTTGAAGACCAGCTGTCCGAAGTGGATTCCGGAGACAGTATCCAGGTGGATGGGATTGCACGGGTGGCTGGCATCCTTTCCAATCTATCCATTGATGAAACCGAGGATCTGCTCACCAATATTGGGGATGAGGATCCGGGGATGGTGCTGCGCCTGCGACGAGCGATGTTTGGATTCGAAGATCTTATAAGTGTTCAGGGCCGCGGCATGCAGGCGGTCATCAAGGAAATCAGCAACGATCAGCTGGTACTCGCACTCAAGACCGCAAGCGATACCCTGCGGGACAAAATATTGTCGTCGGTGTCGAGTCGTGCCGCGGAGATACTTTTGGACGACCTTGCGGCCATGGGTCCGGTCAAGTTGTCCGAGGTGGAAAAGGCACAGCAGGAGATTGTGGATACGGCATTGCGGCTTGAATCAGAAGGTGCCATCGTGGTCGCGGGACGTGGCGGAGAGGAAATTGTATGATCTGGTTCGATCCGGAGAACAAAGGTGGATTTGATGTGGGAACGCCGGACTGGTCTGGTGCGTCCGCGAAAGCTGCGGCAGAAGAGCCGATTTCAAATATTGTTATTGGACAACCATTCGCAACGCCGCAACCGGGGCCGCAGATGCACAGCAGGCCAAAATCGGAACCACCGCCACCGCCCGAGCCGGAACCACCGCCGCCGCCGCCACCCGAACCCGAGCCGGACCCGAGGGTTGAAAACAATCTGAAGTTGTTGGCCACATCCATCAGCGAGCTGGCACGGGTCAGGAAGGAAATGACAGAACGGGATCTCTCATTCTGTGTCAGACTGGCCTTCGCCATCGCTGAACAGCTGACCTGTGGCACTCTTGAGGCAAAACCGGAGAAAACAATTGAAATTGTTAAAGAATCTCTAGGAATGTTTGATGAATCGGATCGCCCAGTGGTGCGACTGCATCCGGACATCCACGCCGCATTTGAAGAGCACGAATTACTGAATCTCCTGGAGGAGATGGAGAATGTGACCGTTAAGGTGGACCCGTCGGTGTCCGCGATGGGGTGTGTGGTGAATGCAGGCAGGAAAACGGTTAACGCAGAGGTATTCCAGCGGCTGGCGAAGCTGAAAACTTTGTTTTCACTTGAGCAGGGAGGAGACATCTGATGCTGGCCGCACAGGAGCAGCAGTTCATTGCGCATATGAAGGAACTGTCCCGGCTGAAGATGGAGGGACAGGTGATTTCCATTGTGGGTCCGGTGCTGAAAGTGCGCGGATTACGGGCATCTGTGGGCCAGCAGGTGGATTTGTGGCCACCGGGTGCGTCCAGACCGCTGGCAGCAGAAGCGATAGGAATTGATGAAGATCATGTCCTATGCATGGCATTTGATTCGCTCGAAGGCATTTTCACCGGATGCACCGCCACATTGCGCAATACGGATACTCTGGTTCCGGTGGGCGATGAACTGCTGGGACGGATTGTGGACGCCCATGGCCGTGCCCTCGATGACAAGCCATTGACGCTGAACGCCCGACAATCCCTCCGAGGCACGCCTCCAAGTCCAATGAGCCGAACCCGCATCGACAGGATTCTCGAAACAGGCGTCCGGGTTCTCGATTCGATGCTGACGCTGGGCCAGGGGCAACGTGTGGGGATTTACGCGGGTGCGGGTGTTGGCAAAACCACTCTGCTTTCAATGCTGAGCATGCATGGCGAATTCGATGTTTGCGTGATTGGACTGGTGGGAGAACGCGGCCGTGAAGTCCGCGAGTTCGTAGAGGATGCCGTCACTGCCGAAAACCGAAGCCGCACCTGCGTGGTGGCGGTAACAGGGGATCAGGCCCCCCTAACCCGTGTTCGTGGCGCTCTCTACGCTACATCGATTGCCGAATATTTTCGGGATAAGGGACGACGGGTGGTACTGCTGCTCGATTCACTGACCCGATATGCGATGGCGTTGCGGGAAGTGGGACTCGCAGGTGGTGAATTACCGGCTACCAAAGGATATCCGCCTTCTGTATTTGTCGAGCTCGCCAGGCTTCTGGAGCGCGCTGGCAACAGCAAAAATGGCAGCATTACAGGCATTTACACGGTTTTGGTGGAAGGCGACGATATGGTGGACCCAGTGGCAGACAGCACGCGAGCCCTGCTGGATGGACACATCATTTTGTCAAGGGACTATGCAAACCGGGGTATTTATCCGGCGGTGGATGTACTTTCCAGCAAATCGCGACTGATAACCCAGTTATCCTCCCCTGAAAATATGGCCGCTGCCAGAGAGGCCAGCGCCATGCTGTCAGACTACTATCAGGCCGAAGATTTGATCAAAATTGGCGCATACCAGCAGGGCAGTGATGCCACGGTTGACAAGGCCATACAGTTCATGCCCCTGTTCATGAACTACGTATCCCAGCCTCAGACAACCCGTTCCGGCTACGACGAATCCACGCAGCAATTGGCGACGCTGATAAGGCAGGTTGAAGCGGGGAGTCGGAAGAACAAAAGGCGCAACTCATGACAGCCGAAAACATTAGAAAAATCAAAAGGCTCATCGCGTTCCGGGAACGCCAGCGGGATATCGACGCCAAAGAAATGGACGAAGCACGACGAAACGAAGCCCATGCCGAATCCGAACGCGACATGGCCATGCAGGCGCTTGATGGCGAATTGAATGCGATTCGTGACATCACGGGAAAGAGCATTACGCCGGAAGACCTCGCCCTTGCCGAACAGAGTGCCAAATGGGCGCAGTCGGACCTGCGAAAAAGTGAGAATCAGTTGGCACAGAAAAAGCACGACACCGAGGCCAGGCGTGCAAAGCTGCTTGCATCGCATAAAAGAGTAAAACAGATGGAAACGCTGCACACACATCGGAAAGAGGCATTGGAGAGGGACCAGAGTCTCAAACAGCAGTCTGAGATTGATGATCTGACCGCCACACGGGAGGCACATCGGTGATAACGCGTATATTTATATATGGTTGGCTGGTTTTTATTGCAGGCTGCGGATATTTTGAAAAGTCCGACAAATCCAAAGATACAGCAAGGGATTCAAATACTGCGGACACCGAAGATACGGCGGCGGAAACTGAAAATGGCGCGGCGACGAAAGACAAGGTGATCGATTTATCCGCAATTCCGCCGATCCAGGTAACCGGGAACGAACTGGTGGAAATTGCGCAGCTGCTCGAAGCAAAACGCGTCAGCCTGGAACAGAAGGAACGGGACATAATCCAGCGGGAACAGATGGTTACCCGGCTTGAATCCGAGGCACTGTTTCAGAAATCGGCCCTTGAAAAACTCAGAAGCGATACCCAGGACACCCTTAACAATGCCGGTGCACAGATTGCTGAACAGTATAAAAAAGAGCATGAAAAGCTCCTGAAGCACTGGGAAAAAATCAAAGAAAAACATAAAGAATTCATTGTAAAATATCTTAATTACACAGAATCTGAAAACAAAGAAAGCCTACAGCCAGAGATTCAACGGTTGCGAAAAGAGAGGCAGCAACGGGTTGAACAGCTGCTCAAAACCATCGAAGGGATGAATCCTCAATCCTGCGCACAAATGATTACGTCAATGCCCACTGAAGACGCAATTGAAGTGTTGAGCGGACTGAGCAGCACCAAGACCGCGGAGATTTTAAGCAATATGGCACCTGTAAAGGCCGCGGAGCTCGCGCGCGGCCTGATGGGCCCCAGGGTACCAACCGTTCCGGAGCTGGAAGACGTGGCATTGCCAGAAGCGCCCGATGGAAAGACCGACACGGATGGAGAGCAGAAATGATGCAGATTGATTTGCCCATGCCCCATACTCCTGCACCTCCGATGCACATGTCAACGAATTCAGTGGTGATACAGGATCCCGCGTTGACACCATTTGCCCGATTAATGGAAGAAACCCGTCAAAAAGCAGGCACCGATGCTGGTTCAATTGGCGCATCTCTATACGCTGCCGCAGCGAACCCAGGTGGAAATCCTGACAAAGAGGAACAGAAAAGACACGACAGGCCAGTACATCACTGCCTGCCAGCGATTATCCCGGAAAGCGTCAATAGTTCTGGGGATCTGTCAGAAAAACGTCATACCACTGTCACTGTAAAAAGCACCGGTAGTCAAAATCCTGAACAGCAGTACAGCAATCACTCGATGAATGCGCGTCATCGCGGCGCTCACAAGGGGCATCAATCTGAAGCATCTGAAGTTGCAAATTCGCAAATTAACAAGGAAATTCCAGCATCTGCATTTGCTTCAATGCCTGCTCGCCCGCCTTCTCAAGGCAAGACTGCACTGGTATCGCTGGTTTCAGAGGCAGAACTCAAAAAGTTGGTACGCGTCTTGCGTAGTACCAGCTTGAGCAAAAGAAACAGCGTTTTTTTGACGCTGGATTTAAAGGAACTGGGAGAAGTAAAACTGGATGTTACGCTTAAGGGAAAAAAGGTCTTCATTACCGCGCACATTACGGACCGTCGCGCGGCCGCTGCGCTCTCATTTGCAATCGGCGAGCTCAAACGGCAGCTTTCAGGGATCGACCTTTCCCTTGAACAGTTCGAGATTTCCCGAGGGTACAGGCGCGCTGGCTCAGTTGAGGGACAGCATAACAACGGGACCACAGTGTCAACGCACGCCGGTCTCCGATGAGACTCGTCATGCCATGGATCATATCCGGCATGCACCGCAATTTGCGACAACGCATTTTGCACCGATGAGGAAATAGACAATGACTATTGGAACCATCGCAGAAAGTGCCACAACCCAGATTTTGAAAAGTCAGTCTTCTGACAATTCATTTATGGGCAAGGAGGATTTTCTGAAATTGCTCATCTCTCAGATGCAGCATCAGGATCCGCTTGAGCCGATGAAGAATCACGAGTTTGTCGCCCAGCTGGCCACTTTCTCCAACGTGGAACAGCTCGTGTCAGTCAACGAAGGGATCTCGAATCTGGGCACCATTCAGACGGCTGCATACGAGAGTTCCGCTGCATCCTATATCGGCAAGGAAGTGGAAGTTATCAGCAAAAACATGATGGTTAATGGCACAGGAGATCCGGTCCATACTGGATTCATACTCACCAAGAATGCGGACAATGTGATAGTGGATTTTTCAAACAGCGCTGGAGACGTGGTTCGCAGCATGAATCTTGGTTCGAAGAATATGGGATCGGTGGACGTGGAATGGAACACTATGGACAACAACGGGGAGCTGGTACCCGCGGGGGTGTACACAATGGCAGTCCATGCGGCTGACAGCGATGGTACCCCCATACAATATGAAGCACGCGTTAGAGCTAAAGTGGACGGCGTTAATTATAACAGCGGATCCGCAATACTGGAACTGGGTGATCTACAGGCGACTGTAGCAAATATAGTGGGAGTTTACCCCAGCACGACTAACTGATGAGGTGTTAGGAATGCGGCACACTGATGTGCCAACAGCCTAAGGAGAGTTCGAATGAGTATCATCAAAACCCTATACACAGGCGTGGCCGGACTGGCGTCCCATGGCAAAGCGCTTGGCGTGGTGGGTGACAACATCGCCAATGTCAACACCACAGGGTACAAGGCGGAATCCGTGGTATTCGCTGACGTGCTCGGACATTCCATTCTGGCGACGGATGCGCCAGGATCGGGTTCGACCATTCAGGGGATAACGCGAGTTTTTTCGCAGGGGACATTTATTACAACGGAGTCACCAACGGATCTCGCCATCAACGGAAACGGTTTCTTCATTGTAAACGGCAATAACGGAGGGTGGACCAACGACTTTTACACTCGTGCCGGCCAGTTTACGCTTGATAACTCCGGAGCCCTGGTGAATCCTGCGGGATTAACCCTGCAGGGGTACCTGGCGACCGCAAATGGCAACATCAGCAATCAACTGACCGACCTGCGCATTGCCAACACCATTTTGCCACCTCAGGCATCGGAAAACATTGATATTTCCGCAAACCTGGATTCCGGTGCAGATGTGCCGACAGCGCCGTGGAATCTGGCGGATCCCAACTTTGACCCCGGTATTGCATCCAATTTTTCAACGGCGATCACCGTATATGATTCGCTTGGCGAATCTCACCGTATGGACGTTTATTTTGCCAAAACCGGTGCCAATGCATGGTCATGGTACGGTCTGGTGGATGACGGCGATTTAGGCGGCACACCAGGCGCATATGCTCAGGTTGGCAACGGAACGATGACGTTCACCACAGATGGATTCCTCGCTGATGATACCAGCGCACCTTTTACGGTCACCTTCGCTGGCGCATCTTCGCAGGATATTCAAGTTGATTTTGGCGAAAGCATTGCCGAAGGCGGTACAGGCCTCGATGGCGTGACCCAGTATGCTGCATCGAGCATCATACGCAGCCAGGAGCAGGACGGCTACGGCACCGGGGAATTGAACGGCGTGGGAGTTGAAGGCAACGGCCATGTGATGGCCATTTACTCCAACGGTGAACAGCGTCTGGTGGGTCAGGTGGCAATGGCGACTTTCAACGCCGAGGGTGAACTGGCGCGCGCCGGTGGCAATCTCTGGGCTGAAACGCAGGGGTCCGGTGCAGCACGCGTGGGCGGCGCGGGCGAAGGTTCTGCCGGGTCCATCACATCAAACGCATTGGAGCAATCCAACGTGGATCTTGCAGCGGAATTTGTGGATCTGATTGCATATCAGCGCGGTTTCCAGGCCAACAGCCGAACCATTACCACAGCGGATCAGCTTTACCAGGAGATCGTGAACCTGAAACGTTAGTAAGAAGGCTCCTTAAAAACACCTCATCACCAATTAAAAGGCGGGAAGCGATTCCCGCCTTTTTTTTGTCGTTCGACTGGCGCCGAAAAAATTGACCTACCACTCAAAAGTAATAGTTACCGATGCAGAGATGGTTAGCGAACCGGTCGTTTCCTCCGGTATATTCGGAAAGGAGACATAGTAATCATTGCCCTCGGCGGTTGTACCGTCAAAGGTGACGCTGGCATCAATGGTTGTGCCCCCTGCAGACTGCAACGCAAGGGTACCAGTTCCGGATGGATTATCTGTCGCTCCGGTGGTTATCGCATAAGTGCCAGGCTCTAATTCAACCCCGACACCGTATGCCAGCAAAATCCCGGCCTCACACCCGGTTGCACCACAGTATGGCGTGGGGTCTGAACAGACATTCCCACAGGTCACGCAGTTATTGGGATCTGATGTCAAGTCAACGCAGTCGCCGTTGCATTCCGTTGTGCCGCCGGTGCAGTTCAATCCAGAATCTGTCGTTTCGGAATCTGCGGTATCCATCGTGTCGCTACCTGATTCAGAATCAGTGGTGGTATCAATGTCAGTATCTGTGTCTGTGTCGGTATCTGTGTCAGTATCCGTATCGGTGTCTGTATCTGTGTCTGTATCTGTGTCTGTATCTGTATCTGTGTCTGTATCTGTATCGGTGTCTGTATCAGTATCCGTATCGGTGTCCGTATCGGTGTCTGTATCGGTATCGGTGTCTGTATCGGTATCGGTGTCTGTATCGGTATCGGTGTCTGTATCAGTATCCGTATCGGTGTCCGTATCAGCGTCCGTGTCGGTATCGGTGTCGCTGTCGCCGGTTGGCCCCGAATCTGAATCATTGGGAGACCCCGAATCCTTCACATCGTCCTCAGGCGGCGCATAGGTAGTACTCACACAGCCGCAAATCACCAGTATTATTACAAAAAGTATCGTTCTGTTCAGCATGAATCCCTCGAATAGATCGTAAATTGGTTTAATATTACTTTTGTGGTGAAAATATAACTTTACATTAAAGTGCCTGCCAGGTTTGATGTCAGGTGAATTAAATTATACGATAACCTATTTATTTTTTTCGATAATCAGGGCGTAAACAAGAGTTCAACCTGCGCGCTCCACCTGTTATTGACGCCCAAAATGACGTTGTGCAAGTTGCAGAAATTATTTGGGTGACCAATAACATCGTTTGGGAGAGACGATTTTCGCATCCGCCTTCAGGTTCTTCATGGCTTTATCAACATCCTTGCGATCAAGACCAGACAGTTCTGCAATTTTTCCAGCATTCAATGGCTCTCCTGCTTTTTTCATAGTTGACAGCACTTTTGATTCAATATCCATATTATTTCTCCTTCGTTCACAGCAATTGCACACAGCAATTGCAGGCAAAGCAATCTCCGGACACGCCAGTTCGCGTGATCAGTTTAGTCACAATACTTCACAACACAGTGCAGGAAAACAGAAATAAAAATTGTACACACAGCGATCATCCATCAATAGGCAGTGTAATTATTTGTTGGATGTTGGCGTAGTCAGCCTTAACCCCGTCTGTTCAACGCCGACAATTTCTGTTATATTTGCATTTTTCCGCATCGCACAAACAGGAGATACCCATGAAACTGCTTTATCCATCTATTTTTATTACCCTTTTTCCTTTTGTATCCGGTTGTGTACTGCTCCAGGGCAGTGATTCATGTCCTATCGGATTTGAACGGGCAAAGGCGGGCAATTGCGTACAGAATTTGTCGTGCCTGGAAAAAGAGGAGTGCATCAATGCGGGGAAATGTACTTATGCCCCCGGGGATCGCTGTGTTGCCACGAGGCCCATTGATTGCAAACAATCAACCAACTGTACAAAACTGGGAGAATGCGTTTTTAAACCCAACAACGTTGGTAACCGCTCCGTTGGAATATGTGTCGCGGATGGAGAAGGGTGCAGGGCATCGGAAGTGTGCGCCGAATTTGGAAAATGTACCCCAGGGGATGATGGGTTCTGCGTTGTGGGTGGCGATACGGATTGCACGAAATCCAAAGTGTGCCGGGAAATGGGCCGTTGCACTGCCAGCAAATTGAAAAGAGCCGATGGCAAACCCGCCAGAATTTTGTCCTGTCAACAATAGACCGAAACAATATAAAACTGATTTTGGGGAATAAAAAACCCGCCCATCCGCTATTGACAATCAGGAGCGTGCCCCATACACCAGGGCGTCACTTCAAACCTGCGGAGCAGAATTAATATGAAATATCGATGCAACCATTGCGACATAACATTTGAATCTGAAAAAAAAGAAAAAGTTCGATGTCCCGAGTGTATGGGCATTCATGACGTGGAGCCGGAGAAGGAAAAAAAGACATCTGGTCCCCAATCCAAGCCACGACTTCTCGTCCCCGTGACAGTTATTCTGGCGTTAGTGGTGGGGGCTGCAGGCTGGTATTTCACGCGGACAACGTCATCCACGGCCGAAACAGCTGCCCCCGATGTGGCACCTGATGACGTAAAGGCGCAGCTCGAAAGCCTCGGTATCGAAACCGGGAGCGCGATTGTGCCTTTTGAATCCACCGGAAAAATCGACGCTTTCTCAAAAAAGGTCGCAGATGGAAAAGACGGCACAGATGCGGTCCGGGCAATATACCTCGAATTACTGAAACTGAAAAAGGATAAGAAATGGCGAGCGTTTTCTCAGACTGAACCCAGGATGCCGGGGCCTTTGACCGCAGGGGAATTGCTGGAGAAGATACAGGGCGAAGAGAGCTTCGAGGCGTCCAGCTACGAAATTGCTGCCCTGCTGCTGGCAGCAAGTCTGAGTGCAGGGGTACCAAACGCTCAAATGGTCGAAATTCTTAATTATAAAAAGGAAAAAACGCCGGCGGATCCATCGGCGGTGTACTCCAGATACGCCATCATTAGCGGCGACGCACTCTTTGATCCCTGGGCTGGCAGGGAGGAAAAAGTCGAGAATGCAAATCTAATCAAACTCGATACCGCAACAGCCACAGCGCCGTTCTATGCGCATCGCAGCCTCAGTAAATTTGCCAAACTGGCGTTATCCGAATCCTTGAAAGACAATCAGATTGCAGTGGAACTGGCGCCGGAGAATGCCACGTTTAAAATTCACCGAGGAAAAATATTTTTAGGAAGCAGCGCCATTCAGGAAGCCATTTCCGAGTTTGAAAAAGCAAAAAAAACACGTAACTGGGCCGTCACCAAGGTATCGCTTGCGCAGGTCCAGCTGATGACTCAAAGCGATCTCACGGATGCCGAATCCGCAATACGTGAAGCACTGACTGAATTTCCTGAATACTATCAGGCGCACGCGCTGCTGGCCGCGCTGTTTATGATGCGTGGAGATGCGGATTCGGCCAGGCAGGAACTCGATATCGCAGAGAAAATTGCGCCCGCTTCAGCCGAAATCGCTGCCACGAGAGCGCAGCTGGCGGCAATGTCCGGTGAAACGGACAAAGCAATTGAATATGCAAAAAAGGCTGTCAGATTATCCAAAGAGAGCTTTCAGTCGCTCATGATTCTTGCGCAGGTGTATCGTGCGACCGCCCGATTTGATGAGATGCGCAAAGTGGTTAATCAGGCCCTCGAAAAAGCGCCGTCCGAAGCTGTGAGAGACGAACTCCGTAAGCTGTTTCAGCTGTCTGAAACGGATACCCCCGACGCGGAAGAGGCGGATGAAAACGATACCGATACCGGCGCCAATGGCGATCTGGCTCTGGATTTGCCTGCCCCCTCTTCTCCTGGAGAGCTAAAACTCAATCTTCAAAATGACGATGGCGCATCGTTGGGCGGAAACAAACTCAAACTAGGTGGCAACAATCGTACCGGCCTGGGCGGCAATCTCAAACTGGAAATGAATAATCAGTAAAAAAAATTGCAACCAGATCCAAAGACCACTTTTCAAACAAATCCCCAAACACAGCTGATAAACAGTTGACCGGTCTTAGACTATCCGTCCTGAAATCATCAATTAAATGCCAGTCCGAATGCCAGCATGGGTCCGTGACCTAAATCGCCCATGGCACTGACAAGGAAACCGTATTTCAGTTCCAAAAACAATCGAATGCGGGTTTCTCGCAGAAACTCGACGCCAAAAACCGGATTTACCACAAAACCGATACCTGAATCTTCCTCGTATACGTCGTCCCCGTTATCTGAACGCTTGATTAAATCGCCAATGTACACCCCCATCGCGCCTCCGAGATACGGCGACACGCTTTCATCCGACAAATATACCGATACCAACAGGCCACCTGACAGCGCGAAGCGGTGGCTGTCAGATCCGAAGTTCAACGCGAGATTCAACCCCAGTCGCATACGTCGCACTTCCCACACCCCCTGATAGCCGCCGGTCATCAGACCATAATCCTTATCCGAACCAAAGACTGCGCCGCCCCCCAGCATAAACCCGTTGTAGTTCTGGACACGCGCGCGGTTCGGCAAAGTATTGGTTTCTGCAAGCGTGGCGTTGTTGAGATTCTGCGTCTGTTCGGTTGACACGTTCTCTTTTAACGCCACCGCGATACGCGTCAATGCGAGATACAAATCGTTGTCGTCGGCAGCTTTCATCTCTTTTTGTGCCAATACGTTAGCGGACAAGTCCTTTAAATTAACACGAACGGTATACTTGGTGCCCAGTCTCACCACTTTTCCATCGATGTAACCGGTCGCTCCCACAGCTGAAGCGATACGTTTTTTTTGCGTTTCGGTGAGGTTGCGACTGCCTGGCGCGGTTGCAGTCAACGGAGGAACGTTCGCCGAAACCGCCTGAGACGGCTCCATTGGTGGCGATTCTGTTTCATTCTGCTCGGTGACGGCAACCTCCGAGTTCACCTCGTCTGTTGTTTTGTCAGAGATACTGGGCGTTTTTTTAACGGAAGAATCTTGCGGCGGCTGCAGACTTTGGGCCAGACTGGGGACGCTTTCGGCAGCTTCCAATGTATCCCGATAAGGTTCCCAGTCAATAACCACAAAAGAGGCAGCCACCAGCGCGGAACTGAAGACCTCCGATACTGCCGCACCGATGTCCTCGGATACATTAATGCCGTCAAACGGAAAAATCACCACTTTATTGGATTTGGAAACCGGTGTCGCGGGATTTGGAGTGCCGTTCCCTTGTGCAGACGCGGACGCAGCGAAGATGGTATGCATCCAAAGCACCACTGAAAACAAAAATAGCAATTTATGATTTTGATAAGATTTGGAGCTCATGATTTACCTCTTGTTAGACTTAATGGAAATACACATATCATCAGCGTTTTGTAACCTGTCTTTTTGAAATTGGCGCCGTTTGTAATGATTCAATCAAAATCCATCCCACTCATGCCAGGAACATGAGAGATTTTGTCATGGATTTGCAATTCTCAGCGTCCAATTTCCCTGTGTCACTGTCGCCCGAACCAAATCAACCGTACAAAGGTAAGTTTACACCCCATTCCGGGTCAATTTGTTCACCTTTTACGTGCAATGATGGGAAAATAATTAAACACGATCCCCAAACCTATTGAATTAAAAAACACTAATTTTTTCACGGATTACGCTGAATCGCTGGCACTGCCTTTGCACATTTTTAATGCCACCACACATCCCGTGCGAAATGCCGGGGATCATACCATGGGGGTCGCGTATGACACAATCTATTCAGGCAATACTCGAGAAGCAGCATCTTCGCTGGAATTTACAAAAGGAAACGGTAAAAAACGTTTATAACAGGCGACACCTCCCGAAACCGGTCATCACAATATCCAGGCTGATTGGCAGCGGTGCGTCGGAAATAGCCAAATCACTGACAAGCGAACTTGGATGCGAACTTCTTGGCTTTCGCATAATGGATGAAGTGGCAACACGATCACGTATAACAAAGGAGTTGGTGGACGTGATGGATGAACGGGTCCATTCGCAGTTGGGCGAATGGATGAGAAGCATGCTTCGAAATCGCTCCACCATCGATTCCGATTTGCATCATCGCCATTTACTCAGAGCGATTAATTACTTTATGGAAACAGGAAACGTTGTCTTGCTGGGTCGGGGCGCAGGATTCCTGCCTAAAACATGTCCCAGACTGGACATTCGGATTGTTGCACCCATGCGTTTTAGGGAGAAACGCGTGATGGCGCGAAACAGTTGCACGCATAAAGAAGCCATGAAAATAATCAGCGAGAGCGATGTGCAGCGCGCAAAATTCATTCATCAGCTTTTTGGAGAGAACTGGGAAGACTCACGTCATTACGATATAGTTATAAACACGGGAACCATCCGACCAGATGACGCGGTGGCTGTTATTACAACCGCCTGGAATGACATGGCCAGGACACATTTGGAGGCTGGTACCGATGTATCGAGCCTAATACCTGTGCCATAATGCAGCACACAATCGAATCATTTGTGCATCAATTGCCGCAGGACGGCATCGCAGCAGGCGACCAGGCCCACAGGACAGCGGAAGCCGACGCGACTCAAATCATCTCCCGCGCTCAAAATAAATCAGCGCAAATCATGGAACAGGTTAACGTCAACGTCACGGCACAGTTGGACGCACAAAAAAGGGTGCTGTTCGGAGTGGATACCAACCTTAGTGAACCCGGTTTCGAGTATCGGCTTGACGGCAAGGTCGCAGAGATGACCCATGTGTGTGGTGGGTATGCCCTTTTTCCACACCCAGTGTGCAATGATACTGGTGCACAAACTGCTGTCGGTTCCGGCAGATATTGTCACAGCCAAAGACGCGCTGCTGCATGGCATTGGGCTGGCGGGAGGTCTGGCTGAAATGTTAAGTGACGGGATGCAGACTCAGGTTGGGGCCGCCGCAGTACGATGCCTTTCTGATGGTGGAAAGGGAATTGCCTTTTTAATTATAGCCATGGGAATTTTGGAAACGGTTGGCATTATTGCCCGCGCGTTTCTTTACATTGCTGTATCGGCGTAACTGTCGACGGGCAGCATAGGAAAAGGAGTCGCCGCATGGAAAACAAACTTGAAAAGGTTCTGGTGTGTGTGGAAGATGTCAACCTGGATGCGCATGTTATCGAATACACGCATATGATAGCCAAAACGGTTGGTTTGAAAACGGTCTATCTTCTCCATGTTATCCACGACACCCCACTGGAATCGCGATTGGCTATCGCATCAGAAGTCGAAGGAACGAGCAAATTGGATTTGGACCGTCAGTACCACGACGAAATTGTGCGCCTGACAACCGGCTATACAGACGCAATGACTGGAGCTGCGGTGAGACACTTTGGAGACATCGACGGCATCCATCAGGAGGTCAAGGTTTTCGTGGGAAATCAGCTGAAAGATACGCTGATGGTCGCTCATGACGAAGACATTGACCTTATTGTAATGGGGAGACATCTGGGTGCACGTCTTGAAATGGGTGACGTGGCCATTCTTCCGAGGCGAGTGACCAGAAAATCAACATGCTCTGTATTGGTGGTGCCAGAAGAGTTCGTACCGCGGCTCACGAAAATCTTCTGTCCGATACGCGATTCCAGGTGCTCAACACTTGCATTGCAAACGGCCATTGACCTTGGCATCGCATTCAACGCCGAAATACATGCCCTGAATCTGTTTCAGGTATACAATGATATTCATTACCCCGGCGGTGCGCCGGATCCGGTTGAGCCCCGTGAAAAGAAAATTGAAACAGCGACTTTTTTTGCCAAAAGGGAATGTGATGCTCTAAAGCGCAAAATTCATACGGCAAATGCCAAAATCACCTTTGACTGTCGAGTGGACGAAACGTTCCATCCCGCAAATGTGTTCGAACGTGAAATTGAAGCACGCCATTGCGATCTGGTTGTCATTGGCGCCCGGGGCCGCAGCGGTGCCGCCGGCGTTTTGCTGGGGAGCGTCACCGAACAGCTCATCAAACAATGCTCGGTGCCAGTTCTTGCAACCAAGCACAAAGGTGAACACATTGGGATACTAAAAGCCATGCTGGCACTGTTTGGCAGGGATTGAGAAAAACCTTTTGGGGCTGCGAACGTCCGGTTGTCCCCGCGGGAAGTCTATAAAAACTTCATCCACTGCTTGCCCGCAGCTTTTTAAGTTGTTCAATATGGGCCGAATCCTCAATTGACAGTGCATGCGCCAGCTTTTCAAGATGCGTGCTGTATCTGGACGCTGCCGTTCGATAAGCGGATTCCATTCCGGCACTCTCCATCCAGATGGCGAAATCGACGGCATCCTTTAGAGACAAACGACTTTCCGATATCTTTCTCAGTATGGCGTTGGCCACAATGTCAACCCCAGCCATATCGACATCAATAAAATCGTTTGCGGACAAAAAACGTGCGACCACTTGCTTTTGCCGCATCACCTGATTCCGATGAGACTCCTCTTCGCGCTGCATTTGAGCAAATACCTTGGAAGCAACTGGATGCGTGGAAAAAAGGCGTGCGTAATGTCCGTATAATTCGGCGGCAAGCTGCTCCACATCGGCCAGTCGTTCAAGAATGTCAATAATTGTTGTTTGAAGAATCATTTCATTCTCATTTTAGTACAGCGCTCCGCTGAACACAATAAACGAAGACGTGGTTCACGTTTGACTTTTTTTGAAATAACCATTTACATAATCCGTTAAGTTGCTAAACAGTGGAGACCTTTTTTCGCGGTGCGACGCGCGCCCAACTCCCGGGCCACACACACTATTGGCGTACTGCTTAAAACGAGGAGATAGTGACAATCATGGGAAAAACATTAGTAGAAAAAATATTTGATTCGCATTTGAAATCTGAGCCTTTTGAAGGCACCAAAGTGCTGAACCTCGATGTGGTCATGTGTCATGAGATCACCACTCCAATTGCCATTGCAGATCTGGAATGGCGCGGCAAGGACAGAGTGTTTGATGCCAGTAAAATTAAAGTGGTTATTGACCATGTGACACCGCCCAAAGACACCAAGAGTGCAGTGCAATCCAAAATACTGCGCGAATGGGCGCGTCGGTACAATATCAGGGACTTTTTTGACATTGGCCAAAACGGCGTATGTCATGCACTGTTTCCCGAGAAGGGCTTTATCCGGCCCGGGTACACTATTATCATGGGTGACAGTCACACATGCACCCACGGCGCGTTCGGCGCATTCGCGGCCGGGGTTGGCACCACCGATTTGGAAGTTGGCATTCTGAAGGGTGTTTGTGCATTCAGGCAACCGAACACGATTCGCGTAAATCTGCGCGGTGCGCTGGGTCGTGGCGTATACGCCAAAGATGTGGCCCTGGAAGTGATTCGCCAGTTAACGGTAAACGGCGCCACTGATCATGTTATCGAATTCCGAGGTGAAGTGATTGACAGGATGGACATGGAGCAACGGATGACCATCACCAATATGGCCATCGAAGCGGGGGGCACCTCCGGGGTGTGCATGCCCGACGGAGTGACGCTCGACTATCTGTGGCCTTTTATTGCCGAGGAGTACGGCAACGACAAAGTCAAAGCCCTCGATGCATTCAAAGCCTGGTGGTCTGATGAGGATGCCGAATACGCCAGAGTTGTGGATATTGATGTGTCAACTCTCGAACCGGTTGCCACGGTGGGATATAAGCCGGATCAGGTGAAAAAACTGAGTGAGCTCGGTGATATGAAAATTGATCAGGTGTACATCGGCAGTTGCACCAATGGTCGATTGAGCGATTTACGGGAAGCCGCGGCGCTGGCCAAAGGTAAAAAACTGGCGCCAACGGTTCGCGGCATTGTGGCACCGGCCACCACTGACGTGTATCGCCAGGCCATGAAGGAAGGTTTGCTCGACACGCTGATGGAAGCCGGATTCTGTGTAACGAATGCTACATGTGGCGCTTGTCTCGGAATGTCCAACGGCGTTTTGGCGCCGGATGAATCCTGTGCAGCCACGACCAATAGAAATTTCAACGGCCGCATGGGCGCCGGGGGCATGGTGCATTTAATGAGTCCCGCAGCGGCAGTGGCATCTGGAGTGAAAGGCGCGTTATGTGATCCCAGAGAGATAATGGGTGAGGTGACAAAATGAAGACATTTGGTGGAAAAGTATTGTTTTTGGACCGGTCTGACATCAATACCGATGAAATCATTCCGGCCAAGTATCTGACCGAAGTAAAAAAAGACGCCCTTGGGCCTCACATGCTCGAAGACCTGAGTCTGGATGGCTTTGATCCTCAGAGCGAAAAAACCAAAGATGCCTCGGTAATTGTTACCCGCGCCAATTTCGGTTGCGGCTCATCGCGGGAACATGCCCCCTGGGCCTTGGAAGTAAACGGGATTACCGTTGTGATTGCGATTAATTACGCACGCATTTTTCGTCAGAATATGTTTAATTGCGGCATGCTCGCCATAGAGCTCGAAGAGGCTAAAATAGACGCGCTGTTTGCCATGGCCAATGACGATGTCGGGTGCGCGGTTGATATTGAAAACAAAGAGCTGACGTTCACAACCTCGGCCAAAACCGAAACGGTCCCCTTCTCTATCGCCCCTTTCGATGAAGCCCTGGTGCGCGCGGGCGGCTGGGTGGAATACGCAGATAAAAATCTGTAACCACCGTTCGATACCACCCATTGATTTAAATTGTTTCCCCAGACTCACCGTGGTAAAAATACGGGATAATTACGTTATCTTCGAAAAAGACGCTTCAAACATAAACCATTGTTTGAACATACGACAGGAGATTGGTGAATGTTAAAGTATTCCGTTTTATGTGTCGCATTGTTATGCATGCTTCTCACCACGATTGGCAGTGCCGTCGCTGAAGCCGGATACAGCCAAAATGTGTTTGGTATTCACGGGGGTGTGGGGCTGGGCGGATCGGCAAGGTCAGAAGACATTGACGGGGTTGATGTCAAACCGCGTCTGACAGGTGTGGGAGAACTTCATTTCAATCATTTTTTCAACCGAATTGTCGGCTTAAACATTGGCGCGGGAATCATCAGCAAAGGGTACCTGGCTCAATTTGACGAAGGTATGGTTGTGGTCAATGGTGTGCTGGGAAACGTTGCTGCGCACGATTCATGGTACAAGTCAGTGCATGCAGTGGTTCCATTGGGGATGATTTTCAATATTGGACCGCTTCGGCTGGGCATTGATGTGGTGTTCAACTATGCGCTTTCAGCCCGGATAGTTGACGAAATCGATGGAAGCCGCAAGAACCGGTATCTCGAGGACGAATGGTGGGACGAATACCGGCGTTTCAACTTTGGTCCCCGCGTCACAGCAGGTATTCGCATCCCTGTTTCCACATCCGGTGCGCTGGTGGCAGCTGCGTTTTTCGAAACGGGTGTTTTGAATAATAAAAAGAAAAGCGACGACAGCGCCCTTGACGATACAAATGATTCAGAACGGTTCTGGAATCTGATGGCCACCGTTGGCTACGAATTTGGTCTCTAGCCCTTCCCTGTGCATGAAAATCGTTCCCGGTTATAACGGACTCTGAATTGCCTGTAGCATACGCTTTAAGTTTACGGTAATGCTTTACGTCCCTGTTTCGTGTGTTATGTTGCCTCGTAAACCATTAACTGCCAGGAGTTATCAATGAGTAACAGATCCCCATTTGGCGACGGGCCCTTCGGTGAAGACGGACCGAGCCCCGACGATATAAAACGAGCCCTTAAGCAGAATTCATTTCTGATAAAAGTTATCGTACTGATTGTAATGATAGTCGTATTGCTGGCATCGGCTTACTACACCGTATCCGCAGAGGAAGTGGCTGTGGTAACGACGTTTGGCAAGTACACCCGAACCGATGAACCGGGTCTCCATTTTAAGATTCCATTTGTTCAGGAGGTACAGAAGTTGCAGGCCAAACGGCAATTGAAGCAGGAATTTGGTTTCCGAACCACATCGTCTGGCATTCAGTCTTCATACACCCGAGGCGACGCTACCCGAGGGGAATCCCTGATGCTCACCGGCGATTTGAATGTGGCTATTGTTGAATGGATTGTTCACTACCAGATTTCGGATCCGGTGCAGTTCCTTTTTAAGATTCGCAACGGCGAAGACACCCTGCGCGACCTGTCGGAATCGACAATGCGTGAAGTGGTTGGCGATTACTCGGTGACCGAGGTGCTGACCAGCGGTCGAGAGGAAATTTTACAAAAAGCCAAGAAGCGACTGGCCGAATTGTGCGTTGACTATGAGGCAGGGATTTCTGTTCAGCGGGTGGAGCTGAAGGATTCCGCGCCACCGGATCCGGTCAAGCCGTCTTTCAATGAAGTCAACCAGGCGGAACAGGAGCGCGACCAGAAGAAAAACGAAGCGCTGGCTCAGTACAACAAGGAAATCCCGAGGGCTGAAGGTGAAGCCGATCAAATTCTGGAAGAAGCGCAGGGATACGCCATCGAACGCGTGAATCGCGCCAAAGGTGATGTGGCGAAATTTGTGGCGCTGCAAAAAGAGTATGAGGATTCACCTAAGGTAACCCGGACAAGATTGTATCTGGAAACCATGAACGACGTAATGGCAGGCATTGAGAAGAAAATTGTCGTTGATGACGACGCCAAAGGCGTGGTCCCCATGCTCTTCCCCATGGGACAGGATGGTCAACCGGTTGCCGGTGGCGGCATGATGAGAGGGGGTGTCAGATGAGTAAATCCACCAATACACTAATCGCTGTCCTCGTAGTGATCGCCCTGGCAGCTGTTACATTATACTCCTGCGCCTACACCATTAAGCAGCACGAACAGGCTGTTATTCTCGCATTTGGTGAAGTGGTCGGCGAACCGGTGACCGATCCTGGACTTCATTTTAAGGTACCATGGTACGAAGCCCGCAAATTCGACCAGAGATGGCTGGCGTGGGATGGCGATCCAAATCAGATTACCACCCTGGATAAGCGGTACATTCTTATTGATGTGTTTGCGCGCTGGAAAATAGTGGATCCAATTGTGTTCATCGAAAAACTGCGGGACGAAGAAAGCGCTCAGGGACGACTCGATGATATTCTTGACTCCGCCACCCGGAACGTGATTGCGAATCATAATCTGATTGAAGCCATTCGCAGTACAAATCGGCGCTTCGTAATATCTGACGAAGAAAAGGAAAACCAGCTGAGTTCGGTTGAGGACGAAGTGGCCCTTCTGGCGGACGCTCCGTCTGCAGTCGTTTCGCCCGCTGCCGCCCTCGACACGGATATCGACGCACTGGCAACGGACAATGGCGCAGCGACGCAGGACAGTGATTCAGATACAGACAGTGCCGAGGCCGAAGCGGATTCCGCTGCTCAGGCTCAGGCGCAGATAGCCTCCGATAACAGGGAGGACGCCCTTGCAGCTGAAGAGAAAAAAATATCCGACGCTGCTGACATTGTTGCTGCCAGCAAAGATGCCATCGAGCGTCAGAAAAATGAGACGCCCAACCCCTATCAAATCAAGGTGGGCCGTCAGACCCTGACAGACCAGATTATTGAGAAGGCATCTCAGAAAGCGAGGGAACTGGGAATAGAACTCAAGGACGTGCGGCTCAAGCGGATAGATTATATTCCCAGCGTTCAGGAGTCGGTTTTCCGCCGCATGGTTTCTGAAAGAACCAAAGTGGCATCCAGACTGCGGTCACAGGGCGAAGGTCTTTCTGCAAAAATCATTGGCCGCAAAGAGCGTGACCTTAAGAAAATTCAGTCAGAAGCCTATCGCAAAGCTGAAGAAATTCGCGGTAACGCTGATGCAACGGCGGCGCGAATTTATGCTGAAGCCTACCAACGGGATCCCGAACTGTATCGTTTCCTAAAGACACTCGAAAGCTACCGCCAGTCGATGGGAGCACGCACGACACTGGTGATTACCACCAATTCCGACTACGGATCTTATTTGAAATCGGCAAATTAGCGGTTGTTTCATATTCCCAATAAAGTGGTGCCATGAAGTTCAACCCTCAAAAAGACTATTACGCTGTTTTGGGCGTTACGCAAAATGCCAATGGCGCCGCAATCCAGCATGCGTACCGAAAACTGGTTGCCAAATATCACCCCGACCGCCATCACGGGCATGATCTGGAGGAGCTTGCCCGCGAAAAGCTGGCGGAGCTCAACGAAGCGTACGAAGTACTGTCCAAACCAGCTCTAAAATCCGAGTATGATTCAGCCAGAATGTCCCAGCGCCGCGCCGCCGATCCGCCGTATAGCGGTGGAAACTACTGTGCGCCCGCCAATCCCCCCAACGTATCGGGCAAGTCGTTGCAAAAACTGGTGGCCCTGGTGCTTTTTATTGCCGCCCTGCCCTTTATCCTTCGAGTTGTCCGTACACCCAGGGCCGCTGCGCTTATCGGCATCGCGATCCTGCTGGTTTGGTTTGGTCCAAAACTACTGAAAAGATTTAAGAAATAGCATTTTCTGAATTTTTTTCTCGCCATGACACAACGATGACACACGGATGACGGCCTGGTGACCAGTGGGTGCTAAACATATCCTTGCGCCAATTTAGTTGGCTGCGAAATAATAACCAAGGTAGGAATTATGACTCACGCAATCAAGACAGACAAACCTCGCAAGAAAATTCTGCTCAGCGGCGTATTTGGGCCATTTGGTGTGGACGACCAGTGGGGCCGCAAAGAGAACATAATGGAGCTCTTTCACAATCAGGTGACCAAAGCACAGGGCGCGGCGTCGTTTCGTTTTCATCATCGCAGTTTTGGGCTGTATTTTATGGCAGCTAATCTTAAGACCGATGTGAACGTGCTTGATTTTCCCACCCGGGACAGGTTTATCGAGGAAATCAAAAAAGGGTATGACGCAATTGGCATATCATTTATTACGCCCAATTACATTAAAGCCCGGGAGATGGCCAGACTGATTCGTGAGCACTGCCCTGGTACCGAGATTATTTTGGGCGGACATGGCGCAGCCATCGAAGGGGTGGAAGAACTGATCGAATGCGACCATGTGGTTAAAGGCGAAGGTATTTACTGGATGCGCCAGTACATTGGGCAGAATCTGCTCGATCCCATTGTGCATCCAGCCATTCCCTCCACTGAGATGCAGAAAATTTTTGGGGTATCGGTACCTGGTCCCACGTCGAGTCTGCTGGTGCCAGGGGTCGGCTGTGTCAATGCCTGCAGTTTCTGCAGCACGTCGCACTTCTTTGGTAAAAAATACACCTCTTACCTTGGCAGCGGCAAAGAGATTTTCAATACCTGCCGCCAAATTGCCGACGCACGGGGAACCGATTCCTTCTTTGTGATGGATGAGAACTTCCTCAAAGACAGAGAACGGGCCATGGAGCTGATTGACGAGATGGAGAAACACAACCGTTTCTTCACTTTCCATGTATTTTCCTCGTCGGAAGCCATTACCGCGTTCGGCATCGACAACATGGTTCGCATGGGTATCTCTTTTGCGTGGATTGGTTTCGAGTCCAAAACCGACCAGGGCGCCTTCGAGAAAAACGACGGTATCGAGCCCAAAGAACTGGTGCGTCAACTTAGGGATGCCGGCATCTCGGTGCTGGGTTCAGGTATTCTCTGCATGGATCACCATACCCCTGAAAACATTCAGGAAGATATTGATTTCATGATCGGTATCGAAGCTGATACAGTTCAGTTCATGCTCTTTACGCCATTGCCTGTGACTGGGCTTTACCGTCGCCTGCAGAAGCAAGGTCTTATAAAGGAAGACCTGCCCTTTGAAGAATGGCACGGGCAGAAAATGCTCAACTGGAACCATCCCGCGTTTCCTGGTGATTTGGCGGAACAAACGCTCAAGGGCGCGTTCCAAAGGGAATTCGAAACCAATTCCAGTACGATTTACCGCATCATAGAAACCGCCACCCGTGGTTATGAAAATATTCGGCGAAAAGCGTCAAGTTCTGAAAACTTCAGGGTTCGTTCGGCACAAATTAAAGAGCGGGTACTTGAATACGCGACACTGCTACCGGTCATCAAGGCCAACGCCGTGAATGAGCTTGAATACAATCGGGCCGTTGCCCTCGAAGAACGCGTGGTCGCACTGGTTGGCAAGCCCGACGTAAAAGGCCGTCTGATGAGAGTTGGCGCGAGAGTACTTAGCAGCTACTGGAATATGCGCCTCAAATTCAAAGGTGATGTGATTCAGCCCAAAACCATCTTCACCGAATTCAAAGTGGCCGATCGCGAAGCGGGAAAATCCCCCCTGAAGATATTTGAAGTCACTGAGATAACGCCAATGACCTCCGACCTCAACAAAGCCGCCTTCGCTGCCGTCGACTGATTTTATTGGGTTCAGCCAACACCCGCCAATTCGACACAGCGTCAACCATTGTCCCAATCCAGATCTCATCACCAAAACGTCAAACTCTGGTGAGAAAAAGCGTTCCATGGTCACAACGCCAATGCCCGCAGTCACTCAAGTGAATACACTGAAAACGTGGTCTTCAGGTGCACTTCCGATGCGCTGTGATTCCCAATCATCACAGTAAATTTACCCGCTTCCACCACTCGCTCACCTGCGGCGTTTACAATTGAAAATGCGCTAACGGGAGATTTTAAAACCACATCCCTCTTTTCACCGGGCATCAGGTGGACTTTTTCAAATGCCTTCAATTCCTTTTCAGCCCAGGTGGCGGAAGTGATATCGTCACGAATATACAGTTGAACGGTTTCGGTGCCCGGAAGCGCACCGGTGTTTTCAACGGCGACTGTGCATTCGAATACGTCATCCCGCTTAAGAAAGCTGCTTTTTAGTCTCAAATCGCTATACACAAAAGTTGTATAACTGAGACCAAATCCAAATGGAAAATGCGGCCGCTGGGTCATGTCTGCGTATCGATCCCCGTGTTGACCGCGTACCTGGTAATAATAGATGGGTTGCTGCCCCACATGGTACGGAATGGATATGGGCAGGCGGCCCTGCGGCAGATTATCGCCAAAGATGGTTTCGGCTATCGCCCTTCCCCCTTCCATTCCAGGATTAAATGCTTCAATTATCGCAGCAGCATCATAAATGCATTTGGGCAAAACACATGGTTTCGTATTTATCAGCACAACTATCAGCGGTTTTCGTGTTTGCACCAATGCCTCGAGCAATTGGATTTGCCCCCCCTGAAGTTCCAGGGTGGCAGTGGAACAGTTTTCACCGGCAAGGGCAAAATGGTCCCCAACAACTGCAACGGTTACGTCGCAGCGATTTGCGGCGGCAACCGCATCAACGCGCATGGCGTCATCATCAGCTGCGATACCGGTGGAACCGACCACCAATGCACCGGCGTTAAAATAGCCATATCTGTCCCTGTCCACATCAACAATGTTCGCACCTTTTGCGTACTGTATCTTCAACGATTCACTTTCATATTGGCGCATTCCATCCAACACCGTCGTGATACTGCCACGCGGATGCCCGTCCATGAGCCATGCCACCTGTCCACTGGCGCCAGCCCAGTCGCCCAGTTGCGCATCGGGATCGTCCGCATTGGGACCAACAACTGCAATAGACGACAAGGCCGTCAAAGAGAGAGGAAGCGTACCGTCATTTTGCAAAAGAACAATTGCGCTTCGCGCCAGCTCCAGGTTTGTCTGGCGATGGCCATCACAGCCAATCACCTGCCGTTGCCGTGTCGTATCTGGACGACGGGGGTTTTCAAACAGTCCCATTTTGAACTTAAGCGCCAGAATCCGCGCGACCACTTCGTCAATTTGCGATTCCAGTAGCGAACCGTCATCAATTGCAGCCAGTGCGCCATCAAAAAACGAAGGTGTGGACATCATAATGTCATTGCCACTTTTCACTGCGAGTTCGGCCGCGTCTTTCATTGTGGCGCAAATCTGCTGTTCCCAATGCATCCGCCCCACGTTGTCCCAATCCGTCACCAGAACGCCGCGAAACCCCCATTCATCCCTCAGAACAGATTTAAGCAACCAGTCACACGCAGTACTCGGCACCCCGTCAATGGCTTGATATCCAGTCATAAATGCCATGCATCCTGCCTGCACAGCCCTTTCAAATGGTGGAAAAAACCATGACCGCAGTTTTCGGCGGGATAAATCGGCTTCGGAGGCATCCCTCCCCCCCTGGGTTTCGCAATATCCCGCAAAATGTTTGGCAGTTGCCAGCATGGAAGTCATATCTGACAATCCATTACCCTGATACCCCCGAATCAGCGCGGCGCCAAAAATGGATGCGAGCAGCAAATCCTCCCCAAACGTTTCTCCAATACGTCCCCATCTGAGATCGCGCGCAACGTCGAGGACTGGTGAAAATGTCCAGTGTAGCCCGGTGCAACTCGCTTCAGTTGCAGTGATGCGCCCAACCTCCTCGATGAGTCTCTCGTTCCAGCTGCAAGCCATCGACAGCTGCGTTGGAAATACCGTTGCACCACGCATGAATCCGTGCCCGTGAATACAATCGTCGGCGAGCAGTAATGGAATCCCGAGTCTGGTTTGGGCCGCAAGGTCGTGCGCCTCCTGTGCCCGCTCATTCTGGATATGCAGCAATGACCCTGCATGTAATTCAAAGATGGCCCTGGACAAATCGCCATGCGTCCCATCCAGCTGAATCATTTGCCCCAGCTTTTCCTGTATGGTCATCAGAGAAAGAAGGCTATTTACACGCTCATCCACCGTCCTCGATGGATTTGTATAGGTATTGTCTTTCGTCACCGCACGGCCTTTCTGCAGATTGAGGGTATTGGGGGTACCGTGTCAGTAATTGCAAGTCTTCAAAAAAACGCAATTTTTTTTTTTTGCGTGTGTGCCGTGTACTCAGAAAAAACCACAACCATCTGTAATTTAATGTCTTTTCAAACAAAACTACAATATCACACATGTGGTACATTTCTTGACACAGTATTACCCCTTATGCATATGTTAATACCATAAGGAGTTTCGACATGCCTATTCACAACAACCATTTTCAAAAGCACATCGTTGCATTTTTTATCGTAGCTGCGATTGCCGTCGTATCCATTCATGCCCGCGCAGCAAAGCAGGAGAGCAGCCAAATTCGCGAAGCAAAGGTATATATTATTAAAGATGGTGATTGTCTCGGCGGAATTGCCATGTCACAAGGCGTCAGTGTTCAAGACATCATCGAGGCCAACGGTTTGGAAGATCCGGATAAAATCTACAGCGGAATGGAGCTGATGATTCCAGGTGCAAAAATGAACTCCGGAGAAGATGCAGCACCGATAAGAAAACCCAAACCGAAAAAAGTAATTGTGGAAGTCCCCAAAGGATTCACTTTGACACGCATTGCCAAAACGTACGGCGTTTCTGTCCCGGCCATCGTTAAGGCCAATAAATCCCTGAAACACGCCGACAACTTACGGGCGGGAATGAAACTGCTCATTCCCGGCGCGACCGAAGAAATTGAGTTGGTTCCCCCGCCCCCATGCTTTAACCCTGCGGTTGAGTTTTATCGCATCCGAAACGACAAAACCACTCATATCCATCTGACATTTTGTAATGGCAAACCCAATCCGGATGGTGTCGAAAAGCTCTCTCATTTTACCTCACCGACAAATCTGGACGAAATGCCATTCCCATTGCACCCACGTCTGGCGGTATTGCTGCAGAAAGTCGCGGATAAATATCCTGGCCGACGTCTGGAAATCGTCTCAGGCCAGAGAACGCAAAAGAGAAAGAATCACGAATCATTTCACACCAAAGGACAGGCAATTGACTTTCGGGTACAGGGCATCCCCAACCGTGCATTGGTGAATTTTGTGCGCCAGTTTGATGACACAGGTGTGGGGTACTATCCCAATTCTGTTTTTATTCATATGGATACACGGAAAAGAAATGCTTTCTGGATTGATTATTCCCGACCTGGTGAAAGAGCCATTTACGCTCGGGCTGGCCTGTCGGATGAAGAACTTTCGCAGATTCGTGATGCTCGTGGCGAAAAGAAATCAGTCCCAAAACCCCGAAAAAACAAACACGATGCCATACATGAAAATATTGATGATCTTGTTGCCAGAATAATTGCTTCAACCAATAACGATGAGGACGCCGAAGAAAACAGGGAGAACAATCCCTCGGCCACAGCCGCCAAAGAATCGAGCAAGGACTTGACAAAATCTACCCATGTCGAGGATGTCAAAGCCAATGAATCCGAATCCCAGGCCAGCGAGATGGCGTCCATTCAGGGCCCAGGACAGGTATAGTTGCGCCTCGATAACAGCCCAAACGACCTTTCCCTGCAAAAAAACCTCTCCCGCAAACCAATGCCCCCAATAATGATGTCACATTAATACCAATACTTTAATACCAATACTTTTCTCTGTTAATTACATTTACTTCGCGTGTCGGTGTCATACATCACCCATGGGTCAATGATTTTCGACCGGTTTTGACCCATATTAAGAAAACCGCTGTTCACTGTCATCGAAATCATTTGCTTTTTTCAACGATATTACAACAAAACACGATGGTCCAAATCGTGCAAAATGGTGATGCCCGACGACGTATGTCACGTTTACAGGATTGGAGATAGAGAGATGATGAAAAAGATATGTCCCGTTTTTTGCGATGAATGCGGAGCCCTTGCTTTGGCGCAGATCGATGGCGTTCATCTGTGTACTGTTTGTCTTTTTAGGAAACTCGAATCATCCGACCAAATGACAATTCCAAAATTCCAGCTCAAGCCTGTGCGAACGATTGAAGATTTGCCTGGCGTCGGCTTCAGTAATGGAGTCAACCCGCAGCCCATAATGGCCAACGTGATACTGTCCTGAACCAGCATCACAGCAACTGCTAAAACATCACTCCTGTTTCGACTTCCTTTTTAGAGGGCGTATACGAAATACCGAGCGTAAATCGCATTTGAGGCACACACAGCAAGGGTTCATCCCGGTTGGCCAGACCGCGGGCACCACTGAGCCACAGTGTAACCGCTTTGGTTTCACCTGGTCTGCTGCCCAGCGCCCCCCTGAGCTCCATCCCCATTCGTTCAAATTTATCAATTTCGGCCAGCAGATTGGTTTCGCCGGAAATCATCAACAGGTCATCAAAGAGATGAATGGTAATGCCTAGACCATGGGCAAGCTGATTGCCAACTTCCGCGTCTGCCAAACCAGGTTTGTCACCTGATCGCAACCGAACACCAACGCTGGTGCCGGCGGAAAGCCATCGTCGGCGAAAGTCCATTAGCAGCGTAGGCGCCCAGATAACCGCGTGTTCACCCGAAAAATTATCTTCGTCACCAATTGGAATACTGAATCCAAGATCTATGGCTAAACCAGCACCGCGATCTGTGCCATCAGGAAATTGCCGATATAAAATGGTTTTGGCGTGCAGTCGCAAATCACTCACCGCAGCGGTGCCAATTTCCCTGTGCCCAACGGGTGTGTTGTCGTCGAACAAAGGACTGGCGCCGACACCGGACTGTTCCACCACCACAGGCAAAACCATTCCAACCTGAAACCGATCAAACAACCCAATCGCCCAGGAAAAATCAATTGCGCTTACCCGCGCAACACTCCAGTAGACGGTGTCTTCCACTTCCAGGCCCAGGGGCTTTCGATAGTGATCTGCCACAACCGAAAAAGAAACATCTCGATGCGATAATATTTCGGCGCTCTGCACAAACGCATAATTCCCAGGCCCTGGGGTGGACCACAGGATCTGACTGTTTAACCCGGTGCCATCCTTTATCGTTTGAGAGAAAACAGGGGCACACCACATCACTACCGTTGCCCAAATGACAAAAATCCAAATTGATTTGCTGTTCATTATTCAATTGCTCCAGTTGCGGTTGAACTCAATTTGTAACCCAACTGATCTGATACGCAAACAGAAAAAAATCGATGGCCGCCTATCCCCGTGGATGAGCGTCAGGAATAGGCACAATTTCCTGTGATCTTGAGATCACATCGCGTTTGGCCTCCCCAAGTATATTTTTAATTTCGCTGGAGTGCAGCCCTATAATTTTCCGCATGCTGCTGCTGTCCGAACCGGCGATGGCCTTGAACTTCCCGTTGATGATAATCACATCCCCTTGTGAAAATTCACCTTCCACCGACACCAGTCCCGACGGAAGCAGACTTTTATTTAAACCAATGGCTGCTTCGGCGCCCGCGTCAATGGTCAGGCGCCCTTTGGGCGTGGCATTGAGAATCCAGCGCGCCTTGTTAGGCATTTTCTGCTTATCAGCCAGAAAGAGTGTACCAATCTCTTCGCCGGACAGCACACGGGGCACCACATCAGGTGCCATCCCATGCGCCAAAACGGTGCGGCAGCCTGCTTTTCTGGCAATGCGAACCGCCATGATTTTAGTTTTCATTCCCCCGGTCGCAAATGATGATCCGGCCCCTCCCGCATTGGACACGATCTCGTCTGTGAGTTCATCAACAACGCGAATCGGTTGGGCATCTGGAAATTCATTGGGGTTCTTATCGTAGAGCGCGTCCACATCTGTCAAAATAATCAGCAGGTCAGCGTCAAGCTTGCTGGCAATGTGGGCACTCAGCTGATCATTGTCGCCGATATACGGCTCAATCTCAGATGTGGACACACTGTCATTTTCGTTAAAAATTGGGACCACACCCATTTCCAGCAGCGTCTCCACCGCGGTTTTGAGATTGACATAAGAGTCGCGATTATCCAGCGACTCACGGGTGAGCAGCACCTGGGCAATATGAATGTTGTATTTCTGAAATTCCGTGCGATAGGAATGGATCAGAATAGGCTGACCGATGGCGGCGCAGGCCTGCTTAAGGCGGGTTTTCGTGACTTTCTTGTCAATACCCATTTCCCTGGCGCCAAATCCAATCGCCCCCGACGACACAAGCAGCGGCTGATATCCCCGTTCCCTGATTGTCGCTATCTGCCCTGCGATGTTCGCAATGTACTCAACATTCAACCGGTTATTTCGGGTTAATGTGTTGGTACCAATCTTAATAACAATTTTTTTGCTTTTGGAAAAATCTCTCATATGGATTAACTACAGCACATCTTTGTGTGTAAATCTCCTCTTTCCGGAAGCGTAATCCGCAACGATATTGCCCTTGCCGACCAACCGATATTTGTAAATTAACAGGCCTTCAAGTCCCACTGGACCTCGGGCATGTATCTTATTCGTGGAAATACCAACCTCAGCGCCGAGTCCATATCGGAAACCGTCAGCAAATCGGGTGGAACAGTTCACCAGCGCGGAGCTGGAATCGACAGTTCCTAAAAAAATACGGCAGGCAGATTCGTCCCGACTGACAATCGCGTCGGTATGGTGACTGCCGTAGGTATTGATGTGATCGATCGCAGCTTCGAGTGAATCAACCACGCGAACGGACAGAATCAAATCGTTGTATTCGGTTTTCCAGTCCTCTTCTGTTGCAACAGTCGCTTCGATGATGGCACAGGTGGCGTCATCACCACGCAGTTCGACCCCATTCGATTTCATTTTGGCAGCCAGCGCCGGCAGAATGCTTTTCGCCACATCTCTGTGAATCAGCAGTGTCTCCATCGCGTTGCACACCGCCGGATACTGACATTTCGAATCCACACTGACGCTGACAGCAATTTCCGGATCGGCGTCTTTGTCAATAAATACGTGACAGATACCATCCGCATGACCAAGGACTGGAATACGGGTGTTGGACTGGATGTATTTCACCAGGTCGTTGGAGCCCCGGGGAATCATCAAATCAACATACTCATCCATTGCAAGCAGTTCACCGATATCTTCGCGGCTCTCCACCAACTGAAGACTGTTTTCGAACAGCGGATCGGTTTGGGCCATTGCATCAACAAAGATACCAAACAACGCCCTATTGCTGTGCTGGGCTTCCCTGCCTCCCTTAAGGATTGCCGCATTTCCCGATTTAAGACACAGACTGGAAATCTGAACCAACGCGTCGGGTCTGGATTCAAAAATGATACCAATCACACCGATGGGAACGGATACCTTCTCGAGAATCAAATCGTCATCCAACTCGCGGCGAACACTGACATGCCCCACGGGGTCGGGCAACTGAGCCACTTCCAGTAAACTGGCAATCATGCCATCGATTTTACTTTCTGAGAGCACCAGCCGTTTGTACATGACATCGCTGATATTTTCAGATTTCGCCTTCTCCAAATCCTTCCCGTTTTCCGACAGAATAAACGACTGTTTTTCCTTCATCAATTCGGCAACGCGCAAAATGACCTGTGTCTTTACATCGTTGGCGACCGAAGCCAGTTTAAAGGATGCCTTTCTCGCAGCCTTTGCTTTTTCCAGAGTATTCATAAAAATTATCACTCCATTCCTGTCCCCAAAGCGCTTCAAATATAAATTGCAGCGTCTCAGAGAGGGTGGTTGCCCCTCAAGCTGATTTCCACCTCTGGCAGAAAACCTGTTTCACCACATCAATTCTACAATTTTGTAGTGAAAGGCGCATGTTATTCAAAGAGATGAACCATTGTCCAATGATTTTATGGTAACGCATTAATCATAATTATTCATGTTTTGCGTCATTTTTGTTCAATCCGTTTCCCGTGCCATGCATAAATCTGAACGGTAAAAATATCATGTATTTTTTTAGTTATGTGTTATTTAACTGCACATGAAAGGTGAGAACAGGATATCCGGAAGTGCGCAACCCCACATATTGAACAAGGGTGAGCCAATGCTCGCGCTCGCTGCAATTGGCATATCTCTGTGGATGGTCTTTTTCAACACTCCTGTTGAAAACCAGATGGGCATTATTCAGAAAATTTTTTATTTTCATGTGCCCGCTGCGTACGTCATGTACCTTTCCTGGGCCACGTGCACAGTGGCATCGGTGATGTATATCATCAAAAATACAGACAAATTCGATATACTCGCCCGGAGCAGTGCAGAAATCGCGCTCCTTTTCGGCATTATGGTGATGACCACCGGCCCTCTCTGGGGCAAAAAGGCATGGGGGGCATACTGGGTGTGGGATCCCAGACTTACCTCGGCCATGGTACTCACACTGATTATACTGTCATACGTGATTCTGCGTCACATGAGCGGCGGTGAAGTCATCAAGAAGTTTTCTGCGGCACTTTCAATTGCCGGTGCAGCGATGATTCCACTGATTCACATATCAGTGAAAATCTGGCGAGGGCAACATCCTTCCGTTCTGGGAAGTGGCGGACTCGCCCCGGAAATGAGACAGACCCTCATAGTGTGCATGACAGGATTCACAATCGTGTTTATCGTATTTCTGAAAAAGCGATATCGGCTTGAAAGCTTGCGCCGAAGAGGGGATGAACTGACCCGGCTTTATCATATAAATCAGATGAACAAACAGTAAGAAATCACATGAAATTTATTGTATTTTCGACATCACTTCTATTTTCAACCATGGCCATGGCAGCAGATGATTATGTGGCCGTTGACCCGTCAAGTATTGAAACCATCAGCAGTACTATCCTGTTAAGTGTTTCGTATGCGATTATAGTTGGCCTGCTGATTGTGTACTGGGGATACATGGCATATCAGACCCACAAAATCAGACACCGGATATCGACGCTGGAGCGGGAAGTGGAATTGTGAGACCATAATTATGACAACAAGACGAATTGAAATATATGACACAACCCTTAGGGATGGTACGCAGGGACGCGACATCAACGTATCGGTTGAGGATAAACTAATTCTCACTCGCAAGCTTGATGAATTTGGGGTGGATTATGTCGAAGGCGGGATGCCAGGCAGCAATCCCAAAGACGAGCAGTACTTTGAAAAAGCGTCCACACTGCCGCTTAAAAATGCCAAAATCGTGGCTTTTGGTGCAACGGCGCGAAAAGCCACCAAAGTGCGCGTGGACGATAACATCCACAGGCTGCTCAAATCCGAGGCGCCGATTATTACACTGTTTGGAAAAACGTGGCGGTTCCACTCAAAGGAAAGTCTGGGAATATCAGATGATGAAAACGCCGAACTCATTTTCAATTCAGTAAACTATCTCGTTGAAGCCGGTCGGGATGTGTTTTTCGACGCGGAACATTTTTTCGATGGGTACAGGGATGACCCTGATTTTGCGCTGCGTATGCTGCAGGCTGCTGCCGAAGGCGGTGCCACACGACTCGTACTGTGCGACACCAACGGCGGTTGCCTGCCCACCGATGTTGCCAGAATCGTCGCGGATGTCGTCAGCAAAGTCCGCGTACCTGTGGGGATTCATTCACATAACGATGGAGAATTGGCAGTTGCCAACGCGATGGCGGCAATTGATTCCGGTGCCACCCATGCCCAGGGTACCATCAACGGCATTGGAGAACGTTGCGGCAACTGCAATCTGTGCAGTCTTGTCCCAAATCTGTTGTTAAAAAAAGGGAATGATCTTGGAAATTTAAACGATAATCTTGCTCACTTGACAGGGCTGAGTCGCTTTTTTGACGAGCTGACAAACCAGATACCCAATCATCGTCTGGCATATGTGGGAAAATCCGCCTTTACCCATAAAGGCGGGATTCATGTCAGCTCCGTTTTAAAAGATTCACGGATGTATGAGCACATCACACCTGAGACAGTCGGCAACAAACGCGACGTCATCGTTTCCGAGCTGTCCGGGAAAAGCAATATTCATTATATTGCCAGGGAAGCAGGCATAGACCTTGGTGAAGATGTTCAATTCAGTAGCAACTTCGTACAACGCATAAAGGAACTGGAGCACGAAGGTTTTCAGTTTGATGGCGCTGGGGCGTCTCTTCGCCTCATGCTGCTTCGAGAACTGAAACAATACGAGCCATTCTTTAAAATCACCTATGCAAAAGTGAATGACATGTTTGACGAAAATGGTGCCAAGTACTCTGAATCAGTAATGAAAATCCAGGTAGATGGCGTTACGGAGCATACGGCCGCAGATGGCAATGGACCGGTAAATGCGTTGGACCAGGCCATGAGAAAGGCGCTGGTGCGCTTTTATCCTGAATTGGCAAAAGTTCACCTGCTCGATTACAAAGTGCGGGTTCTCGACGGTCATGACGGCACTCAGGCCAAAGTCCGGGTGCATATTGAATCCGGTGACAAAGAAGAGACGTGGTCCACAGTTGGCGTATCTCCCGACATCATCGAAGCCAGCCTGACCGCGCTTTACGACTCCATGAACTACAAGATTTTCAAAGACAACCTCATCTCCCGCGCCACTGTAAAACAGTGAAACGTCCGGGGAGACACCTCCGCAATCAGTTGAAAGGATATGGCCCAGCATGAGAACCATAGATTCCATCAGTCCCCTAACCCAATTGTGCGGCATCATCGGTAATCCGGTGGAACATTCCATGTCACCGGCAATGCACAATCGCGCATTTGACGTATTAGGTTTGGATTACGTATATGTTGCATTTCGTGTAAATGAAGGTGATGTGAAAGCTGCGTTGGACGGTATGCGGGTTTTGCACAATTTTCGCGGACTCAGTGTCACAATTCCCCACAAAACTGCGGTTATCGAATATCTGGACGACATTTCCGAAGTCGATGCCGCAATCGGGTCGATTAACACGATTATAAATAATAACGGTAAGTTACGCGGACTGGGGAGTGATGGTCCCGGTGCGCGTCAGGCGCTCATTGAAGGCGGCATCCCTCTTGGACAGCGGTCGGTCTCAATAATTGGCACTGGCGGTGCATCGCGCGCCATTGCATTCGATCTGGTACACAACGCGGGAATCTCCAGGCTGCGATTATGCGGAATCCTGAAAACCGAACTGGAAACGCTGGCTGCGAATGTGTCAGACACCACATCCATACCGGTGGAGGCCGTTCTGATAGATGAGATTTCGCTGGCTCGAGCGCTGCAAACGACTGATGTACTTATCAATGCATCCCCCGTTGGAATGCACCCGAAAATGGACGACACGCCGGTGCCTGAATCAATGCTTCATCCAGATATGGGCGTCATGGACATCGTGTACAATCCACTGGAAACAAAGCTCTTAAAGGCTGCTCAGGCCCTGGGGTGCCGAACAGTAAGCGGTCTGGAAATGTTCGTCAATCAGGCGGTGATGCAGTTTGAGTCGTGGACCGGCCAGACTGCACCTAAAAACGAAATGAGACAAACGGTTCTGAATCGGCTGACAAACAGGTAATGGGAGGGCGCACATGAACATCGCACTGATTGGATACAGAGGGACTGGCAAGTCGGCGGTCTCAAAGCGGCTTGCCGTCGCAACAGGAAAAAAAGCGGTATCTTTAGACGAGGAGATCTCGACACAGGCCGATATGTCCATTCCCCAAATTGTTGACACAAGGGGCTGGTCAGGATTTCGTGATTTGGAACAGGCGGTCACCGCCCAATATTCAGCCATGGATGATTTGGTGATTGATTGTGGCGGTGGCGTGATTTTGCGAAAAGAAAACGTTGTCGCCCTGAAATCCAATGCCACACTTGTCTGGCTAAAGGCATCCCCAGAGATTATCACTCAGCGAATCGCCACTTCAACAGAACGCCCGGCGCTTGTGGATGGCAAAACATTTTTGGAAGAAATCGAAGAAGTACTTGCAGCGCGTACCCCTCTATATGAAGATGCCTCAGATTTTTCTGTGGATACCGATGCGTTGTCGCCCGAAGAAATCACCGAAGTGATCCTATCAAAACTCCACCCTCACTCATGAGCAAATATTGAAAATCAGTCGTTCCTGTTATCCAGGATACGTCGAATTTCGCTGGCAAATCGATCCATGGGAATAGGCTTCTGAAGAAAAGCGCCTGCGCCGGCTTCCACCAGCGCTTCACCGTAGGTTTCGCGGTCGTACCCACTCATAACGATGACTTCCATATCGGGATATTCCTTTTTCAATTGTCGATATGCATCCATTCCATCAAGACCCGGCATAATCATATCGAGAAGTGTGATATGAATTGCCCCCTCGTATTCCCGAGCAACCTGAACCGCTTCATCGCCGCTTGCCGCTTCGAGCACGGTATACCCAAGCCGCCCCAGCAACCGCCGGATGGCCTTGCGCAACATGGCTTCGTCATCCACCACCAGTACGGTTTCGGTGCCACGGGCCAGAACAATTGGCCGATTGGCTTCCGCCTCGACGACGTCCTGCTGCTCCACAGGCAGCTCTTCCACGTTCGTGGCTGGTATATGAATAGTAATTGTAGTCCCCAAGCCCTTTTCAGATTCCACAAATATGTGCCCCTCGTGACTGCGAACAATCCCGTATGCGCCGGAGAGCCCCAGGCCTCTCCCTTTCTTTTTGGTAGTGAAAAACGGTTCAAAAATCTTTTGCCGCGTCTCGGCGCTCATTCCGCAGCCGTTGTCCTGAACCGAAATACATACGTATCGACCATCACGCAACCATGGCTTTTGGGAATTGGCGGAATCAACAATCTGTTCGTTACTGGTCCGAATAAAAATTTTGCCTTCGGAAGCCTCGAATCGCTCACTTGCCTCTATGGCCTCCACCGCATTATTGAAAACCTGCGAGAGCAACAGCCCCATCTGCGCCTGATTGGCGTCAATGGACCAGAGATCCCGCGACAAATTATGCTCCAAAGTAATTTTTCCCGGTAACCGCCGGGAGTGTGTCTGCAGCGCTTCAGTAATTACTTCATTCATGCTGATTCGTTTGGGGAGATACTTGCCACCGCGTGCAAACGCCAGCAATTGTTCAGATAATTCGCCTGCGGTATGCGCTGCCTGCTCTATTTCGTATAGCAGTTGCGCCGCCGGATGGGTCGCGCTGATATCCTGCAGCGCCAGTGAGACGTTTCCCATGACGCCTGCCATCAGATTGTTGAATTTATGAGCGATTCCGCCTGCAAGGGTGGCTGATGCCTGAATTCTGGCTGCAGTGCGCATTGCCTCCTGAGCGGGAGATACAGCGGACATATCGAGAGTGCTGGCCATAACGCCAATAACCTTGCCCTCTTCATTTTTCACCGGATATGATCTTTGCAGCATGGTGTATCCGTCGAGAGTTGTCACCTCAGCTTCCACGGACTCCCCAGTCTCCACGGCGGTGGCAATCGGACATTTTCCATTGGGGATACCACCATTTTTCCATATCTCCTTGCAATATCGCCCTGCCAGATAGTCATACGAACTGACTTCGCCATCATCTTCGTACGCATTCGACCAAATAATCTGGGTATCTGGCTGGTGATAGGACACAAGCGTCAGGCTGGAGTTCAACAGCGCGTGCTGCTCCTTTTTTAGAATTGCAATCTGTTCCCGAAAACGTTCAAACTTTGCGATTTCACTTTGTTTTCTGACATTAGTGCGAATGAGGACGGCCAGCACATCAAAGTGCTCTCCCAGGGGCGCACGGAGAACGTAGCAGTTGATGCCTTCCGTGAGCTCCTGCGCAATCAGCGGATAATTGTCGGGCGCAAAAATGGCAATGACAGGTAAGTCTGTTTCACCTATCAGCATTTGAGTTGCCATGACTGCGATGTCTTCATTTGCACTGTAATCGACGATAGCGATGTCAAATGCGCCTTTGTCTTCGGTGTCAAACTGCGTTGCCATATCGTCCATGCTGGATACGAAGATTGCTTCACAGTAAATGGAGGCCTTTTTGAGTGCACGTCGAAAACCAAGCACATCAAAACCATTGTCAGCAACCACCAGTGCTTTATATATTGTGAGAGACATCACGGTATCAAACTGCTTTCGTTTTCATACAAATTAAATAATAGTTTGAATGATAATGCGTACAAGTCAAAATATAAACCTAATTGAAACACAGCTTTTCATTTCTGAAAGAAAAAGTTAAGCCGTGATAAAACGGGCCTGCGATAACTTCATGCAAAATTTCGATATTAAATCACTTTTTGGAGTTTGATGTTCTGTTTTTTTGCCTGGCACATCGGTTGCATTGACCACATATGTCATTTGCGGCGAACTCGTGAAACATAGCCCCCCGATTCGAGTTCGCCGCTTTTTTTTGTGCATAACCTGGGGACAACATGTGTGTCTCTGTGGAAAAAAATCCAGATACAGATTTGCCTGTGAATTCCTGTGGATAAGCTGTGAATAGAAAAACAGGTTATTTATCCCCAAAAATTTAATTTCAAATTCATAATTAATTATAGCAACTTACAGTACACATCATCAACCCGAAACACAATATTAATTCGGCTTAAGCTGTGGAAACTGTGATCTGTAAGTTGGGTGATTTGCTATAAATCGGCGTTGGTAACCTTCACTGGCACCCAAAGCCCCACCATCGTTTGCGCCCATTCGAAACCGACAGAATGTTCAGTTGGCGGCGATTCCGCCCAGATTTCCCCCCCGAAACGCTCTATTATCTTTCGCGCCAGGGCCAACCCTAACCCCGTGCCCCCATGTTCCCGCGTCGGGGATCCATCAATCTGGTAAAATGTTTTAAATATAGCCTGCAGCTCCTGCTCGGGAATACCGGACCCGGAATCGTAAACCAGATACATGAATCGGTCAGCGGTACGTCGGGTACATATATGCACCTGGCCATCGGGCTTGCAGAATTTAACAGCATTTTCAAGTAATTGCACCATGGCGCGACGCAGTTTTTCAGAATCCCCAAGACCAACAAACTGCGATTTGGGGATGGATGAATCCACATGGATACCCCGTTCGCGAAACTGCTCATCGCAGAGTTTAAGCGCTTCCCTTGCCTGCATATTAAAATCGTATTCTCTGGAAAAAAAGGACATTTTTCCGGTGGAGAGGGCAGTCACATCGAGGAGGTTTTCAACCATGGACCGCACCTTGTTCACACCGCGTCCAATGGACTCAATTGCCTTACGCTGCAGTGGCGTGAGTTCACCCAAATCTTCGTTTAGCAACATATTTAGGTAGCCCACCGCCGGGGTGAGCGGCGTGGACAACTCGTGGGACAGATTTCGATAAAAATCGGTCCTTATTTTCTCAGATTCCAAAAGCGCTTTATTTGTATTTTCAAGCTCTTCGATTTTTGTCTGCAGCTTATCCGCCAGCTTATGCCCCTGCAGCAACAGCAAGCCGCTGTCATCGCTTCGGTCCGCGTTGCTTAATATTTCGAGATTGGGACGTCCCGCCTCCGCGAAGGCGCGTATCTGGCCAGGTAATTTCGAAATCTGGATGGGCTTGACAATAAGACCGTCACACCCCACGGCCTGAATCATTCGCCTGTCGTTCTGGGTGGACAACGCTACGATTGGCACGTCTTTCCCGCGTGCATCGCCACGGATTTTCAATGTCACTTCATATCCGTCCAGATCAGGCAGCGCAATATCCAACAGAATGACATCCGGTGATGAGGACAATGCCTTTCGGATGCCGTCGATGCCATTTGATGCTTCAATTACGTTTATGCCGTTATTGGCAAGTGTGTCATGAACCAGCCGACGGTTATCGCTGTCGCTGTCAATGTGAAGAACAGTCACGTCATTTTTGAGATTGTGCATAGTTCTGATTTTAATAAACGGATCCGTTTACAAGAACAACCTCTATTCCACAAAATATCAAAACCACAGAACATCAAATATACAAAATATGGAACCCTGGCCGTTTAAATACAGGAAACGACGAAGTTCCGGCTTGACAGAAGGGAAATCAACAGGATATTTAGAATTAGCAATATTGCAATATTACTATATATAAATATAGAGGTCAGCCATGCCGGATTATCGAATTTCAGAAATCAAAGCGCCAGTACTGGCAGACATCCTCAAAGGACTCGCACATCCGCTTCGTCTGCAAATCATTAGCGTGCTCTGTGACAGTAATATGTGTGTCAACGATCTTTGCGACACCCTGAATGTCCGTCAGGCCCATGTGTCTCAACACCTCACGCCCCTAAGACATCTTGGACTTGTATCGGTTGATCGCACCGGCGGCAAAGCCACATATTCCCTTGCAGAGCCACAGCTGAAACAGCTGATAAAATGCCTCATGTCCTGTGAACATTAGGCGACGGTTGGAGACTGTTAATGAAAACACTTTTTAGACAGCCATGGTTATACGTCATGCTTGGTGTTGCCGCGATGATTGCAATACTGGTCACTCTCGCGACACCGGCCATGAAACCACCCGCCCCTGCCAAACCGGAATTCAGCCTGAAAATCCGTGAACACATGGATCATGCACCTCTGATTACCGGTACATTCAAAACAGGGCCGGAAGTCACAAAAGCCTGCCTCAAGTGTCACCCGGAGGCGGGTCGGGAGATGTTGAAGTCTGCGCATTTTCAGTGGGTTGGCCGAGAAATCAAGGTGCCTGGACACGATGGCACCTATCGAATTGGCAAGCGAAATGCGATTAACAATTTCTGCATTGGCATTCAGGGCAACTGGCCATCATGTACCCGTTGCCATGCGGGATACGGGTGGAATGACGATAGCTTCGACTTCACGGATGAATCCGCCGTTGACTGTCTGGTTTGTCACGATGGTACAGGAACTTATAAAAAAGGTCCGGCGGGAATTCCAGGGCCCGACGTTGATTTAACGGCGGTTGCCAGGAGCGTCGCATTTCCCAAACGCAGCAACTGTGGACTGTGTCATAATTTCGGTGGCGGCGGTATGGGGGTAAAGCATGGGGATCTGGATGCCAGTCTTAACAATCCCCTGGAACAGGACGATGTGCATATGGGCAGAGAAAATCTGCTGTGCATTGACTGCCATAAAACAGAAAAGCATGACATTTCGGGGACGTCGATGTCAGTCAGTATCACACGGGACAACGGTGTCTTTTGCGAAAACTGCCATACTCAGCAGCCCCACGGCGATGAACGTTTGAACGCCCATTTGTCGGCGGTATCCTGCGAGACATGCCATATTCCCACATATGCGCGCCGGAATCCCACCAAAACCTTTTGGGACTGGTCCAAGGCGGGAGACGATTCAAGACCGGATGATCCCCACCATTACCTGAAAATCAAAGGTGAATTTGTTTACGACAATGACGTCACCCCCGTTTATCGGTGGTATAACGGCACCGCGGAGCGATACCTGCTTGGCGACAAAATCGATCCGTCCAAAACAACCGCCATTAACAGCCCCATCGGTAAGATTTCCGACCCCAAAGCGAAGATTCACCCGTTTAAAATTCATTACGCCGTTCAGCCATACGATGCGGGAAACAATATGTTGGCTGTGCCGACAACATCTGGCCCCGGCGGATACTGGCATGAATTTGACTGGGACAAAGCAATGATCCTGGGCGCAAAGGCAACAGGTCTGCCATACAGCGGCAAGATGGGATTCACCCGCACTGAAATGTATTGGCCGTTATCCCATATGGTTGTCCAGGGAAAAGATGCCCTTTCCTGCGGGGATTGCCATGGTGAGGGTGGTCGAATGAACTGGAAAGAGCTTGGATATCAGGGAGATCCCGCACAGATTGGCGGTCGCGAAATGAAGGGGGCTCGAAAATGAAATTCATTTTCTCCATACTGACATTGACCACAATGATTCTCCCGCCGGCAGTGCATGCAGAGATGGCAGCGGCATCAGATAAAGTCGATGCCATTGCCGTTTCAGACACTGATTCAACCACGGAAAGCGACATCGCGTCCTATGATACCGAATCGGCGGATGCAAATTCGAACAGCGAGGTATCGGTCCCCACGCAGCATGAAACTTCAAAAGCACTTTCGCAGGAGACGCTGCTGTCTTCTTCTGTATCACCAATGCATCCTGCAGTGGAACCTCTCAATGTGAAACGTCAAAATGCGTTCTATACCAACACTGAAATTGATCCGGTTGCCACCTGCGGCAATTGTCACGACACCGGGTTTATTCAGAACCACAACACGCATCATTTCTCCGAAGCGCCTGACTATGCCAGCAATGATTTAAATATCACCTGCTTTGACTGCCATGTTCCGGATATGACCGAGTGGAAAAAGGAGAACATTGATATTTATGGCAGACTGGCCGCGTCCAAATCCCGTGTCCGTCGTGCAACATCCAAAGTGTGCAGCCAGTGTCACGGTATTCTGGAATCCAACGTACTAAGCATTCCTGACGACTATGAAACCCGGTTACGGGATGAGAACGGATATCTCACATATGATCTGACCCGAACCACCGGCGCGCTCGTTTCGGATATGCCTTATTCGAAAAGTCAGCTGAATCTGAAAAACAAAGCCAGTATGCAGTATCCGGCCGATGTCCATGCGGCAAGACTTGTGGGATGCACGGACTGTCACCATACCGCCAACAACCCCACCCGTTCGGGTGTTCGGAAAAGTCAGCTGTCCCATCTGAAGGAAGATCCCCGCAGGGTGTCTTTTTCGGAGTACCTCCAACAGCCGGATCACACCCTGGCGACCCCAAAATGCACTGAGTGCCATAACGCCTTGGCCACCCACGACTTTTTGCCATACAAATCGCGACATTTGTCGGTTTTGGACTGTCAGAGTTGTCACGTGCCCAAACTATACGGCCCAGTGCTCTCCACCATCGACGAAACCGTTGTGAATCACAGAGGCAATCCGGTTCTTTTGTACGCTGAAGCTATTGATTCAAAGGAGTCGCTCAATGCGCAGTTGAGAGCCGGGATCTCCCCTTCCCTGCTGCCGTACCAGGACAAGACAGGGAAACACAAAATCGGTGCATTCAATTTTGTTGTCAACTGGTACTGGATCGATGACAACACAGGCAAGCGGGTTTCAGCTGATGTTTTGAAAAAAGCATACCTTAAAAATGCCAGTGGCGGATATACCCATGAAGCAACTGCACTTTTTGACCAAAATAAAAATGGTAAGGTTGAAAAAAGCGAATTGATCATCAAATCAACCACTCAAAATAAAGCGGTTACCCAGTGGCTGAAAAACGTCGGCGTGAAGCAGCCGCGCATGGTGGGTGAAATCAGTGCTTATCCGATTGCCCACGGCATAACAAATAAAGACGGTGTGCTGGCCAGTTGCGACGCATGTCACGATGCTGATGGCCGATTCGCCGGCAACATCAAAGTCAGTGATCGCCTCCCCGCAGGTGGAACGCTGATGTTGGGCAAGAATATGGACCGTCTTACCCACGGCCAACTGCTGTCATCCGAATCTCTGACATGGCAGAGACAGGGGGTTGAGGATACATGGTACGTTTTTGGATTCAGTCGCGCTGACTGGTCGGACACTGGCGGATTTATTCTGTTTGTATTGTCTTTCCTTGGAATTCTGGCCCACGGCGGATATCGGTTTGTTACCCGAAAACAGCGAACCCACCATGCCGCGAACCTGAAAAAGGTCTACATGTATTCCCTGTACGAACGCATTTGGCACTGGTTGATGGCCGCCAGCGTGATAGTTCTGCTGATTACCGGGTTAACGATTCACTTTCCATTGGAGATGGCGTTCATTTCGTTTCCCGTGGCCGTCACCCTGCACAATATCACGGCCGTTGTTCTCGTGGTGAATGCTGCGCTTTCGCTGTTTTTCCATGTGGCCAGCGCAGCCATTATGCAGTTTATCCCCGCCAGGGACGGACTCATCCAGTCGCTGATAAAACAGGTTGAATACTATACACGGGGAATATTTTTGGGTCATCGTCATCCAACAGAGAAGACTCCTGACAAAAAGCTGAATCCATTGCAACAGTTGACATATCTGGGGCTGCTGAACGTGCTGTTCCCGCTCCAGGTGATTACTGGTATTGCCATCTGGCTGAATGCCGGCTGGCCCGACCTGCTCAATCCGATTGGCGGATTGACCATTATCGGCCCGTTGCACAACCTGGGATCGTGGATGTTCCTGACATTTCTGGCGGTGCACCTGTACCTGACAACAACGGGGCACACATTGGTATCCAACATTGCGGCAATGGTATCCGGCTACGACGAAATCGATGAATCCGCAATTAAGGGAGGATCTCATGACTGATTCCAAACAGGCAAAACCATACATCAACCCCTACCTCGGGGGCGCACTTCTCGGCGTGGTGCTGTTTCTGGCATTCATGATTACCGGAAACGGACTCGGCGCATCGGGCGCCATCAACCGAGTCATGGTTGCGATTCTGGAACTGGTTGCCCCTAACCACGTGGACCGCGTGGGCTATTTGGCGCACATGGGCGGCGGAACGAGCTTTTCGCTGGAGAGTAGCGGCGTGGCCATGCTTGTGGGTACCATACTCGGTGGCTTTGCCTCCGGTCTGATAAACAGACGTGTCAAAGTCGAGATTCGAAAAGGCCCCAGGATAACCAATACCACCCGCATCATCATGGCTATTCTCGGTGGTCTGATTATGGGATACGGCGCCCGGCTGGCCCGGGGCTGCACATCAGGACAGGCACTCAGTGGCGGCGCGGTTCTGTCAGTCGGTTCATTCGCCTTTATGTTCAGCATTTTTATCGGCGCGTACGCACTGGCGTATTTTTTGCGCCGACTATGGAATTAGGAGGGGCACATCATGGCACCTTTTGACATTCAATCGCTAAACAGCACCCTGCCCTATTATCTGATATTTGGCGTCATCGGAATGGGTTTTGGCGCGATACTGGAAATGAGCGGCTTTGGTGATTCCCGAAAACTGGCAGCCCAGTTTTATTTAAAGGATATGACCGTACTGAAAGTCATGTTCACCGCGATTATTGTGGCGGCAGTGCTTATATCCGGCGCGTCTGCACTGGGACTGGCGGATCTCAGCCGAATATGGGTAAATCCCACGTATCTTGTCCCGGGCATTATAGGCGGATTGATTATGGGCGTCGGATTTATTGTGGGTGGATTTTGTCCTGGCACATCTATCGTTTCAGCCTCCACCTTCAAGCTTGATGGCATTGCATTTGCTGGGGGCGTTGGCCTCGGAACATTGCTTTTCAGCGAAACAGCCTCCTTTCTGGGGAACGCCAGACATGCCACGTACATGGGAAGATTCACCCTCGATGAGCTGTTTGGATTACCGATGGGGGTTGTTGTTATTCTGCTGGTGTCCATGGCGCTGATGATGTTCTACGGCGCGGAAATCGCCGAGCTTTATTTTGGCAAAGGACAGAAAGTCGACAAAAAAGCACTCATTCCGTCTCGCAGACCGTACATGGTTGCCGCGGGCGCACTGATAGGGACAGCCCTTATGTTCGCCTTCCTTGGCCAGCCATCATCACTGGATCGCTGGGAGTCCATCGCCAAATCATCCGGCGTGTCGCTGAAAAACAGAGACCCGTATATTCATCCTGCTGAGGTGGTTGAATGGCGCAGCGACAATAATGTTTACGTGCGGGTAGTTGATGTGCGCAGCGAAGGTGACTACAATAAGTTCCATATCGTGGGCGCCATCAACGCGTCTCTTTCGTCGCTGGAAGACATAAATTTCATGAAAGCGCTAAAACAGGTACCCGACAATACGCTCACATTCGTTGTTTCCAACAGCGAATTGTATGCCACGGCAGCATGGAAGCGTATGGTGGGAAGCGGACTGAAAAACGTTTATATCATCGAAGGCGGGATGAATAAGTGGCTGACCGAATACCCGACGGATCCCTGCGTGGCCCAGCCCATCACGGGGCGCAAGGTGGGCACTGAGGAGTTGGCGTTCAGCTTTTTTAAATCCGTGGGAGACAACTGTTACGCGGCACACCCCGAAGCACAGTACAAGGAAGCGCCCACCGATTGTTACATGGAAGCGCATCCGGAGCTGAAAAACAAGCGAATGAAGGCGGTTGCCCGTCCAGTCCCCTTCGATTCGGGCACGAAAAAGAATTTCAAACGAAAAGTGAAGATGCAAAAGAAAAATTCAACGGCAGGTGGCTGTGGTTAATTATCTAAAATCCCTTGATACGGGTATTTTGCTTAAACGCTACAAACGATTTCTTGCAGATATTCGATTGGATTCGGGCGAGGAGATTGTGGCGCATGTGCCCAACACCGGGTCCATGCTCAGTACCAAAGATCCCGGGGCACCGGTGGCGGTATCGTATCATCCCAGTCCCACACGCAAACTCAGTTGGACCCTTGAACTGGTGCAGTCCATGGGCACATGGGTAGGCGTAAATACGTCTCTAAGCAATCGCATTGTGGAAGAAGCCATTTTGCAGCATCTAATAGCCGAACTTGACGATTACGATACACTGCGCCGGGAAGTAAAATATGGCACCGGCAGTCGCATCGACCTGCTACTCGAATCAGCCCAGCGCAAATGCTATGTGGAAGTTAAAAACGTTACATATCGCAAAGACGACGGCGCATACTTTCCGGATGCCGTTACAGCGCGCGGCACAAAACATCTTCGTGAATTAATGGCGGTGGTCAGAGCAGGCCACCTGGCAGCCATGTGTTTTCTG
>JAFGWT010000542.1 GCA_016937015.1 Deltaproteobacteria bacterium | reverse complement strand
GGTTACCACATCGGGCGTTATCGATTCCGAAGTGGCGGTACTGGCGGTAGGCCATTCCGCAAGGGATACCTGGGAGATGCTGGCGACCGCGGGGGTCGAAATCGTGCCCAAGCCGTTTCAGGTCGGGGTGCGGGTGGAGCATCCTCAGGCCTGGCTCGATGAGCTGCAGTACGGCGACGGCGCCGGCCTTCCGCCGCTGGGCGCGGCGGATTACAAGGTGACGGCGCGCATAAACAACATTCCGGTGTTTTCGTTCTGTATGTGCCCCGGGGGCCATACCATTCCCACTGTGAGTGAGCCTGAACATCTCAGTGTGAACGGGATGTCGTACCACAAACGCAATTCGCCGTTTTCTTCGAGCGGGATTGTGGTGACCCTGTCGCCCGAAGCCTATGGCGCCACAGATAGAGAAAGCGCCCTGCGATTTGTGCGCACTCTCGAAAACAACTGCTTTAAACGGGGTGGCGAAAACTATACCGCACCTGCTCAGCGGCTTATCGATCTCGCCGAAGGCAAGCCCTCCACCCAGCTGCCCAAATCGAGCTTTGCGTTTGGTCTGGTGCCCACATCGTTTGATACACTGTTTCCAAGGGCAATTCTCGATCCCATCATCAAGGCATTGCCGGTATTCAATCGACGGCTGCCCGGATTCATTCATCCGGAGGCGGTGGCCATTGCCCCCGAAGCCAGGGCATCGAGTCCGTTGCGCATTGTGCGCGACAAGGATTCCCGTCAGTCCAGCACGCTGCAGGGACTATATCCCGCGGGGGAAGGCTCCGGTTACGCCGGCGGGATTATGAGCGCCGCCCTCGACGGCATCAACGCCGCCCTCAAAATCATGGAACAGTACAAACCCATTGCGTGAACCTGTTTGCGCCGCGCTTCTGTCGAAATATCATATGCTGCAGTCAAGCTGATGGGCCCTGCGTCGGTACGGTGCGCTGGCATCCTTTACGCTTCCGGCAAGCATCGAAAGCCTTTGGGCGCTTGCCGCCTGCACCAGCGCCTTTAGCCCGGCCTCCACTATTTCGGTTTTGGTTTGAAGTCCGGTCAGCGCCCGCGCTTCTTCGAGCAGTTCGTCATTGATGTGAAGTGTCGTTCTCATGCACATAAATGACCATATTTTGTATGCACTTGTCAAACGTTTCAATATATCTGGATGCTGGGTCGACGTGTCTTAAATGTCTGGAACTTTTGAGAGGCAGTTCTGTCGAAATTTCAGGTCGGGGCAATCGATTTATCGGGCAATCTGTTTGTTGAATGGTTTTAAACAGATTCCCTTGAAGCTGGAGCATTTATGACATCTGATTTTAAGTTTGAGCGCATCATGTTTACGGTATTCACTTTGGTTTGTTTGGCATGCGCGCCCGCTCCGCCCCTGCCGGAACCGGTGCCCATTCCGGCGCCATCGCCCAACGAATCGGCCGCCACGCCGCCACCGCCTGGTGAGCAGAAGGCAGACGCAAAACAGAAACCGGATGAAACCGCAACGCAGGAACAGTTTATTGAGTATCGATATTACCCCACGGCAAAGGACGCGCTGCTGGATATTGTCACTGCATCAAAACCGAAGGTGATTGGATTTGGCGAATATCATGCGCAAACGGGAAACAGCGTGCAGTCTGCGCTCAGCCATTTCACAAACGAACTGCTGCCGGCCATATCATCGGTCACTTCGGATATTGTGGTGGAAGCGATGGTGACCGAAGGCAATTGCTTCGAACTGGAACAGCAGGTCACCACAGAGGTAAAGGAAGACACGCAGCGGCCGGATGAAACCGTTGATGAAGTGTCGATACTTTTTGAACAGGCGCGGGCAAAGGGCGTGATTCCGCATCCCATCACCATGACCTGTGAGGATCATCAATCCATTTACGGTGAAGAGGTGGATTACGAAAAGCTGTTAAAACTGATTGGAAACAAACTGCTTGAAGAAACCACCCGAATTCTAAACGCTCGAGCCAGCGAATATCGGGAAAATTCGCGGCCGCTCATTGCGGTGTACAGCGGCGCCATCCACAACGACGCCCATCCGCAAAAAGAATGGCGACGATATGCCTTTGGCCAAAGGCTTCAAAAGCAGTTACCGCAAAACAAGTATGTGGAGGTGGACTTGATTGTCCCCGAGCTGGTGCGAGATATTTCCTTCATTCAGGACGCCCAGTGGTTTCCCCTGCTGAAAGACAAAGTGTCATCAAAAAAGCATCTGCTTATCCGTCGCAGCGCTACCAACTTCATTCTGGTGTTTCCTGGCAACCTGTGATCCGATTTTTTGTAATCCGTAATCCCAAACGCTGTCGCAATTACCGGGCTCTGATGGAAAACGCATTTTCTATTTTATAATTGGGTCTCCCATGGACCGGTTTGAATAATGCCGCAGTATGTCGTCATGTCCCCCCCGGAAAATTGGCTGTTTAAGAAAGTTGTTGATAAAAAATTTAACCAGGGTGACGATTTTGAGGCGTTGTCCGGGGAAAGGATTTCGAATATGTTGAATGGGCGTCTGAACACACACAAAGGCATGCTGCAAATGCGCATATGTTTACATTCTTTCATCACTGTCTCTCTGATGGGTGTTATTTGCGGATGCAATGCCGACAATAATGATAACTCAGATACTGCAGGCAACGAAACGTATCAGGAGCCGGAACACCGGCAAACCGGATTACCGCCAGCAGATGGCGGCCAAAGCAACGGCTACTCCTGGGACGGTAGCTGGCGCCCGACGGAATCCGACTTTCCATTGTCCGGCATGTTCGATGAAACCCATCCCTCGTTGCCACCGGGAAAATGGGGCTGGGATGGATCGTGCGATTGTCCTGGTGATGAAGGTCTGGCCATTTACGAAAACGAATTTGTTGAAAAGGGGCTCGACTTCGAATTGCTTTTGGACAGCATGGATAACCACTTTGGCTGGCGGCTCATCGGCACCGACGGGAACCCAATGACCCTGAATCACAGGGGAGACAACTTTGAAGCCACGCCATGGGTTGATATTGTTGATTTGGGTAGCGACGGCGAGTTGCTCAGCACCGGGCCAGGCGATGACACACCGGGGATCAACCTGGGGGATGGTCCTGATATCCTCCGGTATGGCACTGGGCGAAGTGTCGATATGCGAACCGGTTCAGATACCCGCGGCGCACTGATTGACAATGACCTGGCTATTTTGGGAACGGCACAGGTCGCCGCGCAAAACGCGTATGATATCGAAGGAACCACAATTCATACCGGGCTGGGCTCTGACCTGGTATTCGCCCGAAATTTTGGTGCGGCGGCGATTGATTTGGGTAACGGTCTGGCCGGGCGCACGGACACCACCGATACTGCGGATGGTGACGACATTGCGGTGCTCCAGGGAAATATGCGGGATTTTCGAGTTTTTGGCGGATATGGCGACGACATTTTTATCTGGTATGTGGATGAGGTAATTGATGACCGCTGGCTCGGACCCAACTTTTTTGGCGGTGGTGGATGGGGTGACGCTGTTTGGGCACATCCTGGCACGGACCGTCTGATTCTGGCAATTGATCCGGAAACCGAAGTCGTCAGCAGCAGACCCGACCACGACAATAACCCCGGATCATTTCTTTGCTTTGTGTACACCGACTATTCCCCCTCTGCCGACGCGCCAATGGAAGGCAACAAATACGCACAGTATTATGGCACTGCCCCGGTTGGGCCCAACAACGAACATACGCTGACGCTATCATACCGATCTGCAGATGGCAGTGTGTTTACCCACGACTTTTACGCCACATCCATCGAAATTATCCAACTCGGCATTGATGCCGCCGCCGCGGTGTACGAAGTCAATCCGCAGACGGGCGCACTGACGCGAACCAGCGATGTAGCGCCCTATACCGCAATCCCCAATCGGCAGGCATTCGACACCCTCATCGATTCTTTTCCGGTCCACTGAATTTGAATCGCGGACAGCTGGAGGATTTCGGGGATTCCCAATATCGTGAAGTTGAAGTTTGAATTGAGTCGACAGTGACCCTTATGCCGCGTCAAGAGGTTGGAACACAATAATAACCAATCGATACTTCTCCCTGGTGAGGCACAGTTACAAAACGCTCCTCGCATTGCCCGCTTAAGCATTCAATCGGATCTGTACATGGGCCGTCTTCAATTTTTTCGATGCATATTCCCACTGTCGCCCCATCGGTCGTTGTCAGTGGCAGACAATACTGGGTATTCTCCGTTGTGGATTTCGAAGCGCAATAATCGTCTGATGGTGTATCTCCCGCCATGCAATCATCCCGACATAAATAAATGTAGCCCAGCGACGCACCGGCGTATTGCTCGAACGAAACATAAGTCGATGTGACTTCCGTCATATTCGGTCTTGTTGCATCGTCTATTTGATAGGTTGATTCGCATGGCTGGCAACTGGTGATGGGCATACACTCCGCGCCCGAAGCACCCTCCACACAGTATTCAAAACCTGAAATACCACTGACCGTCGCCCAATCGGTTGGAATGCAGCCGCTGTCCGCACCGATTTGGCAGTTATGGGTTATCCATGAGGCGTCAGCACCACACTCGTTGAAATTGGTTCCGCCCTTTGGGGCGCAAAGACTGACCCCAGGTTCATACCACGTGCCTTCGTTGACACAATATTGCGGAGAGTTTGGGACGCAATAGGAAGTGCTGCCATCATAGTAAAAATCATCAAGCGTGCAATCATTTGATTCACATTCGCTGTTACTCTCACAGATACTGCCGTTTACCTTTTTGGGTCTGCAGGTGTTTTCTGAATCACAAAAATAGCCGGCCGCACAGGGATTGACATCAGAACAGGGGCCGCCTGCACATTGTCCGGATTCGTCACAGGTGTAAGGTGTGCAGCTTGTTTCGATGGAACTGGCAGTGTCGCAATTGCCGCTGCCATCACAATATGATGCGCTCCATGAACTTTGGTTTTGGTCAGTGCAATATGGCGCCTCACATTGTGTTGTTTCGTCGTAGAACTGACACGCGCCTTCGCCATCACAATTGCCGGTCTCTCCACAGGTGAAAGGTTCGGCCTCAGCGCAATCATCTTCAGGATCCATGCCTTCGGGCACAACTGAGCAGGTTCCTTTTAAGTCGATTCTGGCGTTACAGCTGTAACAGGGGATGTCGCACTGCCTGTCACAGCATATACCTTCAAAACAGACGCCACTCTGGCATTCGGTGTTGTCTGTACCACAGGATTCACCATTGGTTTTTTTTGACTCGCAGGAATCATCATTACATTCACTGTCTGATGTGTCAGTTGTCTGCGTACCGGTGTCCGTCGTGTCAGGCAGTTGCGTGGATGTGTCGACTGCAGTGTCTGTGGTATCGGGTTGTTGAGTATCGGATGTGTCAGTTGGCTGTGAATTGGTGTCAGCGGTGTCTTGCAGCTGTGTACCGGTGTCAGCGGTGTCTTGCAGCTGTGTAGCGGTGTCTTGCAGCTGTGTAGCGGTGTCTGTGGTGTCTTGCAGCTGTGTACCGGTGTCTGTGGTGTCTTGCAGCTGTGTGCCGGTGTCCGTGGTGTCTTGCGGCTGTGTACTGGTGTCCGCGGTATCGTTGATCGCCTCTGCACTGGATGAATCGGTGCTTGAACTGTCGATTGCAGAAGATGCGGTGTCCCCGTCATCTGTGGGGGTTGGAGGGGGCGCAGCCGTTCCAGTGTCAATACCGTCAGATGACTCTGAACCAGGATTTTGAGTTGTTTCAGTGTCTGAGTTGAAAGTGTAATCCCCATATGCCCCATCACAGCCACTGAAATGCAATCCAAGTATCAATGTGGCTGATATTATAAAAAGATATGATTTCATCAGAAACTCCCCACCAGCGCAGCACCAAACGGAGAAACATGAACTGCAACTGTGTTGTTATTACTTTCCTTATGCCACCAGGGATAAAGAATCAGTACTGCACCCCCGGCTGCCAAAACAGCGCCAGTGATCCAGAAGGCTGTACTCAAATTACGATATTGGTCTCTTTTCTCCAATGTGCCTTCCATCGAAGAACTGCAAGACTGCGTTTGTGTGTTGCAACTGTTTTGGAGGGCATCTTCCTTTTTTAACGATGCCACTCGCAGAATAGAGCCGGCAATCAATGAGACAACGCCTGCACTGGCAAGGGTCCAGCCCGCAATCGTCACTTTTTTTTGGGTGTCAAGCCTGGTGGCGTCTGCATCGTTTTTGCTGTCTGCCTCCTCCAAAAACTGTTTATGTTTCACTGCGGCGACATCACCTGATGCAGGGCCAACCTGTTGTGCTGATTTCTTTGAATCCGGCATCAGCGTAACTTCCAGTGTATTGCCCCCTGGCACCTTAATCTCCCTGCTCAATTTGTGATAGTCCGGGTGCTCTATTGTTACGGTATGTAAAGTCATTGCTGAAACAGCAATCCGTCGGGTGGTCGGAAAATCACCTCGCTTGATGTCGTCTACATATATTGTGGCACCATCAACTGTGTTGATTTCTATGGTAGCGGTAATTTCCCGCAATCTGCGGATTTCAGTGAGCACTTCCTGTTGGAGCACGCTGCTGACTTTGTCACCCCCGTCCGCAAGAAATTTTTCGAATGCCTCCAGCGCGGCGCCATGTCGATTTGCTGCTGCGTAGGATTGCCCGATATTGTACAGAATTTTATATGACGGTTTGATCTGATATGCATTTCCGAACTGCTTTGCCGCCTCAATGAAATGCTCTGTCTCAAAGGCTTTTTGTGCCGCAAAAAAGTATGTTTTTGCGAGGTCATCGTCTTCGTTTTGGGCAACAGCGATGGCAGGAACAACCATCATCGTTAAAAATAATATAAACAAAAGCTTCATTATAACAACAGCTCCATAACAACAGCTCCATCAAACAGTTGATGTTTTAAGTACTGGCTTGGACTAAAGAAAGTACAGAGCTCAATTTGCCGCTGTCTTCCAATCAACCTTACTGCCAATTATTGGCGACTCACCTTTTCATAACGAATAACACACCTTTAATCCAATTTTTTCTGGTGAGAAAAAAATGCTTTGGGTTTTGTTGTTTCAATACTGTGCCAATTCAGGAATGGGCGCAGGAAATGACTGCACGCTGTGCGCATTTTTTTTTCAGAACCCCATGTCGATTTCGTTGATTTAAAAAATCGAGCCCACCGAACTGAATTATCCGCGTTCCGATATGAGGCTGAGAATACGTGCCGGTACGCGTTGGCGGCAGATGAGCTCGATGAACTCGGGCTCCTGGGTGAGATGGGAGATGGCGGCGAGGCTTTCGAGATGTTCGGTGGCTTTGCCGGTGGGTGAGACCAGCAGGAATACCAATTTGATGGGCAGACCATCTGTGGCGGCCATGTCCGCGATGCCGTCGGGAACCACACCAAGGTAGCAGACGCTGCGATCGACGCCGTCCCAGTAGGCGTGAGGAATGGCGACGCTGCCGCCCACTGCCACAGGCATGGTTTGGGTGCGGTTGAAAATGCCCTCCACCATTTCCTGCTGCGGTAATTGTGGGAACTGCCGATGGGCGCTGACCGCCAGACGTCGAACAGCCGCCTCGAAGGTGATGTTGCTTTCGTCCATGACTTCCACGTGGGCGAGTACTTTGGAGAGGCCCAGTTCCTTTTGGCGCAGCACGACGGCCATGGAGCCCAGCGGTTCACCGGGATTGAGTGGATCGGAAATGAGGGTTGCGTGACCGTCATTTACCCAGAAGAGCGGGAGCTGTTCGGTGCCAAAGCGGCCACGTTCCAGGCTGGAACCCACTTCGACAAGGTCTATGGATTGATTGCCCGCCTGAATGCCGGCGGACACCATGGCCGATGTCACCGTGGAGTACCAGACCGGCACGCACTGACGGGGTGCGTTGTCCTCAGTGGGGGGGCCTGCCTGTGCAACGGTTTTGGATGTTTCGAAGGTGGCCCAGCGATAGTAGTGGGAGGCGTTGACGTTGAACCCCCAGCTGAATGCGTTCCACACATTGGAGAGCATGGTGATGTCCGCAAAAAATACGGCGTGGACATTGTTGAACCGGGGTTCGTCGGGATCGATAAATTCACTGGTGCCCATTTGGCTGTCCACTTCCACGGTTTTTACCCCCCCTTTGCGCAGCGCGGAGCCCAGGGCGCAAATGAGCGGTCTGTCACCCAGCAATACCCACGTGCGTCGATTCTCCCGCGTGACCCTAAGCAAACGGGACACCACCGGCGCGCTGAGCCCCTGAATCGTAACGGTGGCAATGACAGTGGCGTAGGTTACGGTTTCAATCAGCGCGGCATGGGGATATCCTCGCTCAGACAGGCGAAGCGAAAAGAGAGAGGCCATGGATGCCGCCACAATGCCTCTGGGTGCAATCCACGACAGGAATGCTTTTTCACGAAAACTGAATTGTCGTCCCCATGTGGCAATGCCCACCACCAGCGGTCGCAGTAAAAAGACGACGACAGCCAGAAGTATGAGCAGACGCGTGTCTCCGAAATTGCCCAGCTCGAGCTTGGCGGACAGCAGTATGAAAATAGTGCCGATGCCCACTTCGGTCAGTTGCAGTTTGAATCGTTTGAGCTGCCTGAGTCTGGGGGGTTTGCGCAGGGCCACCACCAGACCGGACACCACCACGGCCAAAATGCCGGATTCGGGCAGGATGGCGTGAGACACACCAAATGTGAACAGTGCGCCTGCCAGGACGAAAATATTGACGTGATCCTCAGCCACCCACTCGTAGCGGAGCACCTCAGCGGTGATCAAACCCGTCAGCGCCCCCATGGCAAAGCCCAAAAGTACCCGCATTCCGAAATTGCCCAGCGCGATGACCAGCGGCATGTCCGCGCTTTTGCTCTGAGTGAGCCATTCGTAAACCATGACTGCGACAAAGACGCCAATAACGTCAATCAGCACGCCTTCCCAGTACAGCACATGGTGCAGGCGCTCCTTTACCTGAAGTCGGCGCAGAATCGGCAGAACCACGGTGGGGCCGGTGACAATGATCATACTGGCCACCATCAGCGCCATCACAGGGTCAGTGTCCCACAGAAAGTAAACCGCAGCGCTGGTGCCAAACCAGGTGATGAGCGGTCCAATGGTGAGCATGCGGCGAATGACCACTGAGGATTTGCGATATCCATCAAAATCCAGGGTCAGGCCACCTTCAAACAGGATGACGGCGATGGTGAGTGCGGCAATGGTCTCCAGTCCACGCCCCAATATCTCGGGATGAATAAGACCAATGACTTCAGGGCCAAGCACAATGCCCCCGGCGAGCAGAAGAACAATGGCCGGCAGCATGAACCGCTGGGCGGCCACCACCAGAATTACGCCTGCCGCCGCAGAGAGTGACAGGGTTAAGATTGCGTCATGCATACTTCCTCATTCCAAATCCCTTTTTCATGTTCAGTGTGTTCATGGGCAGCGGCCTATTCTTTTTCGAAGGTAAACATATCGGCGATGGCGTGGGGAATGAAGCGCCCAAAGCCAAGGGTCCGGCGCACCACGATGGTGCTGCAGGCGGCCTTTTCAATCACCCGGGAGGAAAACGATCCAATGAGAGAGGATTCATTTGTGCTCTGGCCCGATGGTGCGGAACCAATCAGCAGCAAGTCATACTCATGGGACTTGTCGATGATGCCTCCCAATGGGTCATCCGTGGTCAGCAATGCGGTATTAAAGGTGGCAATGCCCATGTGATTCTCGATGGCCTCCCGCTGCAGCATCTTCGAATAACGTAAGTCCTTGGCGGTGAATTGCGCAGGCAGAATGGTGAAATAGTTCACCGTGCCGCCGGATTCTTCAGCCAGCGCAGAGGCGATTTTGACCATCATTGCGAGATTGTCACGTCCCCCCAGTGCAACGCCGATGCGCCTGAAGTGACGCTGATGCCGGAGGTGTAAGAAGACAAAGTCGGTTTTGGATTTGGTCACCACATCCACCAGAAATCGACTGGGGGCGCTGCCACTGCCGGCGGTCCAGCCCATCACGATGAGACTGCAGTTTTCCTCTACGGCCACGTGGCGGATGCCCCGGGACGGATTATTGGTGGCGCGCAGCAGGGGGCGGACATTCAGATTGCAGCTTTTGGCCATCTCCACCATGTGTGCCACCGCTGCGATTTCTGGCTGCTCCAGTTCCTGCTGATGGAGCTGAACCCAGGGGCTGGTACCGTCCGCGGTTTTAGCAATTCTCAGGGCGACAATTTCGCCCAGACGCGGGGGAAGCAGGGTTCGTGAAATTTTAAACAGGGTTTCGATGGTTTCCGGGTTGGAAACGGGCACCAGAATGCGGTTGGCGCCAGTGAGCAGGGAAAAATGGTTTTTCTTTTGATCGAGCGAAATACTGATGCCTGCGCGCATCCGTTCTTCGGCGGTGCGTGAGTACATCAGAAATACGCCGCAACCCACACCAAAAAGACCAAGCCCAAAGGTGAGCGCTTCCATATCAAGGGTGGCAAGCAATGTACCGTTGGCGGCAAGGGCGGCAAAGGGGACGATTCTCTGCCATTTTTTTCTGGGGCGGTCAGATGTGGTGTACAGGCGATTCAGCGCGACGCACACCGGCAGCATGGCAAACAAAATGGCAAAGTTGGCCGATTCGGCAATGAACGCAATGTCCGCAAAGACAGCGACCAGGATGGTGGCGATGCCGCCAACCGCCATGGCGG
>JAFGWT010000058.1 GCA_016937015.1 Deltaproteobacteria bacterium | reverse complement strand
GTTTGTAGCAAAACTTTTTTGGCAAAACTGATGGCCTTTTTCAATTAATTTTCAGAAAGTGAGCTTCTTAAGCGAACACGCATGTACGATCCTTAAATGCCGCTTCAGATTCATTTATTGGTTTGTGTTTGATGTTCCTGATTCAATATCTGGCACGAACGATGCAGCTGCGCTGTTGGCAAATGCCAATATGATGAAGAATTCAGCTCGTGGCGGAAGGCGTACGAGCAATCCAGGAAAACATCAATTACCGTGCTGGAGAGTTCGGTATGTGGAAAGAGACGGAATGAACATGATAAAAAATAAACAGAATAATTTGTTGACTGTTGGTAATGAAGCAACTCTGCGTGCTCTGCGATGGCTGCCTGCACTGCTTTTACTTCTTGTTTTCGGGTGCGCAACAACAGGGCTGACCAGACAGGATGCACTTCGTCAGTATGAACCCATTGCGCGACTTAATGATGACGTTGAAGATTTTCGTGGCAAGGACAGCGCATTGCTGGCGCCAATACTATTCGGCAAGACAGAGGCGGAACTGAATGAAGCAATCGAACTCGCTCTTAAGGCTGATAAGAATGGGGCGATAGCGGCTGCAGAACGAGGGCTGTCACTTATTGAAGAACTGAACAAGGAATTATCAAAAAACAAAACGATTATGGAGGAGGTTATTGATATTCGTGCAAGGGCAATTGTTCAAGGTGCAGCAGTACTGTCAAAGGAAGCATTTGATGAGGCGGATGATGGCTTTCGTTCAGTTTCGCGCCTGCTTGAACAGGGAAAGGTTCAAGACGGCAAAAAGGAACGGTCTGGCCTCATCGAATTGTATGCGAAACTGGAACTTGACGCGCTGAAAAAAGGAACAATTGCAGCTGCCAAAAAGGCGATTTCATCTGCCGAAAATGCCGATGCGGATAAGTATGCGCCCAAAACACTTCAGAGTGCACGCGAGGAGCTGAAGCTTGCGGTTTCGGTGCTTGAAGCCGACAGAACACAGGTGGAAAAGGGAAATCACCATGCCAAACAGGCGGTATGGTTTGCCAGTCGCGCAAATGAGATCACGAATCTGAACAAATATTTTGAGACTCAGGAGTTCTCCGATGAAGATATTGTTTTGTGGTATCAGGCTCAACTCCAGCGAGTAAGAGACGCCCTGCAGCTGGAAACACTGCCCTTCGATGAATCCAACTCCCGTGTTATCCAAACGCTTCAAACAGACGCCCACGCACTGAAGGCAGTAATGAAGGATATGCGGCACACAAATGAATTAACTCGGGAACAGATTGTGTTGCTTGAGAAGAAACTCGTCACTCAACGCAAAAAGAATGAAACCGAATTACAACAGATTCTTGCCGTTCACGAACAGCAGTTTACGTCGTTGACCACTGGAAACAGAGCACAAAAGGAACAGGCGGAAAAAGAGTCTCAGGTTCAGATTGAGGCGCTGCGACAGCGATTGTCCGTTCAGGCGCTGGCTAACGCCGAAAACGAACGGAAAGAGCTTCGTGCAAAAGAGCGTTTTGTTCAGACCCAACAGCTTTTTGATGCCGCGGAAGCAGATGTATTTCGACAGGGCGACAATGTATTGATTCGTCTGAAGGGGTTCACATTCAGCCCTGGAAAATACGTTGTGGAGGCTAGCAACTATGCACTGCTCAACAAGGTTGTGGCTGCGATTAACACTTTTCCCGCGAGTAAGGTGGCAGTCACAGGGCACACGGATGCCAGAGGAAGCGACAAACGCAATATTGAGCTGTCCGCCGCCAGGGCACAGAGTGTTGTGGAGTTTCTTTCCACTGTTGGGGGCGTAGCCGCCCATCGACTTTCCTCAAAAGGAAAAGGCGAGGAACAACCGGTTGCAAGCAACGACAACTCCGGCGGGCGCGCAGAAAATCGAAGAATTGATTTGCTGATTGTAAACACAGCGCCGACCGCGCCGACCGGTAGTGCATTGTAAAGCACTGTCTGATCCCAGGACAGGTATGGTCGGTTTGAGACAGGAAAACAGGGTATGATGCCTAATATCAAATCAGAATCAGCGTTTGTGACTGCAACTGTACTGACCCTTGGAATTGCTTTGGGTTGCGCACATGTCCCGCTAAATGACAAGCGGGCAGTCTCAAGCATTGGTATTGCACAGGAAGCCGGGGCAGATGAAATACCCCGAGCATCGGTGCACCTGAATCTTGCAAAGCGGGAATTGAAGGAAGCCAGAATTCTTTCAGAAAATGGTCACTGTGGCCGGGCGAATTCATTGCTAATGCGCGCCGAGGTCGATGGGGCGATGGCGCTGGCATTGTTTCGGGAGTCCGCAGAAAAAGCAGCGGCTGCGAATGCCAGACAGCGGGTTATGCAATTGCAAAAGCAATCTGACTAAATATGAAAAGGCGAGAAAGTGGGGGGAACATATTATGAATTGGAAATTTAGTTCAATGATGGTGGCGTTCTCTGTGTTTCTGACCTGTTGCACCACAACTGTCAGTGTACCTTATCATCTTGCCAGTGCTCGCGTCGCCTACCTGAATGCGTCAATGGGAAGGACTTCCCGGCTCGCACCTGTGGATTTTCGTGTGGCGGAGGGTGTTCTTGCCAAAGCGGAAGCGGCTTTTCAGAAAAATTCGAAATCATATCATACCATGGATCTGGCTTATGTTGCCTTGCGGAAATTTCAATTGGCCAATGTGATGGCATCCATTGCTTATGAAAGAGAAAGCCAGGTTCGTTCAAGCAATGAGTTGGCCAATATTTTAAACAATAAATTGCCGAATAGAAAAAAAGTCGCAGTCGTTTGGGAATCATCAAATCCGGCCGATAAAGGGATATTTCAAAATATCGACGATGCTTCTTTGTTGGCGGTTTCTCCTGGTTTTGGCGACAACAAATCAGTTTCTCGCACTATTGCTCCAGCAAAGTTGACACAGGGCGCCAACGATAAGCGTGCATCGGACGCTGTCGTTGCGGAAGTGGCGTTGGCACCCAATGTGGTAGTCACTTATGATTCCCGGGGAATGATAATCATGTTTTACGGAGATGTGCTCTTTACACCCAACCAGTCGCAGATGCGGCCTGAAGCGCGGAAACAATTAAAGAGTGTGGCTGATCTTTTGCTGGCAACGCCACTTCGTCGTATTCAGGTTAAAGGATATACAGATTTTCCTGGGGCGAAAGGCGGATCAAGTGACTTGTCTCAGCGTCGAGCCGATGCCGTTCGAGACTATCTAATTGAAAAAAAATGTGATCGAAATCTGATAGTGGCAACTGGAATACAGAACATTCATCCCAATGATAATCGAGATACATCGCAAGGTCGAAACAAGAATCGTCGTGTTGAGATTATCGTTGAACGAGGACAACCTGAAGATGTTGATTCATTGCCTGCCCCTGAATAGTCTGAAAACTTTCAGTTGCACGGAAAGGCAGGTTGACATATTACCTGAACGCCTCATATGAAAATTACTTTGCTCATCCTGTGTGAACCTGTTTTCCCAAAGCACGGATAAGCAATCCTATAATAGCCTCATAGGTTAGTCTTTAAGCCGAAATCACCGCCATTAAGAGCATGTGTCATTCCCAACTTGATTGGGAATCCAGACTGCAAGCGACTGGATGCCCGAATTCTCGGGCATGACGGCTGATTCTTAAACGGAAAAATTCGGGTAATTGCTATATTTCAGGCTAAAGATCTTACCTATGGAATGTCAAGGCGTTACATCCCTGAAAGTGTCGGGCCAGTGAATTGAAACCGAATGGTGTTTTAGAAGCGCGTGTCGATTCAACCAGCCAGTGGCGATGCGCCATAAGAAAAACTGCGATGCACCGTGTCGCTTCTCCAAAAGGCTCATCGTTGTCACCGATATTCTGAATACATATCCGTTGGGTACTTCAAACAAAATCGCTGAAACTCGATTTGCCCAATAATTCTTGAACCACATGCTCCGGTCTGGCGGAGATGTTGAATTTTCATTTTCAGCAATAGAAATGTGTTTGCCAATGATGTGGCATGTCCGCGAACGCCTGTATTTCGCACATGCGTTCCTTGCGTAGGCACAGGCCCTAAAGGTCTCGATGCCAGAGTAGATCCTTTAGGTTCCAAATACACCGGCTGCGTTTGTGAAGACTGTTTACATTTCGATTTGGAAGGTGGTGGTTAGAAGAATCCCCACGGTTTCACCAATGGTTGCAGGACGTCTGGAGACAATTGATTCGCCATACCAGGCATCGAATTCTTCGGCCAATCCCGCGCCAATAATCACAAAGATGCCTGAGGATGAACTCATCGTTTCAACAAAGCCGTCCTTTGTCTCGTTGAGGTAAAAGATTTGGGCGACGGACGTGTCCCGGGTGGAGCGCAATGTGATTCCCGAAACCATGTCACCGGTCACCACGTCGCGGATATTTCCAAGCACCCCGCCTTTGTCGCCAAGGGGAAGCACGTCCGCAAGGGCAGGAAAATCGGCCAGTAAAATATCGGAGAGTAATGTCAAATCGCTTTGTTTGATGGTTATCAGATTGGGGTTGCGCGTCCCCGCCGGATACACCCCACAGCCCGCCTCCGGTTTCACAAGGCCGGTGACCGTGGTGTAGTACCCGTCATATTCAACCACCGCCATGATGCCCATTGCCACTTTGACGGACGGTCCAGTAAGCACCGTATCAATGTAGCCGGCATCATCGGCGATGAGTGTGTCGGTGGCCGGGAATCCGGTGGGGTTTTGACTGATATCCAGCGCACCACCAATTTTTACCGTGGCCCCTGGGAGCAGTTCGTCTGTCATAAAATCACGTACGTTCGCCAGCAGGTGAACATCGCCAGGGGGTGGGGCTGCCTGACATACCCCGTTCGGATCGGTTGGCGTATGAGAGGTAACTGAACAGAATCCGGATGCGCAGTCATCAATCTCCTGGCACGGCTGACCCAGTTCCATGGTGCCTTTGGGAAGGACAGGGGTGCAGGTTTCGGATGAGGGGGCATCGCCTGATTCATCCTCATTGCACGCCGGCAGCCAGACAAGTACTGCACACGTCAATAGTAATAATATCGTTGTCAGCAGGTGATAATGTTTCATTTTATTTTTCCTTTGTTGCCGTGTGGCGGTGATTCATGGTGTTAAAACCGCAGTTCACCTGAAACGCCAATGATGTTCAGGGCCACTTGGTATGTGCCGTTGTTGATAATGTTGCCTATGTTTTCACCGGTGCTCAAAGGCAGGCCCTGTTGCTGGACAATGCCCTGAGTCACCGTGACATCCGGCTGGAAGATATGCAGCCACGACGCGTGTACGGCGCCCCGCCTGCCGGTTTGCACAGTGACTCCCAGCCCGGTGCCCAGCTGACGGGAAAACGGGGCGTCGATAAGAAATGTGGCGTGGTCGGCCGGATACGCGGACGTTTGATAAAACAGTCCACCGTGCAGTTTAAGCCGGTTGGGCATCAACTGAAACGACGTTCCCAGGTGCCACGATACCGCATTTCGAAACCGCCTTGGCACTTCGCTGCCGGGCATGGGGGTGTCGGTGAAAGTATTTTGGTCAATGGGATCGCGTATCACCGCGTTGGGGATAATTTCGGTTCGTTTTAAACTGGCCCAGTTTTCGATGACCACATCCAGCTCCACATCGAAGGCGTTTCGAATGACGCGAAGCCCGGAGCGAACCACCAGTGGAAAATGCTGCCGAATGCGCACCTCGTCATGGTCGGCAGGCATGAACGATGCCGCCATATCCTGGGTGGGCGCGCGATACGTCATGTTGCCCGCTGCATCTATCATCACGGGCAATCGCACAGACAAACCGGCTTCGAGCCAATGGACCGGCGAAAACAGCACCCCAGCGTTCGCTGTGGGGACAAAGCGGTCCATTGCGCTGATTTCAAGCAATGCATCTCCGCTTTGGCTTTCGTTGAATGATGTGCTGGCGAGGGAGGGCAACGGACGGATTTTCTGAGTCTGACTGAGGTGGGCGATGCCCCATATGAACACGACGCCTGCGCGAAAATACGAATTAAAACGATAGGACACCCCGACGCCGGGATACACAATAAAGTGTCCGTTTCGAATGAGTGCATATCGCTGCGCGCCGTTTTCGGGCAATCTGTATCCGGCAAACCCCGATGGCGGCGTCATCCCCAGACTGAGCGCCAGTCCATCCACCCCCAGGGCATTGCCCAGGGTAAACGCCATGGCGGGCAATATTCCCGGTCGCGACATGTGCACAGGCGAAAACGGCGTGCCAGCGGGGGTGATGCTGTAATCGCGCCCTGGGTCGGCCACGCAGATTTGACCTGCTGGACAGGTGGAGCTGAAGGAGCCGCTGGGCGAACCGGTCAGATAACCGTCCCGGCCACTGCGCTGATAGTCCATCTTCAGGTGAACCAGTTGAAGATTGAGCCAAAGATGCCGTTTGTTGCGGCAGGAGAGGCCCGCGGGATTGTAGATAAATGCGTCCCCCCCATCGGCCTTGGCCACATATGCGCCCCCCCGTGCCGCCGCTTCGGTGCCAATCCCCTGAAAGGTCATTCCCGCGCCATGTGCACACACACAGAATGCCAGCGACAGCCAGATTGAAAGATGAACAATCCGAAGCGTCAATACGCCCGTCTGCGGTGTCCTGCCATATCGAATGGTGCGGTATTCTGTCACTGTATTCCTGCCCGTTCTATCTGCCCGTTGTATCCGGCGCGTACCCAAACTGGGCACCCCCGTGAAACGGACTGAAAACAAAATACTTTAGAGAGGGGATGACTCAGCGGGCCGGTCCTTCACAGCGGTGGGGTGGGGCAAAATGGTTCGCGACGCAAGGTCGGCGTGGCGGTCGTTGGCTGCGGTCTCGGTATGTGGTGTCTGGATGTGGTCTCTAAATGAGCGCTATCAGCTCCTTCATATCCAGTTTGGCCACAGCGTCGCTCCCTTCCAACAGACCGCTGGCGAGGTCCCGTTTGTCGCCGTGAATCTGCAGGACTTTTTCTTCAATTGTGCCCCTGGTGACGATTTTGTAAATGGTGACCGGGCGGGTTTGGCCGATGCGGTGCACCCGATCGGATGCCTGGTCCTCCACCGCGGGATTCCACCAGGGGTCCAGATGCACCACATAGTCCGCAGCGGTGAGGTTCAATCCAAATCCACCGGCGCGCATGCTGATTAAAAAGAGATCGGATTTCCCCGCCTGAAACGCCGTCACGGCGGCGGTACGCTGTTTGGGGGTACTGCTGCCATCCAGGTACTGATAGGTGATGCCCTGCTCATCGAGCCATGTTCTGACAATGGATAAAAACTTAACAAACTGACTGAATATCAGCGCCTGATGCCCGCCCTCCTTCAGCTCGGTCAGGATGTCCTTGAGGCAATTCAGTTTCGCACTGTCGATTTGCAGTTCCGGTTCAATCAGTCGTGGATGGCAGGCGGCCTGTCGCAATGTGGTCAGTGCGGTGATGAGTTCCATCATCTGTGATTTGCTGTCCGAAAGCCGGAGCATGTTTTGCGCCTGTCTGCGCCGCAGTTCGTAAAACGCCGCTTCTTCTTTGGACATCTCGCAATAACGGACGATTTCGGTTTTGGGAGGCAGTTCGTCCAGGGTTTCCTCCTTGGTGCGCCGCAGTAAAAACGGTTTGACTTGAAAGCGCAGCGCATCAAGGGCCATACTGTCCCCAAACAGCTGGATGCCTTTTTCGTAGGTCTGCTGAAACGCCTTATGAGAACCGAGCAGACCCGGATTAATAAAGTTAAAAATGCTCCAGAACTCGCTCAGTCTGTTTTCCACCGGTGTCCCGGTTGTGACCATTTTAAAATCACCCTGCAGTTTGAAGGCGGCTTTGGCCCGGGCGGCGTCTTTGTTTTTAATAAACTGCGCTTCGTCCAGCACAATCATGTCAAACGCTATTTTAGCCAGACTGGCCCCATCCCGCTGAAGCAGTCCATAACTGGTGACCAGCACCTGCCTGGGCTTCAGCGCCTCGCGTATCTGACGGCGGTCCGCGCCTGTATACTGAATCATCTGCAATCCAGGCACGAAGCGTCTGGCTTCCTCAATCCAGCCGGGAATCACCGATACCGGCGCCACCACCAGACTGGGTTTTTTCAGTTTGGGGCTGGCGCATCTAAGCTGCAGCAGCGTCAGGGTTTGCAGGGTTTTGCCCAGTCCCATATCGTCGGCCAGGCATGCCCCCATACCCAGTGTGGACAAGCGGTGCAGCCAACGAAATCCCTCCAGCTGGTAGTCCCTTAATGTGGCTTTTACCTGCCGTGGCACTTTAGATTCAAGCTTCAGCGACTGATCAATACCGGCCACGGTCTTTTCCCATGCGGCATTGACAGTGATCTCACCAGCTTCGTCGGCCAGTTTCATTACGCTAATCGCCGCATTTTCGGGGGCCTGCAATAATCCGTCCTCGCCGGCCTCCCCGAGACCGCTTAAGTGGGACAAAAACTTTTTGAGGGATTTGGACAACCTTAAAAATGCGCCGTTCGTTAAGCGGATAAACCCGGCTTTAGGTGTCTCCTGGGCCCCAACCAGCGCAGCGAGATCGTATATTTCCCTGTCGCTGACCGTCAACGTGCCGCCCACCTGCAGCCATTTGCGCTTTTTATTTATCAGTAGGTTAAAGTCTTTGGGAAACAGGGTCCGGCTGCATTTGAGGGCGGCGCCTTTGGGCCATTCCACTTCGAAACCGGGCGCATCCGCATTTGATTTGCAGTTTTCGAGTTCAGATAAAAATTCGATGGCCCCGGCTTCTTCGGCAAAATGATACAGGCCGTCGCCGGATTCATCGGTGTAGTAGAGTCCCAGCGCCATGAGTAATTGATCCAGTCTGGATGACTCCTTTGACAGATCTCGGGTCGCTGTGCGTTTTTCGCCCGCCACGGTGGCAAACACCTGGTCAGGGCCATGTCCTGGAACAAATGCCGGTCCGCTTTGCCCAAGCGGGGTGACCAGAAACTGGGCAGAGAGACCGTTTACAAATGGTTGCATTCGAATCAGCAGGGTGTCACTGGCCAGCATATCCACTGATTTCAATCCCACATCCGGCACATGGGAATGCACTTCCGAAAGGGCGCCAATATGGCCAATCGCTTCTGCAATTTCATTTCGGGCTGTTTGAGGAAATCGAACACCGTTTTCGCCCAGTGCTTCGAGCAGGGCCAGTTGTGATTTTGTAAAGCGGGTCACCCGGAGCCGATTGGCGCCGCGTTTTTCAACGCAATACCCCTTGTCGCAAGGCGTCGATGGATACATGCGGATTTCGATGTCGTCGTTCACCGCCACTACTTCCACCTGGGGGGATGCGGTTTCAATTTCCATTGGCACCGGTTTTTCGCTCTCCATAAAGAGATATGGATGGCCGGCCAGTTCGTACAACGCTTCGTTGTGATTCTCCTGGTACCAGTCGCTGTATCGCCGTCGTTCGCTGCGCTCCTGTTCGGCGTCCAGAAGTGAAAGCACGCGGTCGTCTGTTGGCGAAAAAAAGCCGGTATCCACCTTTCCATCCAGACGCCATCGGGGATGGAATATCTTGCCTTTGGACCACCCGCCGTTGCGCGTTTCCTTTTGAATAAAGGGCGACACCCGGTAGCTTTCATTCCAGTCTTCGTAGGACACCCGGTAAATCAGCCGTTCGCTTTTCACCTGTGGTGCGTCTTCTCCCTGAGCTTGTGCTTTTTGGCCAATTTGAGAAATGTTGTACAGTACCAGACGCCAGTCCTCTTTTGTGGCGGAAAAATGAAACACCGGCAGTGGCTTGTCCGGGGGGGCGTCAGGCGGGGCGGTGTCCATGATGGCGTGCAAAAGGGCTTCGATGTTGGCGATGGTCTGAATATGGGGCGAGCCGGTGAGCACGTGCTGAAGCCGCAGCAGATTTTCATCAACGCCTTTTTGCGCGCGGACCAGGTCCAGACTGTACAG
>JAFGWT010000057.1 GCA_016937015.1 Deltaproteobacteria bacterium | reverse complement strand
GTTTGTAGCAAAACTTTTTTGGCAAAACTGATGGCCTTTTTCAATTAATTTTCAGAAAGTGAGCTTCTTAAGCGAACACGCATGTAGGGGACTATTATGGTGCTATCATTATGTATAAAAATGGTAATAGCACTCACGTTCTGAACGATATATCAATTCTATGGGAACCAATATACGAAAGGACTTTTGTATGAAATATAAGATATTTATTTTCAGTATATCGCTAACGGCGTTTTTACTTTCTAACAGCTGCAACAATTCGGATGAGGCCCCAGCAGCCAGCAACAGGATTGAAGGGGACGTTGTTGAAGAATGTATTGATGATGCAGATAACGATCAGGATGGTCTTTTTGACTGTAACGATCCGGATTGCGGAGGCAACCCGCTATGCAACGGTGTAGAAACTGATTCAACCATGTCGACTGGACAACCAAGTGACTCTTCCTCAACTTTAACAATTTCGACCGACAGCGGCTCCGGGACGACAACTGTCTGTAAGGCAACGCAGACGCCCACCGAAACATTTACCGAGATGGATAAACCTGATACATTTGACGTGGAAGGATATTCCCGATCCGTATCGACGCCGTGGGGATACAACAAACCTGAAAACGCTGATCGCATTTACCCCTTTGTTGTGAACGGATGTTGGGGAGAAGGACCGTTGTTCCCCGAGAACATTCGAAAAAAATATCCGGCGTTTTATTTGGCCTACCAACAATGTGATAACGATGAACAGGGTGCTACATTATCTGTTATGATTGATGTCCTTTTAAGTCAGGGGCATCGAATAGATTTGAACCGCATCTATCTTACTGGATGGTCCCAGGGCGGTTCCGGCAGTTACAAATTGGTTCGTGGACTCTTAAGCAAGGGCAGGTTATTCAGTGCGATTATTCGCATTGCGGGACAGAGCGAGACTGTGATACCTGATGAAGCGGTTGCGCAAACATCCATATGGTATCACATTGGTACTGACGATTCTGACGCGCGCGTCACTGTTGCCAGGGACGCATATGACTTTTTAAAATCACACAATTACAATAAGACAGCCACTGAATCCAGCGAAAGCGATTCAATAGCAGGATACAATCGCACCACTCTGACGCTTACTAAAGGTGACGTGGAAATTGTTAAATACAGCGTTTACGACGGAATGGGGCATACGCCCGATCCCCCATATCAGGACTCAAATCTTTTTGACTGGCTTTTCGCTCAATCACTGATATGTAGACCAATCTAAAACGAGACACAACAACTAGCCTTTTTGTTCGCACACTGTTTGCAAATGCCAGACTATCTTCAAAACTTTAATAGTTTCTGGACCATTCTCTTCCATCCAATCGGACAAAATGCCTTCGGGCTCAATTCCAAAAAACGATGTCAGACTTTTTTGCACGCAGCATCTTTAAAAAGATGGGCGCAATAGCGGCATCCCGAACCAGATATCGATGCAACATTCGTTTGGGATCCTGAGAAATGCGATACACCCACTCCAGTCCCATATCTGACATCCATGATGGGGCGCGTTTAACTTTGTTGGCGATAAAATCCAAGGTTGCGCCAATTCCAAGATAAACGATGGGAGCCGTCGTTTTGTGCCATTTATGCATCGTCAATTCCTGCTTTGGACAACCAAGGGCTAACATCACGATGTTTGGTTCCGTCGACATCATCTTGTCAATGGTTGCCTGCTCCTGTTTTGGGTCTTTTTCGAACCCCAGAGGAGGTGAGTCAACACCAACAATATTTAGGTCTGGAATTTCACTAATCATTTTATCCGCTGCGGTTTGAGCGACCCCTGATGCCGCACCAAGGAAATACACTCGTAAACCGGATATCGCTGCACGTTGCAACAGTGGGCGAACAAGATCTGAACCGGACACTTTCTCTGGTAATGGTTCTCCTACAAGTGCACTCATCCATTTGAGGGGCATGCCATCCACCAACGACAAAGATGCCTGAGCATAAGCGTTACGAAGTTGGCGGTTTTTCTGAGCGAGCACCACATGATCAATATTGGGGGTTACAATATATCCCCCTTTACCACTTTTGGCGAGATCGATAATATATTCCAATGCTTCAGCCTGAGTAATATAGTCAGCGTGAATAGCGCCGAAACGAATCTTTTTCAATGTTCAACTCCCAACCTGATTAGACCTTTTTATGCATCAGATAATCGAATCAGCGCCCATCGTCCTATCGAAGCATAGAAATTTCCGGGCAGCCTGATTCCATCAGGCTTTACATCGTTTTGGTCCAGTGTTTAATCCACTTAAGTTCACTTCATTTGCATTCATTATACAGTTTTTGTCTGAATGCAAAATTTAATATTCAATATTATTAATCAGGTTTCCTTCGTTCGTTTTACATGCTTAAGATTAGAATTTATTTTCGTGGGCAGTGTGTAATGAATTTTGTGAAATTGTCTTTAGCTGGCAAGATGTTTTCAGCATTCGTATGTTCTGTGTTGACAAAACGGTGCGGGAAATTGCGATAGAGCGCCCGACAGATGCGTGCCTTTATCTGAAGTCCCGGAACAAAAGGGTGAAAATGCTTTTTTCAGGGACGACCGACTGAGTTGTTGAACCGCGGTCGAGATGGGAAGATTGGTAGAACCCACCAGAATCGGTTCATTCTTCAATTTCCCAGCCGATGTTTCATGTATCTTGTTTATGAATTTTTACATCAGGATAGATTGATGAGTCACCACCGATAATGCAGGCGAAGAATCTTCGCTGCAGTTACTGGGTTGTCAACTCAATGGTAGAAACACTCAAAGCAGGCAATGTATGCGTGAACATGTTATTAGTGATGCTTGCAGTGCCCGCCGGCGCAGGTGATGCACTGCCAGACGTAAGCTGGTATATCGAACCGGTGGTAAACTGCGTATCGTGGGTTATTGAGATACTTGCATTGATCGGTCGATTCGATTTGTTAATCGCCACCAGCACCATTCGACTGGAATCCGTGCTATCAAGGCTCGCATAAATCGAAGTATCCTCGATACTGGAGGTAGTTGCCAAAATATGCGTGTCCCCAAATTTTGCCTTAGCGCCGTCATAGTTCTGGAACATATCGATTGCGCCATATACGTATGTTGCGTCGAAAGTCCAGACAGTCGCGATATACACTTCTTCCCTGCCAAAAATCCCCAGCACGTCGGCTTCGGCAACACCACCGGATATGTGATTTCCGCCGCCATAATAGTATTCTGTGATGCCAAGTTTGGTGCCGGGATAGTGATCGGCAATTTGTTGTTTCAATCGAGGTAAAATCTGGATCGGTTCTCCGAGATAATTGGCAATCCAGCTCGTTTCAGTATAGGTGGAATCCCAGAGAGAACGAGGGGACTGAACTCTCGCTTCGACTATCTCCGCTGTGGAATCTTCAGTTAATATACGTGTACCCCCTCCTTTCGCCTCGGGATACCAGTGGACATCGAGTACATCCATCAGCCTCTGACCGCTACTCAGCTCTGCCGCCTGCAACCCATCCAGAAAATAGTTAATGAAATCGCCGTTGCCATCGGAATCAGAAGCCCCCTGAAGGTTCAAAAATCCATTAAAACCATAGCTCACGAATCCTAAAATACTGGCATTTGGATTAACGGTCTTGATTGCCGTGGCGTATTCAATGGTTTTGCTAAGCAGCTCGGCGTATGTCACGGGATCCGGATGCACCTCTGGATGAGTCGAAGACCATAAATCAGGTTCATTGTCGAGGCTATAAAAAAGCCGATTCATTGGATGTGTGTCTGCGTCAGGAAACTCACTTGATAGCCAGCTGACAAATTCGTCCTGGTAAACCACCTTATCGTTAAGGTTCGGCGGATACGCGAATGCAGCCCCCTTGGATGCCTTCGACGCCACAAAGCGGCTGGCGAGATAATTGGAATCTGAAAGATCGACATTTCCATCCTTATCTGCTGCGACATAGTCGACAAGTGGAACGGTCACAATCGCAGCGCCTCCTAACTCAAATACATGTTGAACGTGCAAGCGAACTGCCTCGCCAGAAGTGTCGCCTCCGCCCAGAAGGGAGTCATTGGAATAATACCAGTCTGAACCGGCATTGGATGCATTGTTTTCCCAGTTGTATGCAGTAGCTCGGTTTCCGCCAAATCGGTCAATCGTGCAGTTGTCTGCCAGTCCATCCACGTCGACACCGTTGGTGCCGTAAATAAAAGGTGAAATGGGGTGCACCTCTTGTGATGAATTGATGGCGAACTGAACTTCGCCAGGGACTGCAATTGTGTCCGGATTGTCCGTTGCGTTGTCAGATCCGGCAGTTGTTCCTGAGCCGGAATCGGTAGCGGAAGTCTCTGTGCTGTCCCCTGGTGTTGTATCGCTGCTGTTTTCCCCACAACCCGCACTGCCGGAACAATTGGGATCATTGCAGTCGAAGAGACCGTCACGGTCATTGTCCACGTCATCACTGCACTCTCCTGGTGCATTGCCCTCATAATCGTCGCTACTGGGATCTGCTTTGCTATTTGCCCCTTCGCAAGAGCAGGTGAGAATCACCAAAGCGAAAGCCAGAAAAAGTAATTTTGAATTTTCCATGCGGTCTCCTTAATATGGACTTGATAGTCGAATTCTTGCCGTAGATGTTTTATTGAAGATGAGAGTATAACATCAGACTGACTTTTGTCTAAAGGGCGGGGAAAAATGTTTTTCCCCAATATCGAGCCCGGTTATCAGTTTTCTGCATAACTCAGATTACTCTTTGAGACGCTGGCTCCAAAACCATTCCATCACTTCTTCATCGAGATACGCGTACCATTCGATTCCATGTCCACTGAAAGTGTACTCGGTATATTTTATTTTTTTACCGCCCAATTTGCGGATGGCATTCACCATTTCTCGAGAATTATCTGCCAGAGCAACGTCATCTCGCGCGCCATGAAACGCCCATATTGGCATGTTTACCAGCCGATGTGCTTTGCTGGGATCATTCTCACCGGATATTACAATCGCCGCAGCGAATATACTGGGATGCCTTGTAATTATATCCCAAACACCCGTTGCGCCCATTGAGTAACCGGCGATGTAGATTCTGCGACTGTCCACCGAATATGTATTGCTTATTTTTTTTACAAGTTTAACGAGCACTTTTTCGATGGTACTCTCCGGATAAAGATCCTGATTGTGGTTGCGATACGGAAGTCCCTTAAAAGGTTTATCCATCCACTTTTTTTCTTCGGGGCACTGAGGCACCACAATGATGGCCGGATATTTCTCCTGCAACCGACGACTTGCAAGCCAAACAGCTCCCCCTGTAATCTGCTGCAGGTTATCGTCACCGCCCAATCCACCGCGATGCAGTAGTAAAACCATCGGGTATTCGCGAGAATTAGAATACCCTTGGGGTAAAAATAACCGATAGGGAAGACTGAAATTATGATCTGGCGAGGTGTAAATATGAGCAGCGTATTCTGTCCGAACTCTTTTTTTCTCACTCAAAAAATATTGCTTGCGATGAAATTTATATCCACCCCACAGAAATACGGGCAAGGCGAGGGTACTGATGACAGCACCGACAATAAACATTATTTTTCTCGGTTTTTGTT
>JAFGWT010000541.1 GCA_016937015.1 Deltaproteobacteria bacterium | reverse complement strand
CGTTCGGGCTAAAAGCATCACCCAGTTTCATCGCGAGCAATCCGCAAACCATATTCGGGCCACTGTTGTTCCGTTTTTCAGTGCCGATACAAAGCAGGCTGGCCTGTCGCTGATTGGCATATTTTAAGCGGGGGCTCCGGGATGACACAGGTGTGATTAAAATGAACCGTAAATATATTCACTCAGTTGACAATGTGTCTGTCAAGAAGTGACTGAAAATCCTCTTTTGGGCGTGCGCCAATCAGAGTGTCGCGAACCTTACCGTTCTGGAACAGGGCGATGGTTGGAATGGAGCGGACACCCAGCGTTCCTGCGACCCGCTGCTCTTCGTCCACGTTTACTTTCACCACCTTGGCGCGTCCCTCGTATTCTTTTGCGATTTGCTCCAAAACCGGCCCCACCATTCGACAGGGCGCACACCAGGGAGCCCAAAAGTCCACCAGTACGGGAACGTCGCTTTGGGCCACATGGGTTTCAAAATCCGCGTCTGTGATATGTTTTACATTACTCATCTTTATTCTCCTTTAATGTCAGGCCGTTGGCTGAATATGCGTTGTGTTCTGCAAACAGGAGACCGGCAACGGCGCTGGGGTGTCGCAAAAAAAAAGTAAAAAATTCGCGAAATGGTGGAAATGGACAAATTTTCATAATATTCTGTTCACAATATTTTTCTTTGTGGTACTCTAATGCCTGTTTGCTGGAGGAACCCTTGTTTTTAAAAATTTCAGACGCCGCAAATCTGGGGATTCATGCGCTGGCCTACATGGCTGAGCAGTACGAATCACAACGACCAATCGCCACCGCTGAAGCCGCTGAGGTGTTTAAGGTGTCGGCCAATCACCTGAGCAAGGTGCTGCAGCGGCTCACCCGCGCGGGTCTGGTCAGGTCCATACGCGGACCGCGGGGCGGATTTATTCTCGCCCGGGACCCGGCGGACATTACCTTAAAGGATGTCTACGAAGCCATTGATGGTGTTGTATCCATACACGATGCCTGTATATTGGGCACCAAACACTGTGGCATCGCCCACTGCGTTTTTGGCAATCTCATTGATGACGTGCAAAATCGGGTGACCAGCCATTTTACAAATGTCACCCTGGCAGATGTCGTAAATCGCTGAATACTTTTCCCTGTTAGATATCATTCCAGTCGTTTAACTGTTGGCACATCCAGGATTGGTTCACTGTCGCGGAAAAAAAATATTTTAATTGACATGCCGCATTAAACTGGTAAATAGGAACCGCTTTGCCAATTTAACTGGGTCAGTAACTTTGACCCCAAAAGGACCAAAGGGAAATCACAATGAGTATGTTTTGTTATCAATGTCAGGAAGCGCTGAAGAACGTGGGCTGCACCAAAAAAGGGGTGTGTGGTAAAGAAGCGGATACGGCCAATCTCCAGGATATGCTGGTGCATGCCGTAAAGGGCTTAAGTGCGGTAGCCGAAAAGGCTAAACAAAATGGTGTTGCGGTCGGGGATGCCGATACGCTGGTTCAGAATGCGCTGTTCGTTACGGTTACAAACGTGAACTTTGATTCTGCGGCCATCAGCAGCTGGGTGGCTAAAGTGCTGGTTGCCAGAGACATGCTCAGAGAGAGTCTGGCAAAGGCCGGTGTCAGTGTTGCGGAGTTGACCCATGATTCCGTGACCTGGACTGGCGATGCCGGCGAATACGAAGCCAAAGGCGCTGCGGCGGGCGTGCTCAGTCAGGAAAACGAAGATGTACGCTCGCTTAGAGAACTGCTGGTGTACGGTGTAAAAGGGCTGGCCGCCTATGCAAGTCACGCGGCTGCGCTCGGTAAAACCAGTCAGGACGTTTACGATTTTATTATTGAGGCAATGGCGTCCACCACAAAGGATTTGAGCCAGGATGAAATGATTGGCCTGGTGTTAAAGGCGGGTGAAACCGCGGTGACAGTGATGGCGCTGCTCGATGAAGCCAATACCAGCGCATATGGCAATCCGGAGATCACCGAAGTGCAGCTGGGCGTGCGCAATAATCCCGGCATCCTGATTTCGGGCCATGATTTGAAAGATCTGGAGGACCTGCTTGAGCAGACTAGAGGATCTGGCGTTGATGTGTACACCCACGGGGAAATGCTGCCGGCGCACTACTATCCGGCATTTAAAAAGTACGATAATTTTGTGGGTAACTACGGGGGTGCCTGGTACGATCAGAAGCGGGACTTTGATGCATTCAACGGCCCTGTTTTAATGACCACCAATTGCCTTGTTCCCCCTTCCGACAGTTATCGGGATCGCGTATTCACCACAGGTGTCGCCGGTTTCCCGGGATTGACCCATCTGAACGCAGAAAACGCCAGCGGCCAAAAGGATTTTTCATCGGTTATCGAAAAGGCCAAACACTGTGCGCCGCCAAAGGAACTCGAAAGCGGAACGCTGGTGGGGGGATTTGCCCATGCCCAGGTGCTGGCACTGGCAGACAAGGTGGTTGATGCGGTTAAAAGCGGTGCAGTTAAAAAATTTGTTGTGATGGCCGGGTGCGACGGACGTCAGAGCGAACGGGAATATTTTACCGATGTGGCGAAGGCCTTGCCGGATGATACCATTATCCTTACCGCCGGCTGTGCCAAGTTCCGCTACAACAAACTGCCTTTGGGCGACATTGGCGGCATTCCGAGAATTCTGGACGCCGGACAGTGCAACGACAGCTACTCGCTGGCAGTGGTGGCGTTGAAACTCAAGGAAGTGTTTGGCCTCGAAGACATCAACGATTTGCCCATCGAGTTTGACATTGCCTGGTATGAGCAAAAGGCCGTCACCGTATTGCTGGCCCTGTTGTTCCTTGGGGTTAAAGGCATCCGTCTGGGACCAACGCTGCCGGCGTTTTTGTCACCCAATGTGGTCAATGTGCTGGTACAGAATTTCGACATTAAACCCATCGGTACGGTGGCGGGCGATGTGGCGGCGATGGTCGGCTAAACGATGGCAAAGCGAAGTATTGTAAAAATCGATGAGGAGAAGTGCACCGGCTGCGGACTGTGTGTGCCTGCCTGTGCGGAAGGCGCCATTCAAATCATCGATGGCAAGGCGCGTTTGGTGGCCGATAATTTATGTGATGGTCTGGGTGCCTGTCTGGGAGACTGCCCCGAAGATGCGATTACCATCGAAGAACGCGAAGCCGATGAATTTGATGAAGCCGCAGTGGAAGCGAATATAAGGCAAACGCCCACCGCGTCATCCAGCCCCGTTCGTTCAGTGGCTGCGAGTGGCCATCACGGTCATGGCCATGGGGGCGGCGGCGGATGCCCGGGGATGCGAACGATAACGTTTGAAGACCAGCCAAAGGGCACTGTAAAACCAGCCGAAAATTGCGGCCCCACCTCGTCTGCCTTGCGGCAATGGCCCATCCAGATGCATCTGGTGAGTCCCACTGCGCCATACTATATCGGTGCGGACGTGCTGCTGGCGGCAGACTGCGTGGCGTTTTCAGTGGGTGATTTTCATCAGTCGTATCTGCAGGGCAAAGCGCTGGCGGTGGCCTGTCCCAAACTGGATGATGGACAGGACACCTATCTGCGCAAACTTGTAGCCATGATTGATGATGCCAAAATCAATACGCTGACCGTAATGATCATGGAAGTGCCCTGCTGCACCGGTTTGCTGGGTCTGGCAAAGGAAGCGGCCAGTCGCGCCACGCGAAAAGTGCCCATCAAAAAAATTGTGGTCAGTCTCAAAGGTGAACTCCTCTCCGAAGACTGGGTGTAATCGCACAGCACTTCCTCGTTTTTCCTCGATTTTTTTGTCTGAGTCGACGCCTTTAACCGTTGCTGTAACAGTTGCTGTGAAATCCGGTTGCGGATTTTCGTTTGCGCAGTACATCCTGTATATTGCAATGTGAGTGAAAGAAGGTGCTTTGTGCGAATGCAGAGAATACTGTTCATTTTATTGGGAATACAGTTGGGAATTTCAGCCTGCGGGCCGTCGAAAAATGATTCAGCGCCGCCCCCGTCGTCAACGTCGGACAATGAAAATCCCAACGATACCACTGCCAGTGTGGCATCGTCCTCTGCCGGCAATCCCCAGACGCCCCCCTCGGGGGAAAAGTCTGCGTCAACAAAAAGGGAAACGGAAAAGGCCAAAGATACGGCGAAGGACACGGCGAAGGACACAGCGAATGATACGGCGCTGTGGCTCAATCGGCTGGTCAATGAAGTCAGTGCATCTTCGCACTTTTTAAAGCATCCCCCGGGCCATGTGCTCGATGGCATCACCCAGACCACCTGGAATGCAAGGGGCGACGCCCCCAACAGTGAATGGCTCGAATTTAAATTCGATTCCCCCCAATCAATTTCCACCATTGTGCTCATCACTGGTTGGGAAAAAATGAGTCAGAAATTTGAATCGCTGTTTTACGGCAATTCAAGAGCACAAAAGGTTAAGCTGCTGCTCGACGGCAAACAGGTGGCCGTAAAAACCGGCGGCAAGCATGTCCGGCGCATCGTGTTCGACAACATTAACACAACAGCCACCACCATCCGCCTTTTGTTCGTCGAAAATGCGGCGGGATATCAGTGGCCTCAGCTGGCCATTTCCGATGTGGATATCTGGCGGTCAGCTCCAAAAAAAGAAACCCGCGTGAGCCGTTGCGCAATTCCGGTAAAGGCGAGTGGCATATATGTGGCCCATGATGTAAGAGACCACGATATTCTGGCGGCACTGTTTCCATCGTACGATCGCATCACGGGGCGGGTTGCCGGGGCCCAAACCTGTCTGGGTGAAAAAATAAGTGTCTTTGACGGACTCTCCCCCATCGATGAAAGAGATCTTCGGGACTACGGCTGGGATGCGAAAAAATATCCCATTGTTGGGTACCGGCAAAACCTCGATGATGGGCGGCTTTTGGCATATGTCATCACTTCGCGGGAAGAATCGAATGAATCCGGTGCGCTGGTGCTTGCCGAATATAAAAACGGCAATCTCGCCATTATTCCCGGCATCAATTGGAATGCGACGATGGATGCGCCAAGAGTGGCCACCTTTCACCGACTGTCGGAAAAAAACGTGTGGGCGGTGCCTTACGGCAGAGCGGATTTGGGCAGCGTCACCAACAGTTTTGGCGATGATGTCTGGCTGCAGCTGGCAGAACGAATGGTTCTGGCCGGAAAAATTCAATCCCGTGCCAATGAACAGTTAGTTGGCGACCAGCGCGGTGTGCTTCACTCCACAGCGAAACTCCGTTGGCGTCCCAATGTCGTGGAAGCCACCGACGAGGTCACTGTTGACTGCACCGATGACAGGGGCGAAACGGTCAACACCCTGGAATATACCCGGTCATACATGTATGAGTTCAACGGCGACACGTTGATTAAAACCCATGAAGATCACGGTGTTATTCCCCATTGCGATTAAAACAGCTTGATTGCAGGGCGGCAGCGACTACCGCTTCAACTGTCGAACCAGCGATTCCAGACCATTCACTTTGATTTCGTAAAGGGTTTCCAGCAGATTTCCCAGCTTGCCTTTGGGAAAGCCCTGCCGCTTAAACCACACCACGTAAGGCTCAGGCAAATCAATCAGCACCGTCCCCTTAAACCGACCAAACGGCATCTCCATGGTGACCAGCGTTTTCAACTCCTCGGGGTTGGGGACGGAAATGCCGGGTAAGGGGTTGGGAAATTGTTCTTCTGTCATTTGCAATGCCGTTTTAAAAACCTTTCCAGCGCATTGTTATCTATCCTGGATTGTCACAACACAATCACTATTTGCCTGCTGAATTCAGATTTTAAATCCCAGTGTGAAATATGGGATGCCGAGGGGAAAGATTTCAATGATTTCGTCTGTTACGTCGGCGATGGCGGGAAAGAGAAAACCGATATCCGAATAGAGGGTGTCGCCGTGAAACTGGATGCCATAGCTGATGAAGTGAATCTGTCCGTTCATGTCGCGCCATTCGGTCTCCATGGGCATTATCCATTCGAGCTGGAGGGCCACCTTGCGATGAACCGCCACACGATACCCCAGCCTGGGCGCAAGCAGAACGCCGCCTTCGGATTCACACTCATATCCGCTGCTGCCATGGTCGTTGTAATAATAATCATCATGGTCTTTGTCGCAGAACTGAAACCCGCCAATCGCCAGCGAGATGTTAAACATGTGTGTGTGGTCACTGCTAAAAAACGTGACTGTGGGCTGTATGGCCTCAACAATAATAAACGCATCGATATCATCAAAATACGGACCGCCGGACAGGGCAATCCCCGACACGGATATGGCCGCATTCTCGCCAATTTGGGAATGCACTTTGGCTGTAATGCCGCCGCCAATGATAAATACCGGCAGCACAACGGCCCCGCCAAGCATGAAGTGATCGGTGACCCCCGCCTCCATTTGCCAGTAGCCGGCGCCCAGCCCGAGCAGTCTGAATTCCTTTTTTTTCAGCCCGATGGCGGTGGGCTGCCAGACCATTCTTGTCATGCCGCCGTCCACTGGTCGGCTGGGGTCAGGCGGTAACACGGGGGGCGCGCCGGCGGCACCGGTCGAGCCGGCCGCAGGTAGAGTGGCGGCTGGGGGCGCGGCAACCGGTGGGGGAGGCGGTGGCGGGATTTTGTAGGTGTTCACTTCTTCTGTGGCGACACATCCAAACGTACAGCGGGTGCGGGTGATGGAACCGTCGCCACGAATGGTCTCCACATCCGAAAAAGGAATACAACCATGAGTACATTGTGCAGGTGCCGGTGCGCTGGCAGATGATGCATCCGATGGGTTGGCGCCAGGGACGTCGGCGTCACTGGGAGATAACTGCGCAGTGAGGGGAGGGGGAGGCGCCGGGTTTGCTGCCATGGCGGTTTGTCCAAAACATATCAGCAAAGTCACCGCAGCGGGGAACTGGATGAGGCTGATATGGCGCCGGGAGGTAACGGATTTGTTAGAGGCAACGGATTTGTTAGTCAGATTCATTTTCTGTACTTTCATCGGTAAAAGGGCGGCGTTATGGGTACGGATTGTTATGATTTCAGGCTATCAATGTAAGCCCCAGGTGTCAAAAACTTCCGATGACGAACCGCTGATATTATCTCAATCTCAAATGCCAAAGCGTGCGGCGATTCTCTCTTCTGATGAGGTTATCATTATTAAGTGGGCCATTGGCCGGGCCATTCACTGGCCCATCACCTGTATTGGGGTATTCCGCTCCGTGTTTGAGAAGGATCACGCGCCCGGATTCCACCCGGCCAGTCTCGCGAAGAGGTGCCAGGCAGCGGCGGCTTTTTGCACGCAGTTGAGGTTGGCTTCCTGGGGACTGTCCGAGTGGGCGCATCCGGAAGTGCCGTCAAATCCATCAACCCCGGTGCCGGTGGTGAGCAGACTGTAGTCATGGGTGGGGTTGGCGGCTATCCATTCCACCGCCCAGTTGCCGCCATCGTAATCGAGATTGTCGCGCATGTTGGCGCTCCAGTAGTAGTTGCCATCCGGGTTGTGGGCTTCAATGTCGGCGAAGTCAAACAGAATGCGGTTGTTGGTGCGGCAGTGTTCGCGAATCAGCTGATTGTTGTAGTGCACGCCGTCCTGGGTCATGTCCTCCCCAGTGCCTTCCGAATGACCGGTCATAAAGACAAAATGAACGTCCGGATATTCTGCGACCAGTTTTTCCATGTTGTCCACGTACCGTTGCGCATCGTGTCCATTGATTGAGCACCATGACCACATCACCACGTTTACATGCGCGTTGGCCGGATCATCAAGCAGCGCCCGGGTGGCCACCACCCATGGGGTATCGCCATTGGCGTCTACGGAATCCCCCTGGCTGAGATCCGGGAAGTCCGACGGAATCCCGCCATCATCCAAATCCAGTCCCACACTGCCATCGTCACTCCAGGCGTACCTGTCGCCAAAGGCGGGATAGGCGGCCAGTGCATTCATCCCGGTAATCAGCTGACTGCCATGGGATGTGTGATTGTAAACAATGTGCAGGTCCTGTTTGGCGGCAGCGATGGCACTGTCGGGAATGACCGAAATGTCCGCGTCCTCATGGGCAACAAATGTCGGCCCGCTTTGGTACGTGGCGGCGCCTTCCCAGGGCGGGTCGGTGCTCTGCGGATCGCTGTATGTGCCCGCGCTGCCGTTATCGGACGTGTCGTCGGCGCATCCCCCGCAATTCATGCCTGCGCCGAGGGCGAATACCAGGGCAACACTCACCTTAAACATATGCGTTACATTTAATCGTCTCATATGACCTCCCGATACTAAATTTGAAAACCGAATCCTTATTCTATCACCGAATCAATGGTGGCCCAATATGGAATGTGCTGAAATTGAAATATTGTATTTATGTTTAAAATGTGCTCCCCGATGCATGCGACATATTTTGTCGCACCCATTCAAATCAGGACTAGCCGCCAAATGCACAATGCGTTACATCATGCAGTATGAAAACGGCAATCCTCAGCACCGGCAGTGAACTTGTAAATGGCACCATTACCGATACAAATGCATCCTGGATGGCCAGGCATCTGTTATCGGCGGGCATTCGAACCAGTCAAATTGTGGTTATTGGCGACTCCCGCACCCAACTGGCCGCCGTTCTGAAATCATTGTGGAACGAATACGACTTAGTCATCTGTACCGGTGGCCTGGGACCCACTACCGATGACATCACCGCCGCAGCGGTGGCAGACGCGCTCAATGTGCCGCTGAACCGATTTCCCGAGGCTCAGGCGCAGATTGAGGCGCGCTTTGCGGCCCGGCATTTTCCCATGGCGACCATCAATCTGAAACAGGCCGATTTACCCGAGGGGTGCGTCGTGCTTGAAAATTCGGAGGGCACCGCACCGGGATTCAGGGTCGTCGCCGGTGACTGCCAGCTGTATTTTTTACCGGGGGTGCCCGCAGAAATGAAGTCCATGTTTCACCGGCACATTTTGCCGCTGGCAACATCCGCCGGCCCCCGAATTTTTTCCGCGCGCTGCACCACATTCGGTATTGGTGAATCGGTTCTGCAGGAGCGATTACTCCCTCTCGAAACCGCGCATCCGGAAGTGGTCTTTTCATATCGGGCTGATTATCCAATTCTCACCACCACCATATCGGGAACGAACCAGGACAAGGTGCATTCGATTCACCAGCGATTAGTGCGGCTGCTGGATGAATGGATAATCACCACCGAAGATAAACCCCTGGCCCAGGTGGTGGGGGAACTTCTGGCCGCACAGGGACTGACTGTCGCGACGGCGGAGTCCTGCACTGGCGGCATGATTTGCAACGAGCTTACCCATGTGGCCGGTGCGTCGCAGTACGTGCTGGGCAGCGTGGTTGCGTATGATAATCGCATTAAAAATCAAATGCTTGGGGTTTCATCTGACCTGCTGGAAACCTATGGGGCGGTGAGCGAAGAGGTGGTGCGCGCCATGGCCATCGGCGTGCAGCAGCGGATGGGCGTCGATGCGGCCATCGCCACGTCGGGCATTGCCGGACCCGGGGGGGGCACAGACCAAAAACCGGTGGGAACGGTTCACATCGCCGTCGCCTTGAGGAGCGCCATTTTCCATAAAAAATACTTGTTTAAAGGATACAGTCGTACAAAGGTAAAAACCGCGACAACGTGGACCGCGCTGCAATTGCTGCAGCGCCTGCTACTGGAGAAAAAATGAAAACTGTTCGTTGCTTTCTGGCTGTTAATCTCGACTTGAAAACGGCTGCCAAAATATCCGAGCTGCAGCAGCATCTGATTAAGGAAACCAGGGCATATCAGACAAAATTTCGGTGGGTGCCCCCGCAAAATATGCATGTCACGGTGCGATTTTTGGGCAACATAACCGAACCGATGATTCAGGCGATTAAAGACACCCTTGAAATCAAAACCCGCGAGATGGTGCCAGTCCAGATGGAGGCCGGCAATATTGGCGTCTTTGATACCGAATCACCCAGAGTGCTGTATTGCAGCATCAATGACCCTTCCGGCGCGCTGAACGAAATGGTGAGGCAGGTGCATGAGGTTCTGGTGAACATAGGGTTTAAAGAGGCCGAAAAACCATACGCGCCTCACGTGACGCTGGCGCGACTGGAGAATGCCGATTTGGCGGAAATTACAAAATTAACAGACGCCTTCAGGGAGCCGATGAACTGCATCTCCACGGTGCGAACGCTTGTCTGCTATCAGAGCGATATGGTATCCAGTGGTGTGGACTATCAGTTGCTCTGGAAGCTGCCACTGCAAAAACGGCCGCATTCCCGCTCGAATCCGCCTGGGGCCGAATCCGCCTTAGGGAGTATGGATGAGATGCCTGACGCAACGGACAGCCCGTCTGACGACGACTACACCTCGCAGATGGTCGAGGAAAACAGCCCTTCTGACGCCGATGACGATCAGGTCATGGATGACGGCGACGGAAAAACAGGGGACGACAACTTCATCGGTTCCGATTCAGAGGAACAGGGAGAACAGGAATAATGAGTACAAACGACGACCAGAATAAAACGAAGGCTTTGAATTTAGCCATCGCATCCATTGAAAAAAATTACGGCAAGGGCGCCATCATGCGGCTTGGCGACGAACACGCCTTGTCCCAGGGGGTCGATGTTATCCCGTCGGGCTCGGTGGGCATCGATATGATACTTGGGATTGGCGGGTATCCCAAAGGCCGGGTGATTGAGATTTACGGGCCGGAATCGTCCGGTAAAACCACCCTGACATTGCACGCGGTGGCCGAAGCGCAGAAACTGGGTGGTGTGTGCGCGTTTATTGACGCAGAGCATGCCCTTGATGTCTCGTACGCCAAAAAGCTGGGGATTAACACTTCTGAGTTGCTGGTGTCCCAGCCCGACTGCGGAGAACAGGCCCTTGAAATCGCCGATATGCTGGTACGCAGCGGCGCTGTGGATTTAATCATTGTTGACTCGGTTGCGGCGTTGACCCCCCGGTCTGAGCTGGAAGGCGAAATGGGTGATTCTCACGTGGGGTTGCAGGCCCGGCTGATGAGTCAGGCGCTTCGAAAACTGACTGGGACACTTTCCAAATCAAACACCGCCATTATTTTTATCAATCAGATTCGAATGAAAATTGGTGTGATGTTCGGCAGCCCGGAAACCACCACCGGTGGTAACGCCCTTAAATTTTATGCCTCTCAGCGCATCGATATTCGCCGTATTGGCGCAATTAAAAAAGGCGAGGAAGTGGTGGGCAACCGAACCCGTGTCAAAGTGGTGAAAAACAAGCTGGCGCCACCTTTCCGCGAGGTCGAATTCGATATTATGTACGGTGAGGGGATTAGTGCCGAAGGGGCGCTTATCGATTTGGGTGTGGAACAGGATATTGTTGAAAAAAGCGGTTCCTGGTATTCCTTTGATGGGACGCGCATTGGGCAGGGACGCGAGAATGTGAAACAGTTCCTGCAGGAAAACCCAGACATCACCGCGAAAATTGATACGGCCCTGCGAAAGAAAATCGGATTGATTAAGGATGCAGCCGCTGACGTTCAGCCGCTGCCAGAGGCCAAAGCGGCCGGAAAGAAATAACGGAACAAGTCACGTCAGAATCCTTCTTGTGACAATTGAGCATAGACCAGCGAATCGGTTGCGCCAATAGTGTCAACGCGATCAGTTAAGGTCGGAACAGGTCAGCACCAACGTGTTTTGGAAAATCATCGAACTGCTTGTTCGCATTATTTACTGGCGGCGATTTCGCACCGCAACGAAAATTGGCGAGGCAGCAAAGCTGCTGTCTGATGGCAAGCCCGAGGCCGCATTGGCGCATCTCGAAAAAAATGGTAACGCAGTGCATCAGACGCTTCTTCCTTTGTTTGCGCTGACTCAGGGCAAAATCCATGAGGCGCTGGGGCGACTCGATGAAGCGGAGGCCAGCCTGAAAACGGTGGTGCTGATGAATCCCAAAGACGCCCGCGCCGATGTGGAGTTGGCAGTGCTGGTGGGCCGACAGGGCCGCTTTGATGAATGTCGCACCTGGCTTACCCGCGCGCTCGAAAAGGAAGAATGCGATAGCACTGTGCATGCAAAGGAAATCCTGGCACACCTTGATGCCATTGAGCGCGGCGACATCCTTCTGGAATACGAAGCACGCGCACAGGCACTTGCCGAAAAGCCCCTTCTCGACGGTCGCGCCCCAGGTCTCAACCCCGATATGGCGCTGCTGGAAACGTGGATAGGCACTCCGGAAGCCAAAGAAAGTATTGATGATGTGGCGCTTCTTTTGGCGTATGCCGAAGTGCAAAAGGGCGGAAAGTGGCAGATTGGGTTGTCCATTGAAGAAACAACAGTGATTAAGGCAGACGGTTCCGCATTCAGACCGTTCGATACTGTTGGAAAATGGATGCACCCCAAAGCCATATCAGCATCGTCACCGGCAGAGTCCAAATGAAACTGTGTGTGTACTGCGGTTCCAGCATCGGGAACTCACGCATCTACCAGGACGCTGCGCGCCAGCTCGCCAATGCCATGGTGCAGCGCGGCATTGATTTGGTATACGGTGGCGCGAATCTCGGGTTGATGAAAATTGTGGCGGATACGATTCTGAGTGGCGGGGGTCATGTCACCGGTGTCATCCCGGATTTGCTGGCCACGGAGCGGGCACATCCGGGGTTGTCAGAGCTTCATGTGGTGGATTCCATGCACGCCCGCAAAACAAAAATGTTCGAACTCTCCGATGCATTTGTCGCGTTACCCGGCGGATACGGCACCCTCGAAGAAATCATCGAGCAGCTCACCTGGGCCCAGTTGGGGATTCACCCCCATCCCTGCGGCATTCTGAATATTAACGGCTACTACGATTACTTTGTGAAATTCCTCGACACCGCCACTCAGCAAGGCTTCATTAAGCCCGACCACCGCCACATGCTCACCATCGCCAACACCCCCGAAGACCTCTTCGCGCAGTTCGAAAAATACAAGGCCCCCAAAGCCGCCAAATAACGCAGCGCGACAACCACCCTGACACAGGGGGGAATCACTTTTGGGGCTACGGTTTCCATATTGGGCCGAACAGGAAAGAAAGGAACTGAATCTCCCCCTTTTTTGAAAAAAGGGGGATAAATGGGGGATTTGGTAAATGGCACGATATGTTCTACTGGGTTGGACGAGTGGAAAATCCCTGTGGTCCCTTTGAAAAAGGGACAGGGGCTGGTGGGGACACAGGGGTGCACCGGTGAATGGGGAGAAACGGAAATTGGTTTTACATCAGGGCAGGGTGCAGTAGACGCCGTAGTCGTCGGTCTGGCAGGTGGCGCCGAAGGTTCTGCAGTCGGCTTCGATGTATTTTCCGGAGATGCACATCTGGGCGGTGTTGCCGGTGCATTGGCTGCCGGTGGTGTACAGATCGGTGGTGAGGTCGGCGCATTGGGCGCTGATGTCGGGCAAAGAGCAGAGGGCCTGATCTCCTTCGCGCATGGTGCAGGTAAAGGCAGCGTCCACATGGCGACAGTCATAACTCATTAATTGCCCATCCACACATTCTTCGACCATGGCGCCATTGCAGCGTTTGCCATAGGGAAAATTAATTGCGTTGCATTTTGTATGGGTTGGGTCGGCTGCGTATGTTCCGGCTGAATTGCAGGTTTTATTCATGAGAGATAAATCAAATACAAGTTGGGTTGGTTCAGTCGCAGATTCGCCATCGTAACCCAGACACCAGATGAATTGATCGTTTTCACACCTGTCCTCAGGATATCCCTGACATTTTTTTTCAGGAGTCCTTTTCAGAAGATCCGCTTCACTTTGGCTGATGCAGGCGCTAACGGCATCACAGTCATTGGCCGCCGCGATGCAGCTTTGTCGCGTCTGAAACATCTGTTTTGTGATGATGGATTCGATACTGTAACCATCGTCATTTCCAAGGAAATTATACAGACATTCATCCACGGTGCCTTCACCGCATGCAGACAGTTTCAGGCATTCATTCACAAGGGGCGCACCGTAGGGTTGGGTCAGATTCACATTTGCCGGAGTGGACGCTGTATCGTTGTCGTTGTCTTCTGCACACCCAGTTATCAGTATCGACAGCATTGTGGTGCTTAAAAGTATCAGTGACAGTTTTTTCATGGGTAAACTCCTCAGTTGCGCAGAAGTCGGTGTCTTCTGCAAAAGCGGTTATACGTGTTTATTGAAAATGCGATACAGCAACAACCATGCCATGGAAAATCACGTCTGGTCATGGGGAATCGCAGTGACTTTGTCACAGCGAAAACATGCGATTCCGTGCCATCTGAACATTGCAATTGCCACGCTGCGTTGCACAAACTGCCACGTGCAATCAGCGTTGGCGTATCAATCAGGTCACAGTGTGGTGTGTTGGCGACGCATTTTCTTCCACGCCCCAAAGATGGTACCCCAGTGAAAAGGCGCGTCTGGTCGGTTGGGTGACGCAATGACGAATCACGTCGGGGCTGCTGAATATGGTGAGCTTTCGTTTTGCGCGGGTGACAGCGGTGTACAGCAGCTCCCGCGAGAGCACGGGAGAAATGTTCGGAATCACCAGAACCACGTGATCAAATTCACTGCCCTGCGATTTGTGAATGGTTGTTGCATAAGCCGGCAGAGGATGTCGCATTGCGGACACCGACAGTCGGCGAATCTGACTGTCGTCTCCGCCAAAACAGGCCCAAAGGCGACCGCCGTCTGAAACAATCACACCGGTATCCCCATTAAACAGTGACACGCTGTAATCGTTTTGGGGAATCATAATGGGTTTGCTGTCGTACCATTCGCCCGTCACTCGGATGACGCCCATGGCTTCGAGCTGGGCTTCGGCCATTCGGTTCAGGGCGTGGACCCCAAACGGCCCGTTGTTTACGGCGCTCAAAATGCGGACCGAATCAAATTGCCGCAGTTTTTGAGCCGCGTCAGTCGCTTTTGCGGCGTTGAGGTACAGGGTGTTAATAAGCGATGTCATTTTCGTCGTCGCATCCGGGTGTTCCACATCCACAAATTCGAGTTCGTCGGATTCGGGTTGAAGGAGTAACCGCAGTGCGGTGTCGCTGGCGCCGGTATTCACTGCAGTCGCCAGTTGGCCGATGTCGCTGTGTTGACTGAACCGGTGACTGCCGGCGAGTGTGACGACACTTTGGGCGACGGGGTTGTTTTGGACGGGCCTCTCGTGCCTTGCTGCAAAACAGATGTCGCCGAGTACGCGTCCCGGCTCGATTGAAGCGAGCTGGCTCTGGTCTCCAAGCAAAATGATTTTGGCGTCACTGGGGACCGCAGAAAAGAGTGCGGCCATCAGGTGCAAATCCACCATGGAGGCCTCATCGACCACCAGCACATCAATGGGCAGGGTGCGGTCTTCCGAATATCGAAATTTTCCAGTGTGCATCACTGGTGACAGCAGCTTATGAATGGTGCTGACCTGACGGGGCAAACGCGAAAGAACCGTTGCTGAGAAGCGGTCGGTCAGCATGGGCGACACCCTACTGTTGTCCAATGACGCCCTCAGACGCACCGCCGCTTTGCCGGTGGGGGCGCAGGCGGCAATTCGCAGTTCGGGCTTTTGAGTTAACAGTGACGCAATGACTGTGGCGACAAGTGTGGTTTTCCCCGCGCCAGGGCCACCCGTTATAACAAGAAAGTTGGAATGGTGTGCCACCTCAATCGCGCGCGACACCGGGTCGTCCGGCAGAGAGTGGGTATCGGTCAGTGTCGATTTGGCGATGATGCCCTTTAACAGACGATTTTGGGTGTGCCAGAAACGATGCAGGTAGATGCGACCTGAACTATCCATCACCAGTGGTGTGGTGGCGTTGCCATCGCCAATTAACGGGCTTTTTAAAAGCGCCGGCATCATATCGGCCAACACCGGCAGAGTGATTCCCGGTGAAGCCAACAGTGAGCGGGTGCCCGCGTCCTTTAAATCAATGCAGACGTCGCCATGCCGGGCAGCCGCGCAGGCCAGTTGCAGCAGGCGCGCCACCGTTGGACTTGTTTCGCCGGCAAGGTTCAGCATCGTTGTGGCAAAATATTCATCGATGGGAGACAGCGAATCTTCCCGGTCAATTCCAGTGTGGTTCATGATTCACCATTCTCTCCACTGCGAAGCAGTGCATCAAGGGCTTCAATCCGCTCCTTTGGCGGTCTATCCATAAACACGCCACAACTGCTGCAGGCCGATGACATGCCGCGGACATACAGATAAAACACGCCGCCAAAATGGTCGCTGTAACTGTAATTGGGAAGTCGCCATTTTAAATACCGATGCAGCGCCAGGGTGTACAGGTGGTATTGAAGATAATAGTGATGTGCAGCCATATCGGTTTTCAGGGCGTCAGACGTGTAATTATCCTGCCTGTTTCCAAGGTCATTGGTTTTGTAGTCGGCGATATAAAATTTACCCTCTTGCGCATATACCAGGTCAATGAATCCTTTCAGATATGCGATGAGCGACGAAAAATGAAGCGAACTGAGTTGCCGGGCGTATCGGGCATACGTGTCGTCCATCGCGCCAATCGTCATCGCGTCCCGCAGTCCGTCCGGAGAAAAGCGCGCTTTATCGTCAACTGGAATGACAAACGCCATTTCGGGCAGGGCGTTGCCGCTGCGCTGAATTGTGTCCAGTGACACGGCGTTGTCTGGCGACACGGCAAACACATCATCTATCCATTCGGTCAGTGCATTTGCAGGAAAGTCTCCTTTAAGTCCGTACTTTGAAAGAGCAGTATCGGCTATCGTGGCCAGTGGCACTGGGTTTTCTTTGCATCGAAAGCGGGTTTCGAAAATGTCGTGCACCATGCTGCCAAAGACCGCCCCACGGCCAAACTGCGGATGCAACCCTAAAAAGCCATTTGAATAGTCCGACTGGCTAAGCGCCATGTCCGAATCCCCGTGGCCATTGGCGGTCAATACACCAAACCCCGTCTCCGATAACTCGGGTGATTCGCTGTAGTGCAATGCGCTGTGAATCAGACTGGAAAAACTGGCGTGGCTGCGTACTTTGGGCATCTGACAGCTGAAGGCGCGAAACTGCAGCGGCGTAAAATTTTCAATCAGCGCAAGGGATGCCACCCCATTTGTTGGGGCCTCTGTGTGCGTGTCCGCAAAAACAGGGCGCTCATGATGTCTTTGGGCGCTGTCTTCTTCGGTGATCACCACCGCGCCGCATTTTTGGCAAAATGCAGTGAGCCTTTCCACTAATGCCGCATCGTCCATGCGGCGGATGGCATCGGTGTCATCGCCAAACAGCAGTCTGGCCAGTGATGACGATTCCATCCCGTTGAAGTTGCCCAAAATCACTTTGCAGGCGTGTTGCGCCCGGGTCAGCGCCACATACAGCAGGCGCATATTTTCAGCTCGCTGTTCCATTTCCTGAAGCCGAAGCGCATCGTCGGGAGGTGGCACATTCAGGTCGCACACTTCGGTATTTTCTGCCGTCGGATCGTGAAAGATGACCACGTCATTTTTGTGCGCCAATGTATCTTTCAGTGAAAACGGCAGATATACCACCGGAAACTGCAGTCCCTTGCTTTTATGGATGGTGAGAATCTGAACCGCAGAGGTGTCTGTCTCCCCCTGGCGGGTAAACGCCTCATCTGTGGGTTTAAGATGCAGCCATTTTTCCAGTTGCTCAAGGACCTGCTCAAATGGGACGCGCCGTGTAAAAAATGCATTTCCCAGAATGGACAGCAATTGCAAAAAGTCAGTTAAGTACGCATTTTCGCCCGCCTTTAAAACACGGGCCTTCAATCCGCCGTCGCCGGATACGGTTTCGTACGTCAGTAACTCGTTAATCAATGCGACAATGCCGTGATTTTCGAAGGTCTGTCTGAATCCCGAAAACGCGGCCTGGTATTTGTCCAGTCGGTCGTTGCTGCTAACCAGATGTAACAGTGACGGTCCTTTGATATTAAAAGCAATGGTTGAGAGTGCGGTTTTCAGCAGGGCCACACTGTTCTCAGAAATGGCGAGCATCACCTCAAACAGTTCGGTTGCGGCGACGGTCTCAAATACCGACTCGGTTTTGCTGATGGACGCCAAAATTCCAATTTGCGCCAATGCGTCGCGAACACGCCGTCCCTGATCGTGCTTGCGGACCAAAACCGCAATATCCCCGGCAGTAATTGGGTTTCCGTTGATGTGTGCCCGACCGCTTAAAACAGTTGATATATCCTGACACAACCGCTGTACCTGAACATCACCTGTCGCCGCCAGTTGCTTCCACGAGTCGTCTTTGTTTCTCTTACAGTTGGATTCGGTTCTTGTGCAAAATAAAAACTGAAACCCGGGTTCCCTTTGGCTGTCGTATGTCAGCACACTGTCGCTTGCGGGATGGGGCGACACCGGATGAAACGCGATGGCGTCGAATAAAAACGCGTTACGTGTCAGAAACATCTCATTGACCGCAGATACCAGGTCTCTGGACGACCGCCAGTTAATGCCAAGGGACCATGCATTGTCCTCAACTTTTTTGGCGGCGCTCATGTAGGTGAAAATATCGCCACCACGGAATGCATATATTGCCTGCTTGGGGTCGCCAATCATGAAAAAAGGAATCTGCTCATCGATAAACAGCGACTTAAACACATCGTATTGTGTGCTGTCGGTATCCTGAAACTCGTCAATCATCGCAGCGTCGTAGCGCATTTTGATAATCTTTTTTAACGCCGGGCCATTATCGCCCAACAGCGCCTTTTGCAGTTCGAGCAGCAAATCATCGAAAAATACAAGACCCTCCTTTTCCCTGCGGCGTCGACCAATATCCTCCACATATTGGGTAAATATATAACGCAGGGCAGCCACTTCCTCATTGAGTCTTTTTCTTGCTGCCAGCAATGCATCCACCGCCTTGAAAAAAACAGTTTCCTCAATCTGTATATCTGCCGTGGCGGTCTCCACCATTTGACACCAGGAAAACCGCTCCAGCGAATGGGAATCAGGAACCATGGTCACTGGTGATTTCTCAGCAAAAATGAGTTTGGCGTCTTCAACCCAGCGGGGGACGGTGGCTTTTGAGTAACTCCTTTTGTTTATGCCTTTGGCCAAAAGAAACATACCTGGCAAACGGTCCGCACACTCCCAAAACACCTTGCGCGCCATGGCGTACGCACCCATATACAAATCCACACCATTGCGAACTGTTCCAACCGACCGAATCAGAATCGACGGTTTGCTGTAAAGTCGCTGTCCAAGCGTCGCCAGTGTTTCCACGCCCAACTCATGGCGATGGAACAGGTCAATAAGCAATGGGGGCTTTTTCGCGCAATAGGCAAGCCAGAAATCCTTGGCCAGGGTGTTAAAAAAAGCGCTGCTTTCCTTTGTCAGTTCAAGGCCAAACCGCAGTCCGATTTCAAAGGCGTTATCAAAAAGTATCCGCCTGCAAAAACCGTGAATGGTGAAAATCTGCGCACGGTCAAATTGCAGCAGCGCCTGTCTGAGGCGTTGTTTACAGTCGGCAGGATTGATATTTGAAAAAATCTGTTGATAGATGGCCGCCTCCCCTTTGGGGACCATTTCCGCGCCCTGTTCCAGATACATCATCGCATCAGACAAACGCTGATACACTTTTTCCTTCAACTCGGCAGTGGCGGCATCGGTAAATGTCACCACCAGAATGCGTTCAAGGGGAATGCCTTTTTCCACAATCTGACGCAGCACCAAAAGGGTAATGCTGTATGTTTTTCCCGTGCCGGCGCTGGCCTCAATCAAATGGACGCCCAAAAGCGGCTGACTGGCTGCATCAAATCGCTGCATTATGACCTTTCATTGTGACCTTTCCTCATAGCTTTTGCTCCGACATGTGCTCGATAACCGGCGCCACAACCTGCGTCGTCATTTGTAAAAATTCCGCTTCACCCCTTTGGATGACACCGGTATCCAGCAGCGCCCGTGCTTCAGGCGGCGACACCTGTTGCAACCCCTGTGTCAATGCCTGCAGGGTTTTTCGCAGCAGGGCATCCCGTTGCGTTGGGGCAAGACTTTTGGCGCGCTTTGCAAACTGAAACGCGTCTTCGACAGAAAACGCCAATGGTCTGGACAGACCCATAATTGTCCATGCCGAAATTTGTGACAGCGTGGCGGGAATATCCGCCAAATCCATTTTGTATTCACATCGAACGGTTTGGGGCCCTGTGGTCTCCCGGCCGATGAGTGTGGCGGCGCTATCCTGTGGACCTGACTGCGCCATCTCTCGGGTGGTGCGGGCGATCAGATACTGAAGCATCAGTTTGAGGCGTGTGTCATTTTTGACGCGACTGTAGCTGTATTCAAAAACCGAATCATTGTAGAGCTGGAGCGGTCCTTTCAGTCGCAGTGGCCCCATCGTTGAATCGATTGTGATGTCGACGTCGCATTCGCTTTTTTTATCGGTAATGTGCTCATTGGCCACCGCAGAGGAGATGCGCGCTGCCCGTTCATAGACACGACTGGCGTAAAACTCACCCAGATTTCCAGTTGGCGCTATTCCCAGTGAGCGCAACAGTGGCAATATTTCTGGCCAGTTTTTGCGGTTCAGAATCATGTCAATAAACCGCTGTCCCACCAGCCACTCATCCAGTCGTTCCAGCTGCAGTGGCTCATCGTCCGGCGCGGATTCACGAGGGGCAATGAACGCCAGCCCCAGAGAGTGCGACAGATAAAACAGCGCCGGGTTTTTCCAGAATCTGAAAAAATCACCAAGGGACAGCGTGACCCCCTCCTTCGGGATTTCGTTGGACCGGCCAAACATATCTTCGTCGAATCTGACGCCCACATCCGCTTTCGCGGTGTACCCGTCGCGGCCCATTGCTTGCTGACGCTGTGCCAGCGCCGCCTGAAAGTCAGCGCGATTGTAACTGACATACTCAGGTGAGGTGGCTGAAAAATATGCGGGGTCGTGGGGGTGTACCGGATGATACAGCTGAACAGGTGCCTCATCCGCCTTTTGGCCAGAGGGCACGATAAGGGTGTTCATCGCATCTCGCAATTCCCGAACCGGGACGCAGGGTTTTACCGGATGCCCGGATGATTCCCTTGCGCCGCCGTAAAACACCAGCAGTTGTGTGGATGCCGCCATCACGGACTCCAGGAACATGTGATACCCTTCGAAGCGCAGATCTCTGTCGCCGTTGACAGGCTGGGCTGCAATCAGATCAAATGATGGCGAATGACTGTCCCCTGGAAACTGTCCCTCATTCATCCCCAACAGTGCAATGACCGGTATTGACTCTCCCCTAAGGAAACGAAATGACGAAAATCGCACCCCAGGACCGTTACCGGATGTAAACGCGGCGCGGGCGACCCGTCCTTTAAGCATCGACTGAAATGCGGCGAAATCCACTTCGGTATCAAACGCGGCTGTCTGTGCATGGTCGGCCAGATGCTGAAACACGCTGCGCACCGCAGCGAAATCATCGGCGGTGGCTGGCAGAAAAACAGTCAGCTGACTCTCCCACAATGCACACCAGTCCGCTACCGAACGCGGCGTCTGACAGGCCTCCACCAGTGAAAAGAGTGCTTCGAGAAACGCTATCGCATTTCCCAGAATGGTCGTTTCAGTACCGGTGTATGCTGGTATTGGGGATACACCGCCAAACAGGTCGGCCTCGTCTTCGATGGCGATGCCCAGCAGCAATCGTTTAAGGCCAAAGCGCCAGGTGTTTTCCTCAAAGGGTTCAAGTCCATGTTGCCGGCGGTGCCTGCCGTCAATACAGGCACGAATGCGCGCGTCACGGCACCATTTCCATACCTTGCCCACGTCGCTGGCATCCAGTGCAAATCGCTTTTTAACAGGGGCCATCTCCAGCAGCGAAAACACTTCCTGCAGTGTCAGTCGGGCAGAGGCCAGCTGTAACAGCGCATCGATCGCCTCCGGCGCGCCGGGAGACGCGCACATACTGCGATCTGAAATGGTATACGGCACGCCGGTGTGCATCATGGCCGCTTCGATGTACGGGGCGTATGCATTAATATCCGGCGCCATCACCACCACATCAGTGGGCGCAACCCCATTGTCCATCATCTGTCGCAATATGCACGCCACCACGGCGTCCACTTCGCGGTCGATTCCGGTACATTGATGAAATTGCACTGACGTGTCCGGCGGCGCATCCGAAAGGGGCACAAACGGATCGTTTAACAGCAGCCCCCTCTGGACCTGCCCCAAAACGCTGCGGGGTAGTGCGGTGTCAAAAATATCGTGCTCCACCACCGCCACCTGATTGGAGATAGAAACCAGCGCATCCTGAAACTGGGATGGCTGCACGCCCAAAAGAGAAAGGAGTGGATTCTGTGTGGCTGGCTCGCCGGGCTCCGGATGCTGTCTGCGCGTACTTTCAAAATAATCAAGGCTTGGGGTGACAACAAACAGATGCACATCGGTTGATTCCGATATGGCAGCCAGAAGCTGTAAAAAAATCGGTGGGAGGGTGGATACGCCAAACATGATGACCCGACGCGGCAGGGACGCAGTGACGTCCGTCGAACGCAGGCGGGTTATCGCCTGAATCGCTCCCTCGCCCACATTGGCCGCAAACGCCGCTGCCACTTGTGCCATAATGGATTCCTGCCATCCGGGCGCCGCCTTTTGCCATTCCAAAAGCGTCTGCGGTCGATAGACGGTATATTCGCCAAACAGGCCAGACAGCACCCCAGCCAGCGACAGCAGTTTGTGCATGGTGTAAGGAGTGCCCAGATAGCGACGCACCGGCGCAAAATCCGGCGAATCGAGCTGGGTCAGAATAAACCGGCATATGAAAAACAGCACCCCATCGCTGCTGTGAGGCAGTCGGTGGTCCTCGCGGGGAATCACGCTGCTGATAATCTGTTCCGCACCATTGCGCGGACTGACGATTTCACCGCAGAATATGCCGTGGGCCTTTGCAAGAGCCATTTTCATCCGGTCGTGAATGCCGTCCGGGGCACACATCAAATCAAAATCAAAGGGGCCGCTCTGCCCGTCGCGGGTCAGCTCAGTCAACTGGTCGAGCAGAGAATCCAGCCGATTGCTTTTGTAAAGATAAAGCATAAATTCAAATCAGCTTAAGCGCCGTCAGTTGCTTATGTGCAGCCTCTGCCCAGCCCCGGTTGGCGGCCGGACTGGCAGGGGATGGATGCAGAATCTGCCCCACTTTCACATCCAGTGCAACGAGCGCCCGCTCACAGGCACCTTTGGCAAAGGCGCCAATACCCAGTACAAATCGGGGCTGTATAACTTCGGCCATTTGCGCCAGCGCAGCGTCACACACGGCGAAAAGCGCGTCCCGCTCACTGGCCGGCAATTTGTCCGGTGTGATGTTTTTGCCTGTTTCTCCCATGAAAACCAGTGGACAATAATTGACCACGAAAAATTTTTTAAAAAACGTGGCTGGTGAATCGAACTGTTGCCGCGCGTAGCCCCACAGTCTTGTCCCGCTGACCTCGCTTCTTGGACAATCGAATCCATCAATGGGGCGCTTTGGATGCTGCGCCGGCAGGGAGGCCAGTTTGCCGGTGATTTCCAGAAAATCGCGAACCATGGAAACGTCCCCAAACGGCACGCCGGTCTGTGCCATGCCAAAGGGGCCCGGATTCATGCCCACCCAGATGGTGGCGCCCTTTTGGGCATACTTTTTAATGTAATTGACATGAGGGTCCCGGGCATACATCAGCGGGTTGTACACATAGGTCACCGGGGCGGCAAACCGGAGGCGATTCACCTGAGTCGCAAGGGTGTCTGTTATTGCAATCAATTGGTCGCAAAGCTGGGTCATCGCTGCGTTTCGCCGGTTGAAGCTGAAATAGTCAGCGTTGTCAGGCGATTCTGGTCGAGCGCGGACAAATCGGATTCTGTCACCCTGCCGATGTGTTCCACCGGCCAGGCGGGTTGCTGCCCGAAAAACACGCAAAAATACGACCCCTGGTCTGTATAGGCCAATCCGCCGACGGGGATGTGGGGAACCGGTGCATGACTGCCATGGCGCCCGCTGACGCTGCCGTACATTTCTCGCCCCCAGTGGGTGAGCGAAATGGTCTGCGGCAGAGATTGATAAAGACTGTCGGCCACAGGCGTGTCAAACAGCTCTGCTGTCATCGTGAAAATCTGGAAATCGAGCATTATTTTCTTCGTCATGAATCACCTGTTCCGGTATCCGCATGAAGTTCTTAAATGTTTGTCAGTCGCGCCTATGAATATCACAGCCCAACCGAAACCGCAAAACCGGACGCAGTGACAGGGCATTCTTTTTTTATGAGCGATATGTGAGTCCGGAGAACTCAGGGGGTTGGGTTGATGGCGAATCCGAATTCATCCAGCAGGGCGCGGAACCGATGTTCATCGAAGGGTTTTACCAGATATCCGTCGCATTGTTCCCGAAAGGCGCCAAGAATATTGTCACCATCCTGCAACGCACTGATAATAATAATTTTTGCTGTTTTTTCATGGGAAACGTTATGATTGATTTCGAGGGACCGGATTCTGCGAAGCACTTCGTGTCCGTCCATCTCGGGTAACCCGATGTCCAGGCATATCAGCTGGTATGGGGATTTTTGGGTGAGAGCGACACGAACTGCTTCCACAGCCTCCTCGCCATTGGCCGCCACGTGAAGCGTCCCGTAGGCGCTGAGCATTTCACTAAGCAGGGTGCGGCTGAAAAAATCGTCTTCGACAATCAGCATATTGAGTGCGTTCAAAATGGCCACCTCCATCAGATACGGATGCCTTGAACAATATCTGATAACGTCGATACATCGGTTTTCTTAAGAGCCGGTCACGATGCGGCAGCCGCGATTAAGAATCGGCAGGAATCGGCTGAATGAGCCAATGTGGAAAGGGGGTCTGGAACGCGCTCAGAGCGCGGTATAACAACGAAGATATATCGTCATGCCCGCGAAGATATATCGTCATGCCCGCGAAGGCCT
>JAFGWT010000540.1 GCA_016937015.1 Deltaproteobacteria bacterium | reverse complement strand
CAGCCATGCGATGACCAGAGTCCACAGCACCAGGGCCACCACGTACTTTACAACGGCCGGCGCGGACGACGGGGACCAGAATGCTTCGATGAAGGCGGCGACTGTGAGCATGGCGGCACTGCCCAGCACCACCTTCAGGATGCTTTTGCCGTGTACTTTGAATGCATCGAGACGGGTATACGGTCCCGGATTCACCAGCAGCATGCCAATGCGAATACCGGTGGCGCCACACAGAACGATGGCGGTGAGTTCAAACGACCCGTGGCCCGCCACAAAGGACAGAAAATTGCTGGCATATCCCGATGCGCAGATAAATCCTGAAATGGCGCCAATAATCACGCCATTAAACAGCAGTGCGAGAACGGAGCCCAGCGCGAAGAATATGCCGGTGGCAAAGCACTGAAACGCGATGCCCACGTTGTTGTTGATGTAAAACCCCGCCATCAGGGCGTCCATGTCTTCTGAACGGCCCCCGGCATGGCCCTTCGAGTACGCGTCGGCCAGCATGTCCAGCTGCTCGGGGGAGGCGAGACTGTAGGCGCTTTGCGGGTAGGCGTAGACATAGAATGCGGCCAGCAGCAGGGGGACGGCGAACAGCAGGGCGGCCACGGTCAGTGCGTTGCCCAGCGCCCGCACTTCGGTGGGGAAGTCAACGGTGAAAAAGCGCAGCAGCGATGAGAGCGACCCTTTTTCCCGTGGGCGGAACATTTTGTGACTTCGGGCCACAATCCGGTTGAGCCATGTCTCCAGATTGTGTCCGGGGCTGTCGCTGCGCAGCCTGGCCAAATCGCCACAGGCGGTCCGGTACAGATGGACAAATTCGTCCAAATCGTCCTGGGCCATGCGTCCGGGACCTTTGGACTCCAGGCGTTCCAGTAGCCGTTCGAGTCGACCCCATCGGGCCTTCCGTGCTTCCTGCGAACCCCCGCTCATTGGCCCCCCTTTAAAAGCATGTCAATTCCGGCGTAGCTGGCGCGCTCCTCATATCCGCCCTGATGCAGGCCGGCCAGAAAGAGGACCGGAGATTGGTACGATACACCCATTCGCCGCGCGAGGGGGGCGGCGATTATTTCGGCCAGCTCATCGCTTCTTTGAACCCCAAAAAATCGCTTGCGCCTGAAAAATGCGTCGATGCGTGCCATCTCCCGGGCAGTGATCCCCGATGCAGCCACCTGATGGGCAGGGAAAGACATGGCATCCTTTGGCAGTGGGGGCATTTTTTCCAGATAACTGCGATCCTCAATGACGACCATGGTGTCTGCCGCAAGGTCGCCAATACGCCGGTTTCCGGCTGTGATGAAAATGACAAATATCCCCACGGCGTAGGATGGCATGGGAAACAGTTCGAAAAATGCAAACATGGGCGGAAAGCTGTCGGCGGCGCGGAGGAGATTTCGCATGGCGCTTCGATACAGATCCACCGACACCCCATTGGTGCGCACCACCCGCAGTCCCAGGGCCTTTTTGCCGGGCGTTACACCGTCGTTCAGCCATTCAATCAATGTAAAGTACCCCCATTCGAGCACAAAGGAAATTACCGCGATAACGCCGATGCCGAATGGCTGTCCCCCGGTAATGGAAACGACCAGGATAACCGCCACCAGCATGACTGCGGCGCGGATGAGGAGGTCAATCAGATACGCCAGCGCCCGCGACCCGATGCCGGCCGTTTCAAAGGCGAAATCGATTTGTTCAGGGGTTTCAACGAATACCCGGGTTGAGACTGTCTTCTTTTTCTCGGTCATTGAGCTGCTGCAATCCGCTGTTCGGTGGTTTGCATAATGTGTTTATTTGTTTATTAATGTTGTATTTATATAAACGAAACTGGAATTCGAATCGACAGTTTATTTCAATCTTCCTCGGCTGCTGCCAGAATATCAAGATCTGTCATCAGCTGATCCATCTCCTCGTGGAGTCGTGTGACGGCCCGTTTGGCGGTGTCGATGGTGTCATGGGAAATGCCATCCAGGGTTTCGAGCTGTTCCAGCAGCCTGCGGGTGGTGGCGATGGTCTTTTTGGTGTGTTCCTTCTGTTCCTCGGTGGGGGTTTTGGGGCGAAGCACCGGGTCAAAACGATCCCGCAGCTGTTTGGGCGTACACCCCTGTTCAAAGACCGCGTCGTACAGCTGCTGATTGAGCTCCGGAGACAGGTCGCCATAGGGCGCGTCGTTGGGCGGACAGCCGTCGATTCGCAGTTCGCCGGTGGCGCGGGCATAATAGTCCAAAGACTGATAGCTGGGGATGACCTCGGCCTGACCCATATCCTCCAGTTTGTGCGGCGCCGCCTGCTGCAGCACGTTGAACGACACCATCAGCTTGTCCACAATGGCTTTCTTGAGCCCCAGTTCCATATCGCAGTAGTCAAGGAAGGTATCGTATCCCCAGTCGACAAACCGATTGGCATGATGCGCTTCCACCAGTGCCTGGGCCATCTCCAGCCAGGAGTGTTTGAAGTTAAAGGCAGCTTTGGCCGCATACAGCCGGGTGTGATCACCGCCGTGTTCAAGTTCCGCTATTAGTCCAGTCAGTTTCTGAATGCTTCCCATGGTCCATGGGCCATATCACTGAATATTTTTCGGAGCAACGCCGAAGTGGGAAAACACCGGTTTGGGAACCAGGCCGAAACATAGTTGAGTTGATCGAACAGAATGCGCTGAGAGCCAAATGTTTCGGCTGGACGATGAGGGCCAGTAAGGTCAACTGAAGATTGAACAGGTCTATTGTGTTTTTTTTGCAATTGGTTTATTTCGTGTCTGCTTCGAAACCGGTTTACAGTTTATTCGGTTGGGGTCATTCGTTCTGATCATTCATAGTTGCGTGACATAGTTGCGTGATATGTTTGCTCTGTGTGGATATTCAACCTGGATGCGCTGAACCAATTTAGTCTAGGAGACTATATGCATACTGAAGTGGCAATAAATGTACGACACATCCTTTGGCAGCTGCCGGTCGTTGTGTTTTCAGTACTGTTTTCGGCAACGGCGTTGGGACAGGGCACTGACCCGGCAGCCGCGCCGACAGCGGCATCCGCAGAGAACACCGGCGCGTCCAATGCATCAGCGACCACAGCGCAGACTGACGCTGCTGCGCAAGAGGGGTCCGCGGTCGAGGGTGCGGTGTCCCCTGAACAGAATGTGACCGCCGCCGACGCGGTGGTGCCCCCTCCCCCCCCGGAGGTTCATTGGTACACGTTTATTAACAATCAGAATCAGGGGCCGTTCACCCAGGCCGAAATGGAAAAGATGGTGGCCACTGGAATGATTAACCACACCACGAAGGTCAACAAGGCGGGTACGCCCGACTGGGTCGAAGCCCAGACCGCATTTGCGTTTAGTACGCCTCCGCCCGCTGCGCCTGTACCAGTGCCGGTTGTCGCCAGTACGGCAGTATTGGGAGGTTTTGATGCGACCCGATATCTGAAGTCGAAAGCCAGACACGTGCGCGCGGGGAACGTGATGGCCGGAATTGGCATGGTCGGAGCGGGCTCCGCGTTGGGAATGCAGATCTCCGGTATGATCGAGGACGACTGGGACATGTTGCTAAACGGAGTTTGGATGGCGGTGGGGTTTCGCGGCCTTCGATTTGCCGGAGTGATCGTGAGTGCAGCGGCGGCGCGGAAATACACAAGAATGGCAGGCAAACCACTTTATTCACTTGGCCTGTTTTGGGGCGGGCTGGCTGCGGGCGCAGTGGGTACGACGCTACAATATGCGGTGGGACAGGAAAGCGTGGAGGCGGCCATCGGGATTGCCATTGGGACCGAAGTCCTGCGGGATATTTTCTGGATTATCAGCTGTGTTTCAGCCAAAAAAGCCACTGAGGAACACCGCAATGCGGCAGCCGATCACAAACCGCAACTGGCATTCGCCCCGCTTATCAATCCCCAGGCCGGCAACTATGGTCTGTCGTTCGGTGTAAATTACTGATACAGTTACCCTGTCGAAAAAAAATCGGTACAAACAGGAGTCCGCATGCGAATGTTGCAGGTGTCCGCTGTGTTGCAGTTGTCTTTGTTGCAGGTGGCGGCATGCATGCTGCTGGGCCTCTTTTCGCTGAACGCGCATGGGCAGGATGACGCGGTACGGGAGACCCCTTTGGCGCCAAAGGTATCGTGGTACACCTACATCAACAGGCAGACGCAGGGACCATTTTCTGAGATTGAAATGGAAAAGATGGTCGCGGATGGACGAATCACCCATTACACCATGGTCGCGAAGGGGGGAACTCAGGAATGGATGCCGGCCCACACCGTTTTTGCGTTTTCGACACCGCTGCCCCCAAAACCGGCACCGGTTCAATCCAACAGGGATGCTGCAGCCAGCGATACCGATGCATACCTGCAATCCAAAGCCAAACACGTGCGGGCGGGAAATGTGATGGCCGCAATTGGGATGATTGGCGCCCCATTGATGGTGGGGGTGGCTGTGTTGACTATCTCCGAGTCAATTGATGTTGGCTCTGCCATGGCTCTGACTGTTTGGGCCGTTGGTTTCGGTGGACTTCGAATCGGGGGCGCAATTACCAGCGCCGTGGCGGCACGCAGATATACCCGGACCGCTGGACCCCCCCTGTTTGACCTGTGGCCATTCTGGTGTGGGGCCGGGACATTCGCGATCGATATGGCGACCATCATTCTGATGAACAATCAGCTTATCGGTTTTAAAGCGGCCATCGGGATGCTGCTGTTTTCATTGGTGGCGCGGGATGTGTGCTGGATTATCAACGGTGTCAAAGCCCGCAAGGCAACAAAGGAACACCGGCAAAAATACACGCCCGCCCCCACACCGTCCGTGGTGGTGGCGCCGTTTATTAACCCCCGCTCCAGCAGCTACGGCCTCGAATTTGGAATGCGTTTCTGATTGCTTGCCCAAAATCCAGTGACCGGTATCAGCTACTTCGTTTGATGGGCGTCCCCGTGGCCGCAAACGAAAAGGTGCTCAAGTTTACTACATTTGTTTACATGCAATCAAAAAGTCCACTCGAGTGGACTTTTCATTATTCTTCAAAATTGTTCTGTGAATCAGTGGATGCAGGTCAGTTGCAGTCGACCCAAAATTATCGCATGCGCAAAGGCATGTCCAGAAATTTCGCTTTGCAATCAGGGCAATCGCAAAGTCAGCGCTTTTCTGTTCCGCGCCATTCGAGACGGCCTTTGGCCTCCTCATGACAGCGTAACCATCAGTTCAGAGCCGCCTTCCTGAGGAGCCAAACGACTATTTGTGGCGTCTCGAAGGGTGGCGGCGTCGACTTTGCGATTGCCCAGGCATTGCAATTGCCCCGGGAACAGCCTCCTGACAGTTGGCACCTGCTTCCCTTTTTGGCGCCTGTGGCGCGGGCGTCGGTTGGCGCATCGAAATCAACCAAAGACGTTTACGGAATGGGCATGCATTGCGGTGTGGTATTGTCATCGACGCATACCAGCGCCATCGACTCGCCACCGGTGCTGTTGTCGCACGAAAGCGGGATGTAATATTCCACGGCGCCCATATCTTTATATTCCGAACAGGTGATGTCTGTCACATCGTCGATGCTGCAATTGTCAGCCCAGCTGGCGTCATACGGTTCATTGCCCAGGATGTCCCCGGATTGCGCTGACGCTTCGTGCCCGCGATCCACGGATGGCGAACAGGGCAGCAGCGATACGCCTTCCACTGTGCCTTCCGCCGCGTTGACAAACATCGGATCCGCCGAAATATTCCCATCGCCTTGCGCGACTGCGTACTCAATATTTGAATAACTGATTGTTGTATTATCGTTGGTGTGAACTGGTCGGCCATCCGCATCCTCGTGGTGCCAGACAATGGTATTGACTATGTCGAGGACTGCGTTTGTACCAGTTTTGTAAATCGCCGGGCCAAGCGTGTTGTCTATATCGTTATGGGCAAACGTCGAATTTTTTACAGATACATTCGATTCGTTTGCAATGAATATTGCACCGGCATTCAGCCCGTGATTGCTGACGAAAATGCTGTTTGTAATCGCAATTGAGGCGCTGACAGCCGAGGTTGTCGAACCGCTGACAGACACTGCGCCTCCCAGTGAGTTGCTATCGTTATTGCGAAAAATCGAATTGTTCACCAAATATGTTCCGGCATAGACCGATATGGCGCCACCTCTGCCCTCTAAATCGTTTTGCGGATCAACAGCCAGATTGTTTTCAAAGATGCAGTTTTCAACGACAACATCGCCGCCCATCGCCATCCCGCCGCCATCACGTGCCGCATGATTGCTGTAAAAGCGACTGTTGGCGACCACAAACTGTTCGACCCCCATTGCGAGAAGCCCGGCACCCACACGGTATTCAAGAATACTTGTGTCTTTAAGTGCTTTTCCATTGGTCACTTCAAAGCCGTCAAATCTGGCAAAACTTGCGCCCACCACAACATGTGACGTGGCGCGGGAATCCACATCCGTACCGCGCAACGTCGTTATATTTGTTTCGGTGTCTCTCAGACTTCGGGCGGTTTCCGTGCCTGAAAAGCCGCCGTACAGCGAGACGGAATCAGCCATTCGTGCCACTGGCACGTCGTTTTCACTGGTTGTATAAGTCCCTGCTGCCACCCAGACCTCAACGCCGTTTGGACAGTTTTCAGATACGGCGGCTGCGGAATCGATTCCGGCCTGGAGAGTATTGAAGGCAGTGGCCCAGGTTTCTCCATCAGGCGATGACGCCGTGGCGGCTGCATTTACCATCCGCACACATAACGTGCAGGTTTCGCCGTCCCCTGTGCGAGGCGCTGGACAGCCACCACAGGTGTATCCTTCTTTAGGCGGTTCTTCATCGATGCACTCGACTCCTGCATAACAGGGATCATTGATACAGCCGTCAATTTCCGTGCACACCACACCATCCCCTTCATACCCTGGCATGCAACCGCATCTGTACCCGCCACCGCTCGCAATGTTGGTGCAAAAAGCATGTTCGGCGCAATCATTCAGTGAGCTACTCAGACATTCATTTATGTCTTCACAATTGATGCCGTCTCCTGCGAATCCATCGAGACATTCACAGGTATATCCGGCACCCCCATCAAGGTGAATGCATGCGGCATTCACACTGCAATTGTTCAGGCTGTCGTCTGCGCATTCATTCACATCCTCACAGATGACACCGTTCCCAAAATATCCTTCTTCACAGGTGCAGGTGTAGCCAATTCCGTTCGGCAGATTCTCACAGGAAGCGTTGGCGTCGCAACGGTTGTCTGCATCGCTCCCGCATTCATTCAGGTCTTCGCACAGATAACCGTCGCCCGTCCATCCGGTATTGCAGGCACATAACACCTGACCGGTTGACCCGTCACATGTCGCATTGACATCACAGGGATGCGGCACACACAGCGATGATGTGTCGGAGCCGCTTTCGGTGTCCGAATCAGAAGCAGTGTCTGTATCCGTTTCGGAATCGGTATCGCTGTAGTCATACTCGTACGTTCCCATATCCACTTCGCCTTCATCGTAACGACGGGGATTCCCTGAAAGATCCCATGGTATCCGTTCTGAATAATCGCCATCGTTGTCCATATCCATTGCATCCACCGGTAAATACGTATTATCCCCGGCGTCAATGCAGGGCGACGATGACGTCAGTCGATAGTCGCCACCTTCAGCATACGTAAAGAACGGATCTGAGTGAATATTGCCAAGCCCGTCGTATTCGGCCTGGACATCGCTATTGTTCACCACCAGCGTCCCCCCATAGTCAATTTCATTAATTCCCGGGTTGGCCGTGTTGTTCCACAGAATGGAGTTGTTGATAATCGCGCTGCCAAGGGTATAGATGGCACCACCGCCCGCCAGTTTTCGTGGCGATCCCTGAGCTTCGCTTCCGGTCGCATAAGCGATATTCCCGGTGAATGTACAATTGTCAATCGAAGCAACACTCGTTGTACCCAGATAGAGCGCACCGCCATAGGCGAAGCTGGTGTCGCAGGTATACCAGCAGTCGCGCACATAGGAATGTGAATAGTTCCCGGCGAACAGGCTGTTTACAATATCGAGATTGCCTCCGGAATGATGAATGGCCGCTCCCTCACTTCTTGCGCCGCCAGTATACGCCGATGCCGAGCACGTATAATAGTGATATGAATAGACCTCATTTGCAACAAACTGGCAGCCTTCGATATACATGTTACCCTCACCCGATATGGCGCCCCCCTGGGAGAGCGCATATCCGGTATTGACACTGTGATAACTCCGTGAGCCTTCATTGTTGCGAAATTCAGACCGGGATATCTTCACGAGTGATATCTGGTCTGCTGAACGCGACTGTATCGCACATCCGGTTTGACAGACATTCGAATAGAAAAGGCACTGTGAAATGGTAACCGACGATGACTCGATAAAAATGGCTGCGCCTGATTTGGCGGCGTTGTTGTAAAATGTGCAATTCGCCACCCGCATCGCGTGCTGGTTATCGATAAAAATGCCGCCACCATTCTCCGCGCTGTCTCCCGGTCCCCCGCCAGTAATTGTGAACCCATCTATGGTGGCGTTATTTGCACCTGTAACAACATGTATTGCATTTGAACTGCCATGGAAACCTGTCTGATTCAAATCGCCATCAAGGATGGTAATATTGGCAGAATAGTCGCGGTCTTCACGGACCGTTTCAGTACCTGTAAATCCACCGTACAAATGCACTGCACTTTTTAGCTGGAACGTGTCAGTCGATACGGTTCCAGGAAAATATCTTCCTTCTGCCACCCAGACTTCGCAGCCAGTGGTAGCCGCATCAATGCCAGCCTGAATGGTCGCCTTTGCGTCATTCCAGCTCGCTCCCGTGTTGCTGTCCTGACCATTGAGGCCGTCTACAAAAACGATGCACCTGTCACAGTCGACCTCCCAGCCCGGACCACATTTACACGTCTCATTTTCGCAGATGCTATTTATCTCCGGGCAATCCTGTATCAGGTACAGAGTGTTTCCGCACGAGTCCAACGCAACAACATCGCCGTTCTCATCGCAGGACGCGCCCGCGTAGAAATCCGGTGTACAACACGATTCATATTCTTCCTGGCATGGTTCGTCGCCCTCACAGGGATCGCCACTGGAAATACAGGTGTCGCCCACCTCGTCGCAGCGCTCTGTGCCATCACAGTACACGCCATTGTCGCCACATGGGTTCCCACTGGAGATACAGTAGTCGCCGGCCTCATTGCAGCTCTCGACGCCATCGCAATACTGCCCGTTATCACGGCATGGATTTCCGCTTGATGCACACGTGTCATTCAACTCATCGCAGCTCTCCATACCGTCACAGAACAAACCGTTATCGTTACACGGATTACCGGCGTGCACCGCACAGGTTCCCGCAGCGCAGGTATCCGCGCCGTTGCAAAACGTCCCATCGTCGCAGGTGACACCATTGTTGTCAGACCAACCGGTGGCATTTTGACCGGGATCGCAGACAAGACAAGGGTTTGCCGAATGCACAGTCCCGCTATTGATGCACTGTGATGAAATAAGGCATCCATTGAGACAAGTGTCTCCCTGCCCGCTTGTCGAGGTGTCTGTATCGGTGTCAGTGTCTGTATCGGTGTCTGTGTCGGTGTCTGTATCGGTGTCAGTGTCTGTATCGGTGTCAGTGTCTGTATCGGTGTCTGTATCGGTGTCTGTATCGGTGTCAGTGTCTGTATCGGTGTCTGTGTCTGTGTCTGTGTCTGTGTCCGTATCCGTATCAGTATCTGCATCTGTAGCTGTAGCTGTAGCTGTAGCGGTATCCGCATCTGTAGCTGTAATGGTATCCGCATCTGTGGCTGTAACGGTATCCGCATCTGTGGCTGTAACGGTATCCGCATCTGTGGCTGTAACGGTATCCGCATCTGTGGCTGCAACGGTATCCGCATCTGTGGCTGTAACGGTATCCGCATCTGTGGCTGTAACGGTATCCGCATCTGCAGCCAAACTGGAGTTTGAGTCGGTATCGACATCGATATTTGTGTGGGTTGCAGAATCCGAGGCAGAGCGCGAATCGCTGTAAGTATCCGGGTTGGTATCTCTCTTTATATCCCCACTATCGGTAGGTGAAGCCTCGGGCGCACTGGCCTTTTTGTTGCTGCTGCAGGAAACGACAACTGCCAGCGATAGCAATATTGCTACAAAGGTTAAGTTTGTCATTGATCAAATCTCCTTAAGGCGTTGCATCAAAACGTTGCATCCGGCGTTGAGGTATCACCGTTGACTCTGTTGCGGCGTGATCTGTCATCACAGCGCAATAGTGTATGGCGTCCCAAATAAGCCAGCGACCGTGTATGTTGCATTGCAAGTGTTATTTTTCACTGATGTTCCATTTAATATTGCATAACGAACTAAAGAATGCAAGTGACACCTGCTGACGTGGACAAATACACTCCGCCGCAACACTGACAGGGACAACACTCGTAGCGGTCAGGTACTCGGGGACAACAGCATCGGTTTGGGTGGGTAACGCAGTGTCCATAGTGCTCAATCAAAGCAGGGACGGCAAAATGAAGAAGCGGCGTCCAAATCTGTTAGAATGATTTGGACGAAAACCCTAACATCAAAGGAGCCGCTTCATGACAAGGAAATACTATATTGGCCTTGATGGTCACAGTAAAAATTGCTTTTTTGTTGTCCTTGATGCGCGAGGCAGAGTGATTTGAGCAATAGGTAACAGCAATAGGTAACAGCAATAGGTAACCCACCCAAACCGAGCATTTTGAAATCATTCGGGTTTTACGATTTTTTTGCAACTTAACCGGCCGATTTTTTCCTGAAAGAAGAGTGTTTTTAGAGGATTGTTTTTTGTTTTCGAGACAGGTGATTTCGTAGCGGATTTTATGGGTGCGGGTAATGAGACGCCGGGCGTTGCGATTGGTGTCGTGGTTGTTTCTCAGCCAGGAGATGACGTCACGAAGTATGCGGTCAGGAT
>JAFGWT010000539.1 GCA_016937015.1 Deltaproteobacteria bacterium | reverse complement strand
AGGCCTTCGCGGGCATGACGATATATCTTCGCGGGCATGACGATATATCTTCGTTGTTATACCGCGCTCTGAGCGCGTTCCAGACCCTTCCTCAGTACCACAGCGGTCGCTTTCAGAGCTTTTACAAAAACCTTACAAGTCGAAAAGCCCAAATTTGACAAGCCGGGTGAAATGCGGTTTGATGGGGGAATCCCATGGTCGTGTGCTGAAGATGACGCAGTGAGCGCTTCGGGGGGCGGATTGAGGGGGGCAGTTTGTGGTTGCACACAATGTAGGCAAATTTTCCAGCCGGCTGGAAAATTGTTTCAGATGTCTTGAATTCTATGTAAACATTTGAAATTTTTGCTTTTTTTGCTTTTTCGGGTTTTGATGTTAAATACAGTATTCTGTCGTTCTGTTCAGGATACGATTTAATTTGACATAGCCCCATTCAATCTTCAGTTGACCTTGTTGCGCCTCATCGTCCTAACGAAACATCTGGCTTTCAGTGCAGTCTGTTCAAACAACTGAACATTGTTTCGGTCTATGCGCCGGCGGACCTTAGCCCCCATTTCGGGGCGGTGGTTTGTCGTGTGCCCCCCAACGGTTTTGGCAACAGACAAAGAAACGGAACAACAGGTGGCTCGATTAGAATGTCTGGCTGTCTGAATAATTGAGATGTTTGTTGATGCTATTCCGCTGGGCTGCGGCGTTTGCGAAAGTCGCTCATGAGGTCGCGGATGCGGGCAGCGGTTTTTTTGTGTCCATTCATCATGAAGAAGATGGCGGCCAGCAGGGAGAATGTGACGGATACCACATCGATGCGGGGCCACATGATGAACATGAGCACCCATGTGAGAATTGCAGTGCGTCGGATTTTGTTTTGCGCCACGGGATATTTTTTGCGCACGTGGTTGATGGTGTAGGCCAGCAGCAGCATGAGGGCCATCAGCACTATGATGTAACCGAACACCATCAGAGGGGACATGCCCTGTTTGTACGCCTGCATGATGCCCAGTTTACCGCCGTAGATAATCGGCAGGTGCACCACGTAAATGGCCAGAGAATCCTTGCTCATCAGCAGGGCGATGCGCGGCAGAATGACCACCAGTTTTTCGATGAAATACAGGGCGCTGATAACCAGCATCGCCGAGCCGCAGCGGGCGAACGTGTTACCAGGGGTTTTGGGCATATCCACTGCGAATGGAAATACGCCGCCGGGGATATGATTTCTGATGATGTATTCGAACAGCAAAAGCCCAATGCCTGTTGCCGCGAGGGCTATCATGGCCTTCCAGTCCGTGCCGTTCTGTTTGCCTTTCCAGAAAAAATAACCAAAGAATGCGCCCGCCACCATAAATCCGGTGACCGGTATCAGCGGGAAGAGTGAACGATGATACATGTTGAGTGCCGGCGCCAGCCAGATGGGCAGTTTGGCGTCGACGGCCGGATCGTAAGTGAACACCGCCAGCACCATGATACCAATGAACAGGCCGAGCATTACCTTCCAGAAGTACTCGATTTTCTTCATGAGGTACGCCGCGGTATGGAGCATCAGTAAGCCAATGCCAATGTTTTGCAGCACATCGAACCGTAAAAAATACTCCAGTTTGGCCGGCGTATGCCACGATATCATCTGGACCAGTGTTCCGCCGTACATGTGCAGCAGATAGGCCAAAAAGAGGATGTAGCCGATACGCCTTGCCCGCGCGATGAGGCGTGGCGAGATTCTGGTGTAATCATCCCAGTATTTAAACGACGCAACGACAAAGGAAAAGCCGGATACCATCAGGAACAGCGCTGAGGTGATGCCTCTGAAAAACTGGTATTCGCTGTATGCGTCGCTGCTGCGCCAGGGCTCTCCCAGAAAGTGGTGCAGAGAGTGTCCAATGATCATCATTGTCAGCGCGAAGGCGCGGGCCTGGTCAATAAAGACAACCCGTCCAGCTCTTTTGGCGCGTTTTCCGTCAGGTGAATTTTTAGAGTTTGAGTTGTCCTCGCCCATGATGTTTCCGATTTCTGTTGGCGCGCAATAACTGGGTTTCGCACCAAATGCAACTCTGTATCACAAAAAACCGCTTTCGGTAATGGGTTGGGTTAAGTTTTTTGCGGCATGTGTTGCGGCATGATTTGCGGCATGTAAAGCTGCGCAAAAAGACATGCGCGATTGACATTAAGGACGGCGGCTGGAAATTTTTGTGACAAAATGTCGCACGCCACCATGTGTGAAGCGGTTGTTATTGCCTAATTCGCGGTAATTGCAGCGTTTTTGGTTGTCGCAGTGGATGGCATGGAATTCGCTTAAGTGTTTTCTGATGGTTTATTTGACAGAAATTATAAACAGGCAATCCGGTGGACTTCAGTGCCGGCGCCGCTTTGGGGCAAATTTCAGAATGCAATGCCTGGAATTTATGCCCACGCGTATGCCGTCCGGATTGGACAATTTGACAAATACCCCGCATGGCGGTTTTGCGGGAGAGTCTTTTGGAGTTGTTGCTAATGGGTAGAAGCTGGAAAGAAAATCGGGTGTTGAACGTGGATATGAATCACAGCTGGCGGCCATTGAGGCATTTTGTTGCCGGACCTCTGTTTGTTGCGATGATGGGTATGATTTCCCTTGGCGTGGGAGCGTCACCGCAACAGGCCCCGCCGCCGCGACCGAAGGTGGCGCCGACCCCTCCGAATCGTCCGTCACCGGCACAATCCGCTGCGGCACGGCGTGCGGCCGCGCAGAAGACGGCTGCGGCAAAGCGGGCTGCGGCGAGAGCCAGCGTCACTCCGTCACCTGTGGCGACACCGCCTGCGCCAGCGCCGGCACCTTCAGTGCCCGCGGCATCGGCCGGAGCACCCTCCGCATGGGACGATGTGAAAAATGTTGAAAATCTGGAAGTCAATATTGAGTATAAAAAGCCTAAGCGCGGCGCCCGATTCGCGTTCAATCTGGTTGATGCCGATTTGATAGAACTGATAAAAATCATCGGCAACATTACCGGAAAGAGTTTTATCATTGGCGGGACTGTCCCGAAAATCAAGGCGACGATTTATGCGCCCACCAAAATCACTGCCGAGGAAGCGTACCAGACGTTTTTGAGTGTCCTCCAGGTCAACAACCTGACAGTGATGCCTTCGGGGCGCTACCTGAAAGTTGTTCCCAACAAGAACGCCATTGCGCAAAACACGCCGATTTTGCAGAACGTTCCCAATCGGGATCAGATTATTACCCGGCTTCAGCCGCTGGATTATGTTTCGGCGGATGATCTCGCCGGGCTGCTCGCCAAATTCAAGTCGGCGGAAGGCGACGTTACGGTTTATGCGCCGACAAATACTTTGATTATTACTGATTATGGCACATCGATTCGTCGCCTGATTCGCCTGATTAATATGCTGGATGTGCCAGGTACCCGTGAGGAAATCTGGATTGAACCCGTGAACTACGCATCGGCGGATGAAATCGCGGCCCGGATTCAGGAGATTTTCGACATCAGTGCCAAATCAGCCAAGGCAGCCCCTGCAAAACCCAAAAAAGGCGTGGCCGCTGCTGATGCGGTGGGTGAGACGGAGGTGAACTATTCCAAGGTGATCGCTGACGAACGCACCAATTCTTTAATTATTGTGGCTTCGAAGGAAGGATACCTGCGGATTCTGGAGCTCGTTAAGGTGCTTGATGTGCCTGTGGCCGGTGAGGGCACGCTGCATGTGATTCGCCTTCAGCACGCCAATGCTGAGGAGTTGGCAAAAACGCTGAACAGCCTCGCCAAAACGGCAACCAAGGCCAAGGGAAAGAAAAACACCACCGCGCAGACAGAGCTGTTTGAAGGCGATTTGAACATCTCCGCGGACAAGGCCACCAACTCACTGGTGGTGGTGTCGTCCCTGCGGGACTACATGAGTCTCAAGGGGGTCATCGACGAGTTGGACTCCATGCAGCGACAGGTTTTTGTCGAAGCGGTGATTATGGAAGTCAGCCTGGAAAAGGACCGCAATATCGGCCTTGGTGTTCATGGCGGCGGGATGCTTGGGGATGGCGACAAACAGTCTCTGCTGTATGGGGTGAGTGCCCCCCCTGGCGCATCCAGCAGTCTGGGGCTTGATCCCACGTCACTCACCGGTCTGGCGGCGGGCGTGCGCGGTCCGGACATTCCCGGGTCAGAGGAATTAATCGGTGTATCGGTGCCCGCCTTCGGTGTGGCGCTGCACGCGTTACAGCAGAATACGGACGTGAACGTGCTTTCAACCCCGCATATTCTCGCCACAGACAACGCCGAGGCGTCCATTACTGTGGGTGAAAACGTGCCTGTGCTTCAGGGGGTCAATACCGGCGCTGCGATGCTTGGACTTCTGGGCAGTTCAAACAGCAACGCCAGCAATCTTTCCAGTCTGATGAATTCCGGTTCTCTCAGCAGTCTGACCAGTTCCTACAGTCGACAGGATGTGGGTATCACGCTGGCGATTACCCCGCATATTAATGACGACAATCAGGTGCGTCTTGAAGTGGACCTCGAAATCAGCGAAGTGAAGGGTATCGACCCCAAGAGCGGCCCCACCATTTCCAAACAGAATGCGAAAACGACGTCGGTGGTTTCAGATCAGCAGACGTTCGTGTTGGGCGGACTCATTACCGATAACGAAGTGGAAACCACCACCAAGGTACCGGTATTGGGCGATATTCCGCTTTTGGGAATGCTGTTTCGCAATAAGATCAGCAAAACCAAAAAACGCAATCTGCTTATTTTCCTGACGCCGTATATCATTCGTTCGCCCGCTGACTTTCGGGAGATTTTTCAGCGTAAGATGGCAGAGCGACGGGAGTTTATCGAGCGCTATACCGCGTTCGAATATCACCGGTATGATCCCCATCTGGACTGGTCGAGAACCAAAGGCGCGATTTCCATTATTAATGAGGTGGTCGGCCAGGCGCAGGAAGACCAGGAATTGCGCGAGTCGACGGCCAGGGAAGTGGTGGACGAGCATATGCCCAAAGAGCCACTTTATCTGGATAAGGTCAGTCACGGCACCCGCGAAGAGGGGGACCCCGACAGTGATGACATTGTTGAAGAACCTGGTAAATCGCCAGTGGTGTCGCAGCCGCTGGGGGGGGTGTCTGGCGCGGAACCAGTGGTCATAACCAACACGGGAGGCGACAGTGAGTAGCCCCAGAGACAGTTTTGTCGGGGAGATACTGCTGCAGGCGGGCGTCATTGATGGGGCTCAGCTGAACGACGCACTGGCAATCGTCGCGACAAAGGATGGATCGCTTTTGTCGTATTTGCTTTCGGAAAAACGGGTTACCGAGGTTCAGGCCGGCAGTGCGATTGCTGCCCGTTTGGGACTGGCGTTTGTTGAGTCGATTAAAAACGATGAGGTGGCGCCCCATCTGATTGAGAACCTGCCCATCGTATTTGCAAAGAACAATCGGGTGCTGCCGCTTCAGGAATCCGCCACCGGTGTT
>JAFGWT010000538.1 GCA_016937015.1 Deltaproteobacteria bacterium | reverse complement strand
TGGGCGATGGGGGTGAATACTGCGCACCGCTGCACAATGGCGAGCAATTGATATCCTGGTCAGAATTCTCTCTGGATTGTCTGACGGATGGGAAATATCCATATGATGGAAGAGAGCCCTTGAAGGTGATGATGATTATCGTTGACCCCTTTGGCCACGATATTGAAGCAGCCGATGTGGCGTACAAAGTATGTGTTGAGGAATTGTCCACCCCCCCTGAGATTCTGATTGAATATTAGCACGCAGCTCGTTTTCCGGTTGATGGCAGGGGTATTGTCAAAGCCTAAACGAGCATACGGGTGTGAAAATTACTGTAAGTGTCGATGTTGGGTTGATGTTGGGGTCGAATCAAGTCACTATGCCAATGCGCAAGCGACAACTATTTGCGATGTTATGGGGACGATGTCTGGGCCTATGATTCGTGTGGCAAACCGGACCATCGGGTAACAGATTGAGCTGATGACGCCCATTGCGTTGAATATGAGGATGGTACTGCGGAGTGTCTGCGCTGTGAACAGTACTGGGGTGGGACTTATTGTGACGTCTGTGAAGGGTATAACGGCGGTGATACAGAAAACTGTCAATGTCCTGATGATTCCTATATCCCTCAAACTGGCAGCTCGGCCTGCTGGGCATGTCCCAACGGTGGGGAGCTAAGTGACTATGGAATATGCCCAAACAAAAACCTACAGGTGCCTCTTTTCCATAGCGAGGCAATCAACAACTGCCCGCCGGGATTTGAGATGCCAACAGTGGCAGATTTTGTAGCACTGTTTCACCCTGTTGTTATTGAATTGCAGGATGATGGCACTTACCTGGTCGAGATGGATTGCAGGGATAACCCCATTTGTGACGAGGTGATTACAAGTCATTTCAACGTAACTGGGGGAGATTTTTGGACAGCCGATGAATGTGTCACACGTAGCGGCGCGATTGGACGCTGGGTAGTCTCGCTTGGAGACTATGGTTTTCATTATACCTTAAATGAGTGTGTAGGGATAACTGACCCATCACCAGATTTTTCGTTAGCGTTGTACCCGAATGCAATTTGCATTTCCAAATAAAAATTTTCTTAATCCCTGACCCTGTTTTAATTTCTGCTCTGGATTAAAAACCGTCAGGATGCTCGCTCCCCTCTTGAAGCAGTGGCGAGTCCGGATACACAATTCTGCAAACGAGCTGGGATTTCCAGTTTCCCTTCATCTCTCGCCATGTGTATAAGCGGTGTATGTGTTGATGGATGCCGTATCCCCATTATGCTTAAGTACTTTAGGAATTGTTTTTAAAAGGAGCTAAGATGCTGCGACAAATGTTCATTTCTGTTTTGGCACTCTGTATCTGTTCCGGCTGTTCCGGTTCGAAACTGGCTATCACAAAGCAGGCTGGCACAAAGCAGGCTGGTGCACAGACACCATCGTCTTATCCTCATCTGGATTCCGGTAATCTGGAGGATACTGAAAAACAGGACACCCCTGCAAAAGATGTAACCGTTGCGGCATCGCCGGTTACCGAATCTGCAATCATGGCTGCCTGTGATCAGTTGGCGGACGCGTACCGGATTCAAAGAGAAGTGGCAGTCAAACAGTCGGATTGCTGCGGAGAAGCCGGTTATGAGCGCATTTATGAAAGAAAAGACAGTGGGATATTTATCGCTATGCTGCCGCCTGTATTGCGCGACAGATTGAAAATGAAGCAATGGCGCGTTGGACTCCCAGTGGAAGGCCAAAGCGGCTGTTGGGCATTGCTCCCGTCGACTGGGCAATCCTTTGAGCTGGCCTATGCGGATTATAACGGGCGCATTGCGCGACGAAAAGTCAGTATCCACAATAAGCCGTCATCCGATGGCGAGGGCAAGGAATGGCCAACGCAGCTGATACTGCAGGATTTGGATGAAGATGGGCATGAAGAGGCGTTTTTCATTTCCTACGACGCCAGGGAAAACCGAGCAGCAGTCGTCACCCCCAAAAACGGGGCGCTGCAGGACATGTTATCCTCATCAGAGAACCCGACGCTGTACCGGAGGATTGCATCAGGGAATGCATTTGATGATGAAAACGGTGATGGCAAAATTGATGTGATCCTTGAACATGGTTTTGAGGCGGTAGCAACTGGCGATGACTCCTTTCAATGGGGGCGGATGCGTATTCCCATGCTTTGGGATAATGCTGGACGGTTTTCTCTGACACATCCAGACGTTCGTCGAATGGTCGACAGAAAAAAAGAGTCCATATCCGATTTGGGGGATGTGATGCTGCTGAAAACACTTGGCGTATGCACTGCCGACATTCGTAAGGCGGTGCGGTATTCCCACAACAAAAGAAGACCCTTTTTACGCCCAGATTCAAGGTCAACAAAAAGAAAACTGGCGAAGTACAGACATATGATGCGTATGGCCTCAGATTATATCCCGGTTTTTAACATTCAACCAATGTGTGGCTTTAAGGATGTCAAAAATAATACAGCCGGCAAAGAGGCGGATTGTCATCAGAGTGACCTGACTGTTTCTTCTGCGGCTGATTTGAAAAAATTGCAAACCGTCACCTGCATAAATGGAACGCTCACAATAAAAAGGACCCGTTTTGCCAGAATAGTCGCCCCTGGTCTCAAGGAAGTACATGGCAATATTGTTATTGCCAGCAATGCCAGGCTAAAAGATCTGCTTTTTCCCAAATTGGAATTCGTCGAAGGCGACCTGTCAATTTTTGACAATTCAAAACTGGAACATCCAGGCAGCTTCACAACACTGACGAAAATTGGCGGGGGACTCTATCTGGAGAACAATCCTGAGCTCAGGCAGACAAACGGGTTTAACGAAATTGAATGGATTGGTAACGATTTGGTGCTGGCGGATTTGCCACAGGCAGTGTCTTTTATGTTTTTGAAAAAACTGCAGCGGGTGGGTGGCGATTTGTTTTTGGCGTTTAATGATTCCCTGAAAGAAATTGAGCAGGCAGAAAATCTGAAATCCATTGGGGGCGCTTTGGTGGTGATGGGTAACGACCGTTTGACGGATCTGACTTCCCTGGACGCCGTGGAAACCCTGGGTGGCATTAAACTACTGGATAATGTCTCAATGACGCGAATTGGCGGACTGCAGCGTCTGACCGAAATCGGTGGCGATTTGATGATCAGGAATATGGAAAAGCTATCGAGTATCCAATCGCTGCAGCGGCTTCGTCGCATTGGGGGCAGCTTAACCCTTTGGAAAATCGGTATGCTGAGCAGCCTTGCGCCACTCGATGGGGTAACTGAGATAAGCGGTAACATCACTATCGCAGTCCTGCCCAGGCTGGTGACGCTGGATGGTTTTTCCCATTTGGTTTCAGCGAACGGCGACATAACAGTTGCCAAATGTGACGCCCTTGAAAAACCTGTGGGTTTGAAATTGATAAAAACGATTCACGGCAGCCTGAAGATTTACGAAAATAAAAGCCTTGTAACCCTCGACGAATTACAAAATGTGACGACCATAAAGGGCGGCATTGACCTGTACGGCAACCCTGCCCTTGAAAATGTGAATGGACTGCGCGGCGTGCGGGGCAACGTGGCGTATATCTCCATTCGTTCAAATCCCCTACTTGAAACCCTTGAAGGACTCTCCGGGATTACCGAGCTGGAAGAAGGGCTGGAAATCAGGCAAATTGAACGCCTGACATCATTGCACGGTCTGGAGGGATTAAAACATATACATAAAGGGGGTGTACTTTTACTGCTTAACCACCAACTGAAAGATGTGTCGACACTGAGCGGACTATCCACTTTAAACGGGTATCTCCGAATTGAAAACAATAGCGCGCTGGAGCAACTGGAACTGCCCGTCCCGAAGAGTGGTCTGATCAAAGGAATTTCCATTAGTTCAAATGAAAATCTCACACATATCACCGGCGGTGATAAGCTGGTGGCGTTGCAAGGGCGCCTGAATATTCATGCCAACCCAAAACTGGTATCCATTAATTGTTTTAAAAATCTGGCGCGGGTGGGTGGCCATTTTTATCTGAAAAACAATTATGCCCTCAAAAAAATTGGGCCTGCGCAGAAGCTGAAATCCATTGGGGGCGAATTGGTGGTGATGAGTAACCACCTTTTAACAGATCTGACTGCACTCTACGCCCTTGAAACACTGGGCGGCTTGACATTATTGGGCAATGGCTCAATGACGCGAATTGGTGGGCTGCAACGGGTGACTGAAATCAATGGCGATTTGGATATCAGCAAGATGGAAAAGCTGTCGAGTATCCAGTCGTTGCAGGGGCTTCGCCGTATTGGGGGCAAATTAACCCTTCGGGATAACAGTATGCTGGGCAGCCTCGAGCCGCTCAATGGCGTATCGGAGATAAACGGCGACATCGTTTTAAAAGGCCTGCCAAAACTGGTGACGCTGGATGGATTTTCCAACGTGGTTTCAGTGGGGGGCGACATTACTATAGGCGAATGTGACGCCCTTGAAGAACTTGTGGGCTTCAAATTGATAAAAGCGATTTACGGCAGCCTGCGGATTGGACTCAACAAAAGTCTTGGAACCCTCGACGAATTGCAAAATTTGACGACCATAAGGGGCGGCATTGAACTGGGCAAAAACCTTGCCCTTGAAAATGTGAATGGACTGGGCGGCGTGCGGGGCAAGGTGGCGTATATCTCCATTTTTGGCAATCCCAAACTTACATCCATAACAGGGATGCGAAATATCCGCAGAATAGAAGAAGGGGCGCAGCTCAGAATATCCAACAACCCCAATTTACCGTGTAGCCAGGTCACGGCTTTTTTTAAAAATATCGGCCACACGCCAGAGAGTGGGCAGGCCTGCGGCAATCTGGAAAGCACTGCGGCGGTACCGGGCGCCAAAGTTGTCAGCCCTGAATCAGGGGAGTGGTTGCAGCAGAATTGAAAGCGCCCATCACGGCCCGCTTTGCCCACCGTGGCCATGGCGGGGACTGCGTTTGTCGAGGCTGTCCCCGTCACCATGGCTAAATCTCACATGCCCCGCGTTATCCTCATGACCGATAATCACACCGTGGGTCAGATGTTTTGGCGCTGTTGACCAAAAGCACTTAACGGCATTTATCCCCACCGTCGCTGATGTAGGTATAATACCCAATTTTTGGGCAGTGTTTGGTCCAGGCCGGTCTGGCGCGTCATTGGCCATAAATCACCCCGCAAATTCAGCGATTGCTATTTTTCTTTCTGGACCAGGCGGCCGTGGGTGACTTCCCAGTGAATGTGGCACAGTTCCCTGTACGATGGCGTCTTCACATTGAGGGGAATTTTTTTTATTCGCGCATCTTTCTTTGTAAACGGCGGTGGGATGTTGGCGCTGTACAGCAGATGGGTAAGGTTGACAGGGAGCGACAGCAAAATGCGATTGCATTTTGGCATGACGTTCCAGCTGTGGAGGGTCTGATTAATCTCCTCAAAAAAGACCACGCTGTTGTGCAGGCGAATCCTTGAGCCCAGTCGGGACTTGCCTTTTGACTTTTTATAGGTGAGCTGAGCCTTGCCCTGACTTTGGCGCACCATGTATTTCTTCACCATTTTGTGGCGCACCAACGTATCGCCTTCGCAATACCCCAGCGCCGCATACCCCGCCTGAATCAGTAAAATGATCGCCGTCAAGGGCTGTGCCTGTAACTGTGCCACCGCATCGTTGGCATCCTCGCCACCTATCGGAGGACAAATCAACGGCAACGCAAGCTCAAAAACGGCACTGGCATTTGAGGATACAAAGAGCTGGGCACTGGAATCAAATGTGAGCCTGTGCCCCTGGTCGATAGTCGACTTCAGCCACTGATGCATTTGCGCAACTGTAAATCTCTGTTCGGTCATTACCGGTATTATCTGCGCCATCCTGTTTAAAAGCGCGGTCCCATAAAGCCTGTGTTCGCCGACATCCAATTGTGCAACGTCGACATTTGCATTCCTGGCAGACGCATTTCATCAGAAAAAACGATTATTTGAGGGCCAGTTTGCGCTCCCGCTTTTTGGCGAACAGGTCGGCGTCGGCGCGTTTCATAAGGCGTTCAAGGTTTTCACCATCAGATGTTTTGCAGATGGCCACCCCAAGGGAAAGGGAGAGACTGTACTGCCTCTTCAGCCTTTCGTTGAAGCGCGCTTCAAACATTTCATACCGCTCGCGAATTTTTTCTTCGAGCCCCGCCATGGTGTCACTGATGAGCACCACCACAAATTCATCGCCGCCGATACGCGCTATCAAATCCCGTTCGCGAAACGTTTCAGACAATACCTGCGCAGCGCCGCTGATGATGACATCACCGTGTTCGTGGCCATAGGTATCGTTAATGCCTTTCAGTCCATCCACGTCGGCATAAAACATCATCATTTCCAGACCGGTGGCCCTGGCTGATTCCAGCATTTTGTTGCCCAGGGTAACAAATCCCCTGCGATTGTACACCCCGGTCAGTTCATCCAGCATGGACTGCGCCTTGAACTTCCGAAGCAGCATCGCGCTTTTTATCGCGCTGCCAATATGCTGCCGCAGCTCCTCGTACATAAACAGTGGCGCGGTATCAGTATACTCAAGCACCACATATCCAAGGTATTCGTCCCGATGCACCAGCGGCATAAATATGTGATTGTTGGTCCGCTCAGGCTCAAGCAGGTCCATCACAAAAATGTCCCCACTTGGAATTTTCGAATTGTCTCTTGGATACTCCGTACGATTCAGCCTGATGTTGTAGGCCAGTTTCAACTCACAGAAATCACTGTATCGCCAATTGCGTCGATTAACGCTGTCCCTGTGAAACACTGCGAGCACCATGCTGTTCACATTCAGCGCCGGCAGCCCACGGGCAATGCTTTCAATGAGTTCACGTTGCTCAAACGATGAGATAATTCGCTGAGACACCACATTGATATGCCGCTGAAAGTGCTGCTCCGCAATGAATCCCTTGCTTGCGCTGTGCACCCGCTTTTCCTGAACCAGCGCTTTTCCCTGCTGCAGCAGATTGTTGGCTTCCGCCTGCTTCACGGTATCCGAAAACAGGGACGGCACATATACGGTCAGCTCCCGCAAAATAATCATCAAAAGCGCGATACTGTCACAATATGCGGTCGCCTTGAAAAGCAGCGTATCAAGCGCGTTTAAAAACCCATACTGCCCGGTCGGGTGGTCCACATTTCTGCCGAGCGAATCCAAAAAGTCCACCAGCGACTGACGCATCGCATCCGGGCCCAAAAAATGGGCGGACGTCGTATCGATAACTGGTGCAACCTGCTTCAAAATCCGGTCGATAATATCATCTCTTGAGACGGAATCCGCGTGAACATGCACCGCCTTGGCACTCGACACTTCTTTGGAAAAACAGCCACACGAACGACGATACACCGGTTCTGCAGGCAGCACGGTTTCCGACGGCACCATTTTACCGGTGGCCTGATACAGCACATTATCCACTGCAGATACGCCCATCAGAAACAGCGGCTGACGGACTGTCGTCAATGCGGGTTCGGCGGTCATCGCCTCTTTAACATCGTCAAATCCCGCAACAGATATGTCTCCAGGCACGTGAAGCCCCTGGCGTCGCAACTCATCCAGCACCCCAATGGCCGTGTGGTCATTGACGCATACAATGGCATCACACGGCCGTTTCGATGACACCAGGGTACGCACCGCCATCGCGCCGTCTCTGGCCAGAAAGCTGCCCTCAAAAACAAGCGATTCATCAAAGGGAATACCGTTGCGTTCCAGTGCCCGGTGATACGCAGTTAACCGGGCCTCTGCTTCGGCATGATTGGAAGGCCCCTTAATAAATGCAATATGCCGCCTGTCGTGTCGGGTAACCAGATGGGCCACAATCTGTTCAATCCCTGGTCCGTTTTCCACCATAATCGTCGGATAATCCGCGATTTTTTCAGACACACAGGTGATGGGGATGTCCCCAAAGGATTGGCACAGCGCTTCGGTAAATGCCTTGCCGTGGTGCTCTTCGATGGAGCCCGAAAATACGATCACCGCGTCAATCTCGGTGTGTATCAGAAAATTTTGGACAATATCGTAATGGGCGTCAAAATGGTCCACACCATCCTGACTGGTTCCCGCAAAGGACAGCACATCCGCGCCCCACTCCTTTGCGCGATGACAGATTCCCTTCCAGATACCGGACTGATACTGCTCATGAATGGCGTCGATCACAACGCCCAGCCGCTTTTTTTTGCTCAGTGAAGACACCGTGTTGCCGTTTCCAAAAAGATTGATTTTAATTCTTTTTTAGTATTAACGGAAATGTATCCCGTTTTGTAACAGACTGGCAAAAGAAAAATACCCATGCAAAACGGTTTTCCCTGGTTTAAATAATGCCGTCTGTGATTTGGCGTTTTCATGAAAATCCACTTAACCGCACCATTTCCCATGTCCGGCACCGCGTTGGGGTACAGTTTGACCTGTGCGCTCCTTTTTCTGGCGTGCCAGTCCACCCCCCGTGCACATAAACAGCCCGACGCCGCACCGGCCCCCATTCATAAACCGTCCTTAACGTCGACGCGTCAAACAGCCGCCCCATCGCCCGCTTTATTTCGCGAGATGATCTGGTCGTTTGACAAAACGGG
>JAFGWT010000537.1 GCA_016937015.1 Deltaproteobacteria bacterium | reverse complement strand
CGCTGAGTTCCGCCTCGGATGCCACCGCGGTTTCAGATGACCCAATGGTAAATTCTCTGTGATGGGCAACCGATGTCACTGTTCCCGTACGACGATCCTGTACCTTGACGGTTCCTTCCAGAACCCGGATATGCTCGACCCCGGCATCATTTACTTCAACGGAAAAAACCGTACCTACCACGATAACAGTCCCCGAAGGCCCAACAACTTCAAATCTGTCACCATGAGCGCGTTTGGTGACCTGTGCCACGATTTTTCCCTGTATGAGTTCTATCCGAGTGAGTTTATTGCTCAGCACCTGCAAATCCACGATGGCCGCTTCAGAGCCCCAGACCTTATCCTCACGCATCAGCCGGATGGGCGTGGCTTTTTCAAAATGCACCAGATTGTATTTTTTTGGCGTCACAGGTTCTAAAACCGATGCGGATTGCCGACGCTCTGATTTTCCGGACTCCGAAGACACCGGTGATAGATACACCAGAATGGTCGAAATGATCGCGATGGCGATAGTTCCCGCTGCAATCAGTGGGGCATAACCGCCCTTCCAGAGTCGTTCACGAAAGTTTTGAGGCATACGGCCATCAAGGGCATCGGCAATGATTTTTCTTTCCACAAAAGGAGATGCCGAGGGTGGCTCGAGTGCTGTCCACTGGTTCATGGCGGCTGCAACGTCCCGCATTTCACTGCAGTGGACGCATTCGTTCAGGTGCTCCTCAATTATCTGTTTTTCGTGGGCCAACAGATATTCGGTCGGGGGCTTTGAGAGTTTCGACGAAACCCAGCGGCAAAGTGTATTGCTCATTGAAATGCCTCCTTTAGCAAACCGCTGCATCCGGGATCTTTGCGAACTCGTTCCATTAGTTCCCTGCGACCATGCTGAATGCGTTTTTTTGCGGTCTCGACGCTGCACGCCATAATCTGAGCGACTTCCGAATCCACATACCCAAAAAAGATGGACATGACTGCCGCGGACCTTTTTCGGGGTGCAATCCTGTTTAAGTGTTGTTCCAGGCGATTAATAAGCTGAAATCCGATTTGTTCATCTTCGGGAGTGACCTCCCATTGACGACTGTCCGGTGATGGATCGGTGTCGGCAAACAGACTGGTAAACCGCAGGCGCTTTCGTCCCTGGGTGCGCACCACATTATATACCACCGTATCCATCCATGCCGAAAATCTGTCATAATTTCGGAGGCCTGGAAGATCTCTAAATACTGTAACCATGGCGATCTGGGTCACGTCGTCGATGTCATATCGGTTCCCGTAAGCCAAATACACCAGTTTCCGGACTCTGGGGAATGCTGCCACTGCCAGTTTCTCTCTGGCCTGTTTATCGCCGGATACCGCGCGCTCCACCAACTGGGCGTCCCGCAGTATTTCGATATAGTTTCCGGGCTTATGGGTTTGTACCGTATGCATAAAAAATTGCCACACCTTCACATCATTAAGCGCCAAATTGCACCAAAAAGGGAAAAATAACTCTCCCGATTTGGGCTTTTTGTGCTGTTGCCATTGTGATATGTTCTTTCAATTCGCTTTTGTTTCTGTTTAGCGACACAATTGGTCAATCCAAACCCAGGGTTAGCGCAGCCAGAAGATAATTCCCGCCACCGTGCGCCCCTGTGTCTGACCATAAAAGAATATCAGTGCGTCATTGTACCAATATTTATTCGATGCCTGATATATGTCTGCGCCGCCTCTGACAAATACCGAAAAAATCGTGTTCACTTTGTACGTAAATGACAGGGATGCGCCCACGCCCGGATATACGTGGCCGGTGTTGTTGAGATCGGGGTGGGTGTCGGAGGAAATACGGGTGGCATCGAGCACAAAGGATGTTCCCAGTCCGATGCAAAATGATGGCATTTCGACGAAAATTTCTGCCCGAATCCGGATGGGGATACGCAACATCCGGAAGTTCCGGTTGTTTTCCATGGACAACCCGGATTCGGCGCCAAGTATAAAACGCGACCCCAACTGAAGATTGAGCAGAATCTCAGCCCCATGGCTCCACATGTTGTTGGTGGACATCAGATACGTGGTGTGGGCGGCCCCGATGCCTGGATGGACGGTGAGGCGCCGGTCGGTCTTTGACGATATGAGTCTGGGCGCTTTGGGCGTGCTGATTTGCCGTTGGTTGTTCTTTGCGTCTGATGCGGTTGGATTTTGCGTTTCGGGTTCTCCATTGACCGGAATGGGTGGCGCATCCGGCGCTGGGGTCAGCCATGGCGACAGTATTGCCTGCACCACCGCAGCAATGGCGTCGCATTGCACTTCCCAGTTGGCAGCAGTGTCCGGCAGCTGTCGAGTGAAAAAGTGGGTTTCATCTCTGGAATTAATGTAGAGAAAAAAAGACGTTTCATTTAGCCACATCACCGCCAGACTGTCGGTCTGCTGCTGAATTATATGAATGCCCGCGATGGCGGATTCATCGGAAGTCGGAATTTTATCGGTTACCATCAGTTCAGACGCCGCATCGTAGTCCATGAGCTGTGCGTCAATCGATATTTGCAATTGCAGATTGCGGGCTTCGGATTGCGGTGATGACAGAATCAGCAGTTCAGCGCCCAGACTGACCGATGGAAAGAGCAGCAGCACCACACACCATGACGCAATGTGGCTGAGTGTCCGATTAAATTGGGGTATACGGGCGCCGCGCAGCATTGATTCAGTGTACAGGTTAGGGCGATGCTTTACAATTCCTATCAATGGGTATCAATGGGTAGTGTGTTAAGTGTTTTGTGTTACGTGTTTTGGAGGGTCAGGTGGCACGGTCGTGTTTACAGTTCACAGCAAACCGTTCCGTTGACATCGCATTCGAGTTCGAGGTGTGCCTGAGCGACGGTGCATTGGGAATTGGATACGCAATAGAAACCTTCGTTGGCGCATTCGGATTCGGCGCTGGTTGCCGTGTCTTCTTCGGTATCTGTTACAACGCCGCTGTCACAGCATACCTGATTTCGACTTTCGCAGGTTTCGTCCTCTATTACATCGGCATCATCGCATGCAAAACGGTTGACACATTCATAAGAGCAGGGAGTGTCCAAAGCAGTGTCGACAACATCTTCGGTATCCACAACATCTTCGGTATCCACGACATCTTCGGTATCCACGACATCTTCGGTATCCACGACATCTTCGGTATCCACGACATCCTCAGAATCCACTGCACCTGTATTGCAGCACACTTCTCTTTGTCCATCGCAGGTTTCGCCTTCGATGACATCCGCGTTGTCGCATTGCCAACGATTGACGCATTCGTAGCTGCAGGGAATTTCTTCCGAGGTATCCGTCACATCCTCGGTGTCTGTCACATCTTCGGAATCAGAGCCCACGAGAGTGTCCACCTCTTCATCCGACCCGGTCTCTGAATCGATCGCGACCGCGTTGCAGCATACCATGCGGGCATCGTCACAGGCCTGATCTTCAACAATATTGCCCGCGCCGCAGGTCCAGCGATTGACACATTCGTAGGCACAGGCGGCAGGCGCGTCCGTGCTGATTGCGGTGTCGCTGTCGATGGTTACTGTGGTGTCGGTATCGGTGTTCCACCAGTCTGTTGCGGTGTCTGCAACGGAGTCCGAAGCGCTGTCCTGCACCCCGGTATCGAATGGAGAGTTGGTATCAACGACCTGACTGGTGTCGTTGAAGTCTGTGGTGTCGGCAGACGAATCGCCGATATTAACGTCATCCGAAGTTACGCCAACATTGGTATCATACCAGTCTGACTCCGATGTGCTGTCGACATCGCTGCCACCGCCCTTGGAATCATCGCTGCAGGCGGGCTGCATGGCGATGAGTGCCCCCAAAACAGTTAATGTTAAAAGTGTTTTTAAATTGCGTTGCATTTTTTGCTCCTCCTGATTTGCACCAAAGAATCATGGCCACATGGGCTTTGGGGGATACGGCTTGCAATGAGACTGGAAAGGGAAAATTTAATTGGAGTGAAATTGGCAGAGGTAACCGGGTATTGAAGACGGTTATTTATTATCCAGCCGGGACTGGATAACATTGCGGGCCGCCATCATGAATCCCAGGGTGAGAAATGCGCCCGGTGGCAAAATCATCACCAGGATGCCCGGATAACTTTTTCCGAGGACGAAGAATTTGACTTCGGTTTCGCCCATTTGGAAGAGTGTCAGTGTACCGGAACCGATGATTTCCCGGATGGCGCCGAGCACAAACAGGGCCAGCGTAAATCCAACAGCCATGCCAACTGCGTCCAGAATCGACCGCAGGACTGTGTTTTTTGATGCAAACGCCTCGGCCCGGCCCAGAATTACACAGTTTACAACGATGAGCGGAACAAACAGGCCCAGACTCTGGGACAGCTCAAACATAAACGCCTTGAGCGCCATGTCCACGATTGTCACAAATGTGGCGATAACAACGATGTACACGGGAATACGCACGCTCTTGGGTATGATTGATTTGAGGATGGACACAAACATATTGGATCCAATCAGCACAAAGCCTGTGGCAACACCCATGCCGATGCCGTTGTATGCGGAATTGGTGACCGCAAGGGTGGGGCAAAGTCCCAGCAGCAGGGTCAGTACGGGGTTGTCCCGCCATATCCCTTTGAGTACTTCTCCCAGTCCGGTTTCCTTACTTGCCATCGCACACCTCCCCCTCAGCAATGGGCGCCTTGTTCAGAATATCTTCCCGATTGTTTTTCCATATGTCCTGCGCCTTGTGAATGGCCCGAAGCAGACTTCGCGACGAAATGGTGGCGCCACTGATTTGATTCACATCGCCACCATCCTTTACCACAGTCCAATTTATGTCCCCTGGTCCTTTGCCCACCATTTGCTGCTGAAATTCACATTTTGTCATGATTGATCCAAGGCCTGGGGTTTCGGCGTGCTTCAGCACTTTGAGCCCGGACAACTGACCGTCGTTCATGCGAATGCCCACCAGAACCGTTATGGTACCTGAATATGCCTCTTCACCAATGGCTTCAACGGCGATACCCACCACCTCATTTCCCTTGCGGCCCCGATACACGGTGGATGCGCCCACGCAGATGGCGTCCTTGTCGGGGGCGTTGTCAAAGGCCGGGGCGTATTTCTGACAGGCGTCCGGGGTGGCGGCGTTGGGGATGACACCGTTGATTGATGAGAGAGTGAATTTACGGTTGTTATCTGCCGCCAGCGGTTTGGTGTAGTCGTTCATTGCCGACAATCCAAGCCCCGCCGCACCGGAAATCAGCGTCAATACAAGGATCATTTTCAGAGACTCAGGCATGATTGGCCTCCGTTGCAGTCAGTCGCTGCAGCCCGAACTTTTTCGGTCTGGTGTAGGTATTGATAATGGGCACGCACGCATTCATGAGGAGTACGGCAAAGGAAACGCCTTCGGGATAGCCGGCCCACAGACGAATGACCATGGTCAGAATCCCGCAGCCGGCGCCAAAAATCAGTTTGCCTTTGGGAAACATGGGACTGGTCACATAGTCGGTGGCCATAAACCAGGCGCCGATGATGATGCCGCCGGAAAGTAGATGAAAGAGAATCCCGGCGTACTGGTCCGGATTCACGAGATTGGTCACACCGGCGATTAGGGCT
>JAFGWT010000536.1 GCA_016937015.1 Deltaproteobacteria bacterium | reverse complement strand
CTGCCCAGACCATTAGCATGATGGTCATGATGGCGCCGGTGACCAGAACCCGTTCCTGAATTCTGGCGGAGAGTCGTCTGCGCATTACCACCTCGGTGACGATGAGCAATAGCCGGCCTCCGTCCAGGATGGGAATGGGCAACAGCAGATTCATCAGGCCCAGATTCAGGCTGACAAACCCCATAAATCCAAAAAATGCGCTCGGACCTTCCTGTCCCACCTGGGCTGCGGCATGCCCGATACCGATGGGGCCACTGAATGCCTTGGGGGAAATGTTGCCGGTGACAACGGATTTAAGCACATCAATAATGACCTCTGACCAGAACAGCGTCTGACTGACCGACATATACAGGGCATATTCGATTGGATGAAGATTGGGTACATTGGCAGGCGGAATTCCAAACCATTCGCTCGAAAACGGTCTGACGTGAAATCCCGGCATAATTAAATCGTCTTCAACACCGAGATCCTTTTTGGTGCCGGCTGCCATGAAATCGGCCTTATATCGGGCCGAGTGCAGTTGGCCATCTCGCCGCCAGGTAAGGGTGTGGGTTGCGGTGTCATTCCCATCATCATTGACAGACATCAGGGTGGACATGAGATCCCATATATTTTTCCTTTTTCCGTCTACCGCCACCAGCTCATCGCCCCGCTGCAGTCCAATTCGATGTGCGGGGCCATCCTTGTCCACGTTGAGCACAAATGCCTCAGCACTGCCAATCCCAATGTCGGCAAGACGATTGAATTTGTTGGGTACCTGGTACTGTACCGTTTGAGGTGTGGGCGCAAAAACAGACGGCTGATTCTCCAGATTGATCGCTGCGGCTTCTTTGGCATTGGGAAACAGAATCTTTGGCAGTGTTTGCTTCGCACGCAGGAAGGTAATGGTCACCGTTTTCCCTCTGGCGTGCTGGAGTGCTTTTTCCACATCTATCAACCGTTCGGTGGCGGTGTCGTCAATTTTGGTAATTTTATCGAATGTCTGTATGCCGACAGGCGCACTGGTGACATCCGAGCGAACAGAGACGACGGCGTTGGGGTAAATGCCAATAATGCCAATCAGCCCCCTGGGCGCCTCGATGTGCCGGAGAAACGGGATTTGATATTTGGGACCGATTTTATTTTCCGGTGTTACCGGAATATTCAGTTGTTCACCATTCCGGTCAACCGTCAGCATCAACCGCTGGCCACCTCGGTCCTGAATCTGTTCAACCATGTGATTGAAACTGTAGACAGCAGAGTGGTCGATGGCGATGATTTTGTCACCTGATTGCAGACCAGCAGCCTCTGCGGGGCTGTTTTCAATGACTACCCCAATTTCCGCCGAAGGCAGGGTTTCCTGCCCCAGTGCCAGAAAGAAGTACAGAAACAGCGGAAAAATGAGATTCATCGCAGGGCCGGCTGCGTAGATGATAATTTTTTTCCAGGGGGCAATCCCCTGAATCGACACTGACAGCTCGGCGTCGTTGTATTCCTCGCCGGGGTCCTCGCCAAGCATGCGCACGTAACCGCCAATGGGAACTGCGCTGATACGATAATCCGTATCCCCTTTTTTAAATCCAAAAAGCCTGGGACCCATTCCAAGGGAAAACACGTGCACCCGTACCCTAAACAGTTTGGCAAAAACAAAGTGTCCGCCTTCGTGAATAAAAATCAGAATGCCGACGAGGAGTAGAAAATAAAATATTCCTGTAAAAACGCTCATGGCGTTACAGTAACACACCTGCAATCCCCTGCAAGCCGCTGCGAAGCCCGGAGGAGACATTTGCGAACTGAAAATCAGGTGTGTCTGCCAGTTGCTGGGGCGGGTTTTATGAAAAATAGCGAAAACGCGGTCTTTTTATTTCAAACCACCCCCTGATGATGTATTGTCCACATCAGTACTTCGTGGGACAGTTATGTTATTAATTTCAAAAATGAACTGTCAATGGTCGTGAATAGCTGTTAGAAGACTAGACACTCGTTTATGGCAAAGAGAGAAAAATACAAGGTAATCAGGAAACTCGATGCAGGTGGGATGGCTGAGGTGTATGAAGCCGTCGCTGAAGGTATCGAAGGGTTTGAAAAGAAGGTTGCCATCAAACGCGTTCTTCCTCACCTGGCCGAAAACAAAAAATTTATTGCCATGTTTCTCGATGAGGCACGTCTGAGCCTCCATCTGAGCCATGCCAATGTGGTGAATGTGTTTGATATTGGGCAGGCGGGCGGCACGTACTTCATTGTAATGGAGTATGTGGATGGCACCAACCTCAAGACTCTGATGAGGAAACTGAAGGAACGCAACCACATTCTGCCCATTGAGCAGTCCATTTTTATTATTATGGAAGTTTGCCGCGGCCTCTCCTATGCCCATGGACTGAAGGATCGCGACGGAAAAAGTTTTAATATTGTTCATCGCGATGTATCTCCGCCCAATATTCTTATTTCAAAGCAGGGCGAAGTAAAAATTGTGGACTTTGGTCTCGCCAAAGCAACGAGTCAGCTGGAAACCACCGATCCCGGCGTGGTGAAGGGAAAATACGCATATCTGTCGCCCGAAGCAGCCACCGGAAATCCGGTGGATTCCCGGATGGATATTTTCTGCTGCGGCATTGTCCTTTTCGAATTGCTGACTGGGCAGCGACTGTTTCTGGGTGAGTCCGATATTCAAACCATAAAAAACGTTCGTGCCGCCGAGGTGCCTTCGTTGCAGCAGTTGAATCCCAGCATTCCACCCGAACTGGAACATATTGTTCGCACAGCGCTCGCAAAAGATCCGGTGCATCGATTTCAGACCTGCGATGACTTTGCCGAATCGCTGGCGAATTTCCTGTTCACCTATCAGCTTAAAGTGACTGGTTTCGATATTCGTCGGTCTCTGGAGCGTGTCATTGGCGATCCCAATAAGAAAGTCGACACCCAGGCGATTATAGACAAGTTCATCGAGGAG
>JAFGWT010000535.1 GCA_016937015.1 Deltaproteobacteria bacterium | reverse complement strand
TTGCTTTTCCCAGGGAACTGAATGATTTCGACCCGGATGCAACCGACGAGTTTGAAACCTGGTATATTGGTACAGAAGCTGTTTTTGTTGACGTTTCCAGGTTAATGGCCCCCTCCATGCAGAATGAATGGAAAGTATTTCTGAAAACAATGGCGTCCATTCGATGGCATGCGCCAGTCAATGGTGCAATTGTTGTGTTTTCCAGAGAGCATTTGATGAGTGGGGAGTCGCAGCAACGACAAGATTTGGAACTCGCCATTCAAAAGAATCTGCAACTTATGCAGGAAAAGCTCAAAGAAAAATTTCCAGCTTATCTCGTGGCCACACATGTGGACGAAATAGAAGGATTTCAGGAGTTCTTTGGTGACATCAAAAATTCTGCCAAAGGACAATTGTTTGGCTGGTCAAATACTGATCCGCTTGGGACTGCCCTGGATTTGTCTCGTTTTACAGTTGGCCTCAACCGAATTGTCAGCAGAATGAAATCATTCCTGTTTTCTCGAATGGCAGCTTTACAGACGGCCGACGAAGTTGACCATGCATATACATTTGTAGATGAAATTAAACGATTGAATTCAGCGGTGAAACAAACTGTTTCTCGTATCTTCAACCCTCAAAATTATCTCGACCCTGTCCCCTTTAGAGGGATTTATTATACTGGCAGTAGCTATTCAGCTTCTGGAGCGGGCACTATTGGCGCAAAAGCAACATTCATTGGCGATGGCACCAGTTTGCAGCTATCCAATCGGACGATGGTGGGTGTTGGCCAAAACGTAAACGAAGTGACGCGGAATCTAAACTGGTTTACAGGAGATTTCGTGTTGTCTAAATTGTTGTCGGAATCTGGTAATATTGCGCGTCCGGTCTGGGTACTGAAGAAACAACGTCGTATTATTTGGGTAGGCGTTGCCGTGTTGATCGCGCAGATGGTTCTTTCCATTGTGCTGATGATATCAGAAGTAATGGCGACGTCGGACTGGCGCAAGGAAAGTGAGCAGGTGCTCGCTGAAGCAAACGAGATTTTAACAAAACCGATTTCCGATAGACCGAATATCGGAGAGATTGCTGAGGCAGAGAAAATTCTTGCAGAGATACTTCGGCTCGAATCCGTTCTGCAGGATGAGAGCTTGTTTCAAGGCAGTTCTTCTTTGGGGCGACGCGGTGAGCTGCTAATCGGTCTTCAAACAATTCATGATTCAGTTTTTTATAAATACTTCGTTCAGGGGCTGATTCGGGATGTGGAACAGGAACTTTCCTCATGGCAACCCAATGACAAACCCTTCCAGGAGGTTGGCGCGAAACTGATAGAATATATAAAATGGGCGAATCCGCATTATGATGGTCCTTTGGCCATTTCACCGTTTATTGGTTCTGGTAAAACCGTTGAAATGGTAAAGCGCAGGCAGTTTCTGGAGCAACATTTTTCATATGACGAAAATGATGAGAAACCAAACATCGTGGATCAAAGTGCTGCTCAGCTTATCGCAAAGGTGTATAAGCAGATCAACGGCCCCAATCGAATTACTTTGCCCCTGCAACCTGGTGAAAAGTACAGGAATCCTGGGGAAAGCGAATGGGAATGGTGGAGCAGGGTCTCTGGTTCAATCAATAGTATTCTTACACTAATAAATGAGACAATCGCTGTGCAACCTGATCAGGCTGAAGCAATGAAAGGGGATCCTGGAAACCAGATCTTCGATTTGGTTCAGGCTGTCAACAAGTTGATGGAGGAAGTTGATAGACTGACTGTGCTGTCCACGGAAGGTCAGAAGAAATTTCCATACTGGACAAGTTCTATCGATGATTTTTTCAAGCTTTCCAAACAGGCTGCTGTGAACTGGGCAGTTGTCGAAGATGCTATCAAAAAAAGCGAAAGCAGAGATGAATATGCTGTAGGGAAAATTATTGTACCCATCTTTGATGATCGCATGCACTTGATACAGCTGTTCAACGAGCTGGCATCCGGTCAGCTTCGGGAATTCCTTTTGGGTTTTGCAGAGAAACGCGCTGGCATATCATCTCGAGAAGCCAGGGTATATCAGGACATGGGAAGCCGCGTAATGCGGTTGCATCGAACTTTTGGCGAATATTTGAAAAATTTTCAGGAGCTCATAGAAAAACAGGGGAAGCTGGTTTCCAGCTCTGATTATTTAAAACCTGATGACATCCTTAAGAATCTGTTGACCATGCGCAAAGAAGCTGAAGGCGTCTCCGTTTCTGAAGAAGAATTGATAAAATTGCTGGATGCAACTGACAAGCTTTCCAGGCGCGAAGGCGAGGATCCACTGTCGATGCCAGATGACCCCAAAAAAGTGAAAAAGCCTACAGCGAAAAAGGGCCTGGCAATCGCAAAGGACGTGTTAGGGGATGACGTAATCCGAATTGCTGTCCTTGAAAAATACAGTTGGCAGAAAACGGCAGCTTGGGTGCGTGCATGGCAGAAAGTTGTAAAGGATGAACGAATTTATCTATTATCAGTGCATTGGATGGAACTGTTTGACTGGTACCGACCAATTCCCAAATCCAGTCATACACGCAGTTGGAGCGAACTGATGCACCTGGGGCCTTTGGCCAAGGGAGGGGATGGCGAATTTACAGAACAGGTGGATGATTTTCTCGAACAATGGACAACCAGTATTCCGTCGGAAGTTGTTGCCGTCATAAAAGATGAGTCCCTTGTGCATCCCCGCGAAATCAGAAATTTTATAGATTTATTCAACCAGGTTAATAAATTCCGGGAAGGATATATGCCCGGTTTCCGAAAAGCCACAAAAGATTTTGTTACAACGGTCCGTGGGTTAAGCTCAAACGCTTATGAAAACTGGAAGAATTTGTCGGGCGTTGGAGATTCAGAGATTACCTGGGATGGGCTGGAGGCATATTCGAAGTTCAGAGATGAGTATGAAATCAGTGAGGGAAAAAATCTGCTGAATATTACCAGCTCAATGGTCGGAATGGAATCAACAATTCGAAAGCAGATGGCGGGTCAATTGAAGAGTGATTTTGTGACCCGGTGGAAAACTATCATCCGGGAAATGGAAAAGCGCTCGTTGTCATCAGCGTTCCCATTTGTCAGGACCGGAAAAAGTGCTGATCACAATGAGGCCCTTGAGATGCTTGGTGCAGTCGTCCGCCTCGGCGAACAATATGGCATCGTCACTCAGAAGGATGAGCCTGACAGTCTCCAACTGACACCGGAAGCCAGGGACGCTCTGAACGGTATTGTGTCTGGCCCGCAGCAGACATTTATTGAACAAAGCGCTGAATTTTTAAAATTCCTGAAAGGTGATGATGAACAGCTTCCTCACGCGATGATTCGGATTTCATCACGGGAAATTGGTCGACACTACCATTGGATACGGATGACCATCAGGCGCAATAAATATTTTGATATGAGCGTTTACGGCGAAAAGGCGGAAAAAGTGGATCTTACATCGAATTGGGGTGATGTAAAATTTGAAGGTCTCGATATCAACAAAACATCACAGGGACAATCCAATGTTGCCAAGGGCGATATGGGGTTATTGATGTTGCTCTACAACCATGGAAAACCAACTTCTCCAGACAGAGACCGGTGGACAGTTACATCGCAACTGGCTGCATCTGATGCGGACGGTACACAGGTCGCATTTGATTTGGAGTTTGAATTTAACCAGAGCGTACCGAAGTTGCCGATTCTTCCCAGATAGGAGAGACGCAGTGATTGATCATCTAAGCGCACTGTATGAGCGAGTAACAAGGCCAATTTCAGAGGACACACCTTGTGGAGAAAACGCGAAATACGACGAACGTTTTGATAAGGTAAAAACTGAAGTTATGAAATTGACCGCGGGGTCAACAGGAATGGATTGGAACGCCATTCTGATAAATTCAGATGAACTCCTGACCGAAAAAACGAAAGACTTTACGCTTGCAGCCTATCTCGTTCTTGGTCTGGTAAAACTGAATGGTTATCCCGGACTGGAAGCGGGCCTGAGATGTTTGAACTACTTTTTGGAACAATACTGGGAGGGGATGTTCCCGCCGGCAAAAAGGCAAAGAGCCAGAGTTCAAATATTTGAATGGATAAACGAGCGAATACCAATCATTTTGAGCACTGTCGAACTTAAAGCTGAGCACGCGGAAGCGGTGAGGGAATGTGGTCCCCTGTTGAACAGTCTTTCTGAAACAGCGCAAAAATTGATTCCCGATCAGCCAATCAGTTTTGCTGCGCTGCGATCTGAAGTTACGTCCGCTCTGGAAAAATTGCCTAAGCCTGCGCCCGAAGAAAAAAAAGCCAGTGTGGAAGAGGCTGGTGCCGCAGAAAAAACCGAATCTAAACCCGTCCAGGCTCAGCCTGAGGTACCAGCAATGGCGGCGCAGGAATCCACCACCGGGTCCACACCGGTTGCCCAGGCGATGGCGCCTGTCCCAACAGCAACTGAAATTGGTTCGATAAAAGAAGGACTGACTGCCATCTCAAAAGTGATTCAGCTGATTTTTGAGGCCCAGCCGGATGCGCCCATATCTTACCGTTTGGCACGAGTGGTTAAGTGGGAATCCGTTGAATCACCGCCGCCTTCGGACGGAGAGGGTAAAACCAGGATCCCTGCCCCCAGGGATCAGGAATTGCAGATATTCGAGATGCAACTGAACGCCAGGAAATGGCGTGTCTTGCAGGAAAGCGCTGAGAAAGCCTTCCTCGGGTCCCCAACCTGGCGGTTTAATTTGACCCTGCAGCGGTACATCTTTCTCGCGCTGCAAGGCTGTGGAGCGAGTGCTGCCGCTGAAGTTGTCCAGATTGAAACTGGCCGTTTTTTAACGCGCTTTCCAGAACTCGTAGATTTGGCCTACAGCACTGGGATGCCATTTGCCGATGGTGCAGCCAAAGCCTGGTGTGAGGAGGCGGTGCAACTTGTAAAAGCCAGTGCCACAGGCGGGGCCGATTCTCAGGACCTGTCCTGGCAGGATGATGCAAAATCGTTGGCTCAAAGCAAAGGAATTGTTGCGGCACTCGAACTGATTCAGGATTCTATTAATAAGGCGAAATGCAAACGGGATGCTTTGAAAATGCAGCTCTTTGCTGCGAAGCTCTGCATTACACACAATAGTTATCACTGGGCGGTTCCGATGCTTGAATCGTTGCACAAACAAATAATAAAAATGAATCTGGCTCAATGGGAACCAGATTTTTGTTCCGACGTTTGGAATAATTTGTTAAAAGGGCTTAGTACAACACAATCAGACAGTAAGGTTGATAAAGAGGAATTGAATCGCCGTGTTCAGATCAGACATCTTTTGTATGAGATTGATTTAGTACGTGCAGTTTCAGTAACTCCCAAAAATTAATACATTGGAGGATTCAAAATGGCAGGAAGTTTTCAAAACGAGATCCCCCCGTCGAGGGTAAACATCAGATACGTTAAAGACACAGGTGGCGCAACCGAGGAAATTGAGCTTCCTTTGAAACTCCTGGTGATGGGAGACTTCAATTTAAAGGAAGATGATACGCCTCTTGAGGAGAGAGAACGTGTGAACATCGACAGTAACAGTTTTTCGTCAGTTCTTCAGGAGCAGAAGCTGGAACTTGATATGGTTGTTCCCAATACACTGGCGGGAGACGGTGAAATGCCAGTAAATCTTAAGATAAACAGCCTCAACGATTTTACCCCTACCGGTGTGGCCAATCAGATTCCTGAATTGTCAGTCATGCTTGAAGTCCGCAATCTGTTGACAGATTTAAAAGCCAAGGTTGTTTCCAATCGGGAATTTCGCAAACAGCTGGAAGACATTTTGAAAGATAAAGGCAAAATGGATTCAATAATTGCGGAACTGGACAAAATTGCCCCCCTCAATGATGATGGCGCGGAATAGGAGAGGAGTACAACATGACTGAAAACGAAAAAACAGAAGTGCAGGGCGCCGCAGCTGAAGAAATGTCAGCATTGGAATCACTTTTCAGCAAAGTTGACATGGCGGTTCCTACAGACAAAATTGATCTGAAAAATAAGCAGTCTCTTGAACCAAGTGCTGCCAAATTGAGTGTTGCAGTCAATCATTTCCTTCATGCGATTGCCACCTCTGGGACACCCATTGAAAAACTGGACAAAGTGGTCGTTGACGCAACAATAGCCGAAATCGATAAGAAGCTGTCGGAGCAAATTGCGGCAATTATGCATCACGAAAAATTCCAGGAAATGGAATCCGCATGGCGGTCATTGAAATTTCTGGTCGACAAAACCAATTTTCGCAGAAATATAAAAATTGAGATGATCAATATTTCCAAGCAATCGCTTGCAGAGGATTTTGAAGACGCCCCAGAGCCGGTCCAAAGTGGTTTATACAAGCAGGTCTATACCGCTGAATACGATCAACCAGGTGGTGAACCTTTTGGGGCCGTCATTTCAAATTACACTTTTGGTCGCGGACCCATGGATATAGAGCTGATGCAAAATGTTGCAAAAATATCCGCTGCAACGCATTGCCCGTTTATTGCAGCCGTCGGCGCTGATTTCTTTGGTTTAAAATCAATTGATAAACTGCCGGCCATTCCCGATCTGGCGTCCATTTTTGAACAGGCAGAATACGCCAAATGGAATGGTTTCCGGGATTCTGAGGACAGTAGATATCTCGGTCTGACTGTTCCCCGGTTTTTGCTCAGGTTGCCATATGGTAAAGCAACCATCCCCGTAAAAGAATTTGATTTCGAAGAAGATGTGAAAGGTGAGGACCACGACAAATATCTCTGGGGAAATGCGTCATTTGCCTTTGCCTCAAAGCTGACAGAGTCTTTCGCTCAACATGGATGGTGCGTGAATATTCGTGGGCCTCAGGCGGGTGGATTGGTGGAGGATTTGCCGATACATGTATTTGAATCCGGTGGAGACACTGAAACCAAGGTCCCGACCGAAATATTGATTTCGGACAGACGCGAATTCGAGTTTGCACAGCAAGGCCTTATTTCTCTAAGTTTTTATAAGAATAAAAACTACGCATGTTTCTTCTCTGCGCAATCTGCGCAACGCCCGGCCAAGTATTCCACAGCTGAAGCCACGGCAAATGCGAAATTGAGTGCGAACCTGCCATATCTGTTTTTGGTTTCCCGATTGGCCCACTATTTAAAAGTAATTCAGCGCGAAAATATTGGTGCAGCCAAGGAAGCCGACGATTTGCATCGGGAACTGGCAACGTGGATTGAAAAACTGGTCACCAAGATGCCCAATCCTGGCGCCGAATTGAAGGCCCGTTGTCCATTGGCAGACGCCTCCATTGAAGTGTTGTCCCATGAAGATAATCCAGGATTCTACTCGGTGGCAATGAAGGTTCGGCCTCATTTCCAAATCGAAGGCGTAAATGTCGATTTGTCTTTGGTTTCTCAAATGCCCAAAGGTAAGTAATCAGTAATCTCAACGAGCAGAATCCATGGCCGGAATCTGGCTGTATTCTAACCATCTTTTGAATGATTCACCTTTGTTGATATGTCAAATATTGGATTTATAGAACTTCTGTCTGGACGATCGATTTTGTCTCCGGATGAACCAGTTCCTGTCAATTTATTCGAGTCGGTTCGAGATCATCTGGTTATACTGTTAAACACCAGAAGAGGCGCGATTCCCCATTTGCCGGACTATGGCTTGCCGGACTTGTCAGATATTTACAAAGGCTATCCGGATTCGCTGCACGATTTGGGGGCAGAAATTAAACGAACGGTGACACAATTTGAACCTCGCCTTCTTCATGTAAAAATAGAGCTTGAATCGAATTCGATTAAATATTTCGAAGCCAATTACGCAATTATTGGTTTTTTACAGGATGAGAATGGTGGAAAACAGGGGGTGGCATTCCGGACGATGATTAGTCAGGGAGGCAAGGCAACAATTGCCATCTGATGGGGATCAAAAAAATCTTCAAACCTTTCCTTTCACTTTTTTTCAAAATTCCGTAAATTAGATTTGTTCAAAAAACATTTATGCTGTTTGTAGAAATCCTGCAAACATTGGGAGCGAATTTATGCTTGGGGCTGATGTACGAAAGCTAATTGGCAAACTATCGGAATATTCAACGTCATTATTGGACCAGGCCGCAGGTTTTTGCCTGGTCAGAGGACATTACGAAATTACCGTAGAACATTTTCTCTTAAAAACGTTAGAGGATGGAGGCAATGATGTACATGCCATTCTTGAACGATACGGCATCGACGGGGATGCCCTTCAGAAAAGGCTTTTAAAGGCTCTGGAGTCATTCGAATCAGGAAGTCGCAACAAACCGTCGTTTTCCCTTATGCTGATAAACAATATTCAGGAAGCCTGGACTTTGGCTTCGGTTAATTTGGATGACCGCAAAATTCGAACCGGCCATATGCTATATGCGCTATTAAATAATCCAGGTTACATTTCTGCCCATGATTACGGTGTGCTTCTTGAGGATATTAATTTGCAGGAGCTGGGAAAGAAGTTTGGGGAGATTGTTGCCAGTTCGTCCGAACATGAAAAAAAGCATATTGCAACAGCAGGCAAGCATGGTGAACTTACCCTGGATGAAGATAGCTTTTTGGCAAGATATACAACCAATTTTACGCAGATGGCAGAAACCGGCGCAATCGATCCCGTATATCGGCGTGATCGGGAAATCCGCGAAATGATAGACATACTGGGCCGCAGACGAAAGAACAACCCCATATGCGTTGGTGATCCTGGTGTTGGCAAATCCGCAGTTGTTGAAGGTTTGGCCTTGAGAATTGTTCATAAAGAAGTGCCTTCGTTCCTTCAAGGGGTAACGGTTTTAGGACTCGATATGGGCATGTTGCAAGCAGGCGCGGGCGTAAAAGGAGAGTTTGAGAAACGGCTTAAGGGAATCATAGATGAAGTTAAACTCTCTGAAGGAAAAATAGTACTTTTTATTGACGAAGCACACACTATGATCGGTGCAGGGGGGCCGAGTGGAGGCGCAGATGCGGCCAATCTTTTAAAGCCGGCGCTCGCGCGCGGTGAATTAAGAACAATTGCGTCAACAACGTGGTCCGAATACAAAAAGTATTTCGAAAAAGACGCAGCGCTTGCACGGCGATTTCAATTGGTAAAAGTGGATGAGCCATCTGTCGCCTATGCCATAGATATTGTTCGTGGAATAAAAGACAAATATGAGCATGCGCATGGGGTGAGCGTATTGGATGATGCTGTAACGGCATGTGTTTCTTTGTCGGACAGATACATTTCCGGACGGCAATTGCCCGACAAGGCAATCGATTTGTTGGACACGGCATGTGCGCGAATTAAAATCAACTTGACATCCAAGCCGGCCGCGCTGGACGATATCGAAAGAGATATGGAATCAACCCAGCGAACAATTGATGCCCTGACAAATGTTCTCCAGCCCACCGATGAACAAAACGAAGTATTGAACGATGCCAAAGCAAAAATGGAAGCGTTCAGCGCCGAAGCTGAAAAGGTTGCGTCAAGTTGGGAAAAAGAAAAAGAACTCGTTGAAAGGATTTTACACCACAAATCCAAAGGGGATGAATCAGAAGAACGAAAAGCCAGAGAAAAATTACGCAAAATAGTGGGAGACAACCCCGGCATGGTTCATCCTGAGGTGGATTACGACACAATCTGTTCAGTCATTACCGATTGGACGGGGATTCCGCTTTCAAAAATGATTGCCGATGAAGCCGACACCGTATTGAAAATGGAGTCGCTTTTGAGTGAACGGGTTAAGGGCCAGGAGTGGGGTATCAGCGTTCTGGCGCAAACAATCAGGGCATCGAAAGCGAATATAAAACCACTTGAAACCCCGGTCGGATGTTGTCTGCTCGTTGGTCCCTCTGGTGTGGGGAAAACCGAGACCGCTCTGGCAATTGCGGATTTATTATACGGTGGTGAACGTTTTGTGACGACAATCAACATGTCTGAATTCCAGGAAAAACATACAGTATCAAGGCTGATTGGTTCGCCTCCCGGTTATGTGGGATATGGCGAAGGTGGCTACCTGACTGAAGCGTTGCGCCGGTCACCATACTCTCTGGTTTTAATTGATGAGACGGAAAAGGCACATCCTGACGTTTTAAATATTTTTTATCAGGTTTTCGACAAAGGTGTCCTGTTTGACGGGGAAGGTCGACAGATTGATTGCAGAAATGCGCTCTTTATTCTCACATCAAATTTAGCGACGAATACAATCACAGAACTCAGTGAATCACCTGTCCGACCGGAGATGGATGAGCTGATATCAGCGATTCGCCCTGAACTCTCCAGCTTTTTCAAGCCCGCTTTGCTGGCACGTATGACAATTGTTCCATATTTAACGTTGTCAGCAGAAGTGCTGCAGGATGTGGCGAAACTAAAACTGAATAAACTCGTTCGGAGAGTTTTTGATGCACAACGCATCATACTTTCTTATAATAATTCTGTTATTGATGAAATAGTTGCTCGTTGTACAGAAGTGGAAACTGGTGCAAGAGCGATAGACCAGATTCTGGCTCAACATATTATGCCTAATTTGTCTAACCAAATTCTTGAGCATATGATAGAAAAAGAAAAAGAGAAAAATATTGTTTTAGAAATAAGTAACGGTGAATTTATTTGCCGCTAGAGTAGTTTTTAAACGTTTATGAGTAATTAATTAAATAATTGCTCAACGAAAGGTGGAAGATTATGCCCAATGTAAGTTACGCGTTCGTAGATGGAATTCCTGGTTCTTGTAAGCAGGAAGGCAGGGAAGAATCGATTCAAATTCTGTCCTTGAAGCACACGGTGGAAATTCCTGTTGATGTTAAAGATGCAACAGCAACAGGCACCAGGCGTCACGGAGCGATGACGCTTGTTGCGAACATTGATGCCGCAACGCCCCTGATGATGGAATGTGTGTGTACCTCCAAGACAATTCCAACTGTCGAAATCAAGTACTTCAATATCAATGATGAAGGACTGGAGCAGAATTACTACACCATCAAAATGGAAAAGGTGCGTGTGACCAAAGCGACACACTGGTATCCAAACGTGGATGATGAAACGACCAAGAATTACAAAGACATGATAGACTATGAGCTTCGGTACGATAAAATAACCTGGATGTATACAGACGGGAACAAAGAATTCGCTGACACCTGGCTTGCGCCCAGGCAGTAGTTATCGGATCCAAAACGACCCTCCGAATTCACATGGACGGCCATTGTCCGCGCTTCCCTTTTAAAAAACATCTGTTAAGTGAAAGTACGCGATAACAGAACGGCGCTGCATCCGTTAAATTTCCTGCCACGCGTCTGACGGTGATATCTTGAAGATTTGCACAGCTGGCTACCCGATTCTTTGTTGGAATCCGAATTCGCCGGGTAGATATATGAATGCATGCGAATTCCCAAGCCGGCTAAGAACTTTGATTTCTGACTGATATCCTTTTCAAATCCTGGAAACTCATGTAGCCTGGCGCAAAATAATACCAGATGAGTTTTGTTCATTTTTTTGTGTAACAGGAGCAAAGATGACTACAGGCACTTTAAATCAAACCAAACAGTGGCTCATTGCCATCGAAACAGACAATCAAGCTGCAATACAGGCATTTTTGGAGTCGGGGCAGGATGTCAATGAAGCCAATGTGGATGGGGTGACTGCGTGTATGCGTGCTGCCTTTAACGGATACGACCGATTGTTAAAACAGTTGATTGAACTGAACGCAAATGTGAACGCAAAAGATGTGAATGGCAATACGGCATTTTTGGGTGCCGTGAATCGAGGGAAGCTTTCGGCGGTCGAGATTCTGTTGCGCGCCGGTGTGGATGTGAATCAGCGAAACCGCGCGGGAAATGCAGGGTTACATGATGCTGCGCGAAAGAAGAATGTGAAAATGATCAAACTGCTTTTAAAACATGGCGCGAATCCCAACCTTCCAGACAATCATGGTTTTACGCCGCTGATGTATTCCACGGGGAATCTGGCTGCCGTTGATGCGTTGCTCGCTGGCGGGGCGCAACTGGATGTGGCATCAGCGAATGGCACCACTGCCTTGATCAAGGCCGGCTTCCGCGGCAGGACAGATGTGCTGAAGCGATTACTCGAAGCGGGTGCTGATGTAAACAGGCAAAACAATGACGGCGAAACTGCTTTATGCATTGCAGCGTCGCAGGGGCGTGCAGATGCAGTAAATCTGCTTATCACTCACGGCGCAGAGGTTAACCACAAAAACAGTTTTGGCCGAACCGCCCTCATGGTGGCCACCCAGAGTGGTCATTGCGAGACGGCCATTGCATTGCTGAAGCAAGGTGCCAACGCAGTCGAAAGCGATGGTGACGGACGTGTGATATTTCTGGATGCGGTCAAGACAGAAAATCTCGATGTGATCAGTCACTGTTTGAAGAGTGGCGCCAGCATCGATTCAACGAATTTAAATGGCGAAACCGCACTCTTTCATGAATCATTTGACGGCTCAGCCGGGGTCATGAATTTCCTGATAGAACATGGTGCGAATGTCAATCTTCAGAATAACAGCGGTATGACGCCGCTGATGATGGCCGCAATTGGGGGCAATGTCTTAATGATTGACAAACTGATTTTAGCCGGCGCCAGCCTGGCCTTGCGCGACGACAATGACAAAACGGCTATGGATCACGCCGGAACGGATGAAGCGAGGACTGCGCTATCACGGTACTTGTAGAGCCGCATACGAATATCAGGCAGAATAGACGTATCTTCGGTTCTTTTCGACGTCGAAGCGAAGACTTAATCAGGACCTTGATTTCGCCGATCCTGACAGGAGAACAGCATCATCTCCGGCAGTTCCATTCCCCACGGGTTCTGTATTTTCATCAAGTGAATCCCCTTGATTCGGCGCATCATCTGACTTCATTTCCGCAACTTCCCACGGGAGGGGCAGGGCATCCGCTTTATTTTCAGGCGGGTTCTCCTCTGCTGATTCCAGAATGCGGATTACTTCGAGTTCCCCCTTGATTTCCCGCAGTTCTTTTTTGAGACTGCCCTGGTGCTCCTCCAGTTCTGCGATGCGCCTGTCTTTCCACTCCAGCGTTGTGGTGAGTGCCGACACTTTACGACTCAGTTGTACTTCGGATTCCTTTACCTGGGACAGCTCGTCTTTCAGATTGTCGTTTTTTGCGGTAAGTGACGCCAACTCTTTCTGAAGCTGAGTGCTGCCAGAATTTTCCTGGGCTTTTTTTAACAGTGTTTGTAGTTCCGTGTTCTGATTGCGCAGAAACACCAACTCCTCTGTTGGATCATCACCAACAGAGATGACCACTTTTCCTTCCTCTGCAGTATGCCGTGGACCCGGTGCCAACATGGCGAGGAAAACCTGTGGCTGTCCTGCGTTGTCGCGTATCAGCACTGTATGCTGCTGCACAATAAGCGGTTGATGGTTTCCAATGCGGTACTTTTTTTCGTACACATCGGTATATCCCCGCTGGACAGCCTGTGTTTTTAGGAATTCGGCTTCGGTGCTTTGTGATTCGCCATCGCTGATTCCAGAGTAGGTGTGTTCATATATATTTTCCTCGGGACAGCCAAGTGCTGTTGCGAAAGCCTGATTCACCTCTAAGATGTCTCCGTTGGGCGCAAAAACAATTACCCCACCGGGATATCCCTTTACCAACTGATAGAACTCGTAGTTTCCCCAGTGTTTGCTGACAAAATCCATTTTCTCCGCTCCTGTTTCAAGGAATCTAGCACCCTGTTGAAAAATTGTATAGATGGAAGCATGTGCGTCCCAAAAAGCTTTGTATGTTTTTCGTTTTTGTCGTTCGTTCCGTCTTCATCCATTTTAAAAACTTTAAAAAAGTTGCAAAATCCGTAGAATCATCGCAAACGATTTTCATCCGATGTGAGCGGCTGAAGAGGATACCCGTGAGGACATATTTATGATCAGGTATAACAAACTGATTGCCGCCTGTACTGAAGGCGACGAGAAGACTATTCAGAAGCTGCTTCATCCGTGGCTGTTTTTTATAAAGAAGCCGGAACTGAATCCGGAGGGGGGTGACACTACGCCGCTCATTTCTGCTATCACATCTCAACAGACCGATGTGGTTGAGCTGTTATTGACAGAAGGCGCGAACCCCAGTTTAATTGCTGGCAACACGACCCCGCTGATGTCTGCCATTTCCGCTGGTCAGGAGAACCTTGTTCAGATTCTGATTGGGGCTGGCGCCGATGTGAATGCCGCCGCCGGTGGGCACACCGCAGTTTTTAAAGCGGTGGTTGAAAAACAGGCCGGAATTCTTTCTAAGTTAATCAGTGCCGGAGCGGATCTGAACGCATCGGTAAATCACATCACGCCGCTCAGTCAGGCGATAACGCAACAAAGTGACGATATCGCTGTAATGCTGATTAATGCCGGCGCAAACGTTAATCCTGAAACTGATGGTGCTACCCCGCTGCAGGATGCAGTGAATGCGAAAAATCACGGGCTAATTAAGGCGTTGCTGGTTGCGGGCGCGGCGGTGAATCCAGTGAATGACAGCCAGTCTCTGCTGATTGCGGCTATTGAGGCCAGTGATTCCGGGATCGCTCTCCTGCTGATTGACGGCGGCGCCGATGTCAACGCAACCTGTGATGGGCATTCGCCGTTGACCCTTGCAATGGAAAAAGGACTATACGAACTCGTTGCACCATTGCTCAATGCAGGGGCGACCGTCGATTTTACAAATCCGGACAAAGAGACCCCCCTGGCGGTGGCCTGTCGCAAGGGTGAAGTGTCCACGGTGAAACTGCTCCTCAAAAAAGGTGCAGAAGTAAATCCAAAAAATGACGACCAGACGTCACCATTTTTTTCAGCATGCCTGGGGGGACAGATAGATATTGCCGATGCGATTGCCAACGCCGGCGCCGATATGATGTATAAAGACAAAAATGGTGCAACAGCGCTACATATGGCCGTAAGGGGCGGAAATGGAGAACTGATAGAACGACTCGTTAAGAAGGGGGGCAATATCAACCTGAAAGACAATTCCGGACATACGCCATTCTTTCTGGCGTGTACAAATCCGGACATTGGCACGGAGACGGTTGAATTTCTTGTTTCGAAACGGGCCAGCATCGATACAAAAAATAACGAAGGGGAGACGCCGCTTTTGAGCGCATTTGCCGTTCAAAACTGGAAAACAGTGCAGCTGCTTCTCGAAAAAGGCGCAGATATCGACGTTGTTGATAAAGAAGGCAATTCCCCGCTCAGTCTCGCCGCGCGCTACGGCGCCAGCAGTATTGCAGAGCACCTGCTGTACCGGGGCGCCACTATAGACAGCCGCAATAAACTGGGTCACACGCCGTTTATCGAAGCAGTTCATGCCGGTCAAACAAAGGTCGCCGCTTTGCTGAAATCACGGGGCGCCAAAACCCAGCTGAATGATAAAGATGGCAAATCGGCTTTGGAGATCGCCAGGGAAAAGGGATTTAGTGAACTGGCCAGTCTGCTTGGGTAGGTGTAAGCATGGCAGATTGTCCCTGTGGAACGAAAAAACCGATGACAGATTGTTGTGGGTTGTATCTTTCAAAGCGTTCCTTTGCCCCCACCGCTGAAGCACTAATGCGTTCCAGATATACGGCCTATACCCTGGCGGATGCCGCTTATCTGCAAAGGACCAGTGAAAATGTTGTTTTTGATGCTGCGGCTACCAGAAAGTGGTCTGCCACAGTCAAATGGCAGGGGCTGGAGGTTCTTAATGTCACAGCAGGTACCGCCAATGAGGAAACTGGCGAGGTCAGCTATATTGCTCGATTCCGGGAGCAGGGTCAGGCACGGACCATTTTTGAAAACGCCCTGTTTCGGAAGGTTCGTGGTGAATGGCTGTATATTGGGCCCAAATCAGCGCCGCCTGACGGTGGTTTATCAAAAGTTGGGCGCAACGACCCCTGCCCCTGCAGCGCCGGAAAAAAATTCAAAAATTGCTGCGGAAAAAACATATAGATGCTTTATCTGTAACATCCCCGGAAGCACTGGTTGATACATGGTTGGTGAAAAGAACATTAGATGGTTTGAAGACGGGCTCGAATTCAAATGCGTTGGATGCGGACGTTGCTGCAGGAGTCATGGCAGAGACAACGAAAAAAAATATGTTTACCTGAGTTATGAAGACAAGCTGGCAATAAGCAGCCACCTGAAAATTCCCATGGATGTCTTTTTCTTTCGCTATTGCACTTACCAGGATGGTGCTGTGGTATTGCAGCGGAACAACGGTGGGTGCTGTTTTCACGAGTATAATCGTTGCCAGATCTATCAAGCCAGACCCAAACAATGTGCCACATGGCCGTTCTGGACTGAAAATCTTCATCCTGAGGAGTGGTATGGTCCGGTAAAAGACTGTTGTCCCGGAATAGGACAGGGAAAAACATATGGCCCGGATGAAATTGAAAAGATCGCCGCTATACGCGATCAATGGTATGGCATTGAGCGATAAGGATAGGAATGTCCTGCGGCGAAAAAATATTACAGCACAAAGGTAACCTCAAACGCCAGTAACTTCGGCACCGGGACAATAGCGCGGGATGGGGTCATTCTGACAGCGAGCACTACCTGTCCCGTATCGTCTGTGTAGGCCACACTAATAGTAAAATCGTCTGGCTGGGGCTGGTCGGTGTCCGCCCATTTTGAGAGGAATGCGGTTTTAAGGTGCCCCACCAGGACTGATGTATCCCGTATCTCGGAATTTTTCTCCAATTCCTTTTTCTGATCATGAAAAAATTCGATAACTCGATTTGCAAAAAGTTGGAAACCGAGTGTGTCGTTGTTCATGCTGGGTGCATGAGGCAAAAAAATCTGTGTCTGACACGCCATACCGCAAAGCGGCGCCATGCCAACTTCATGGAATTGGCTGATTCGATCTTCGTCAAACAGGGCTTCCAGGGGCGTGTTTCTGTCTGCCGTTTTGGGAATCACCAACTGGTCCAACTGACAAATGCCAGCATCAGTCAGCCGGCTGGGCCAACCAAATGCATTCTGACTTTTGGCAGCCAGGGTCCCAATGGCCCAAACGGAACTGATCTGGACAGGACCAGGTTCCTCGAAAGCAACCGGTCGAACCGGGCCATCGACGGTGTACGGGTTTCGAAAACAGATCTTCGGAAGCGTAAGGGTGAGCCAGCGAGTTGAAGGCGCACTTTGCAATTCACGAAATTTGGCATAAGTGCCAGCCTTGAGTTCGTTTTTGAGAAAACCAACGGCAGATATCTCTGTCCAGGTGCTTTTTCCAAAGAAGTCAGCGCTGAGTTGGACGACGGTCGGTACATGTATTGCTTCAGAAAAATTAGCCAGGGTTTCAAGCATATCGATCGACGCAAACGAGTTATCAAATGGCAAATCAACGAGTACCAGAGACGGTGATCGTTCTGCACTGGAGCGAACAATATGTCGCAGCGCATTTTCAATATTATGAGCATCAACGTTGCACAATGTGACTGAGGTTTTAACACTCTTTTTGATAGGCCCCTGTCGTACCAGCATCTGAAGCCCGCGTATGCTAGACTCCAACCGTCTGAAATCAGCGTCGCGATAGACGCAGGCAAGCGCGGTCTTTAGCATTTCTTCAATTTGAACCTCCAGTGGAGGTGCGCTGGTTCTGACGTCGTTCGCCTCCATCTCAGATAATATGGATTCAAGCAGCGAGACGCTACCCTCCGGCGCAGCCTGCGGCATAGGATCCTGTGTCAGAACCGACAAATCCAAAGGAAGGTGACCGAATTGACGCTGAAGCCCCATCGCCATCGATTCAGGATCGGTGCGGTGCTTTTTTACATAATCGAGAGCCTCGACCAGACTGGCCAAAAAGGCAGAGTTACGCACCACATTCCTGGGCTTAAGACTCGCGATACTGTCAATTTTAATCTGCGTCTCGCCATCCGGGCATACATCCCTGGGCAAGGAAACATTGATAATACAATCGAGACTGCGCAATCCTTCATCCACATCATACATGTCGAAAGGACCAACCAATGGCGGGGTATCCGTTGCACGTCCCGTTTTAGAAAACGGTGCCAATACAAATACAGAGAAAGGATAATGTTTCATTTAATTTCCAGTCTGTTGTCAGTCCAGCGGGCAGAAATATTCCTTCAGTTTCTATTCAGTTGCGCATACGACTATTCTTCGTTTGAAACCGAATCTATATCGGAAATACTGAGTCACCAATGATAAAATTGCATCAAAAAAAATTTTTGCAGGCGAACACCGGAGACACCACTGTTTCCATGCGAATGCGCTGCGTTTTAAAAAGTTGTCAAAAGCTAACGAACGTCGGATAAAGGACTATTGCAAATACTTCACCCATAAGAGTCAACGACACTGGAAGGGCACGATGACGGGGTGCGTTGTATGAAATAATTGAAAGACAAGAAGGGCAAACATGAAGAATTTAAATGGGAAACACACACAACAATCGGTTAAAACGGCGAACAGTTTTTTATTCAGCATCTTTGCGGCAGGACTTTGGGTCTTCGGTTGCGCTGCGTCAGGCGCCCAGAATGCTGCAAACAATGCATCCAATGCTGCCAGCGACAAGACTGCAGCAGAGAGTACCTCCGCCACCATTGATGAAGGAGATGCCGCTGCCGTTGACGAGAAACAGGCTGTACCCGTTGAAGCGGAATCGCACAAAGAAATACTGGCTGAGACAAAAATAGTTCATTTTCAATGGAGTCCCGCCGCTGAATCTGACGAATCGTATTCGTTGATTGATGAAGCGGATCAACATCGCATTGTGTATCCGAAGGGAATGGAAAAGGGGAAAGCCTTTCCGGTGGTTATCGCATTTCACGGCCAGCCGAAACGAGGTAAGGATCCTCGAGACTACCAGTTTATCGCATCAGTGCAGCAACAGGTTTTGCAAATGGTATCAGATGGCGACATCGAACCGGTTATTCTGGTGATACCGGTATTTCGTTTTTCGGGGACCAATTGGCCAGAATTTGATCCCAGGTTGTTTCAGGAAAAGGTGACAGAGTTATTGGCCGAGGAAGACGTAACGCCCAGGGAATGGTATGCGTTTGGCCACTCAGGCGCTGCCGGCTGCGGTGGAAACGGTCTCAACGATATACATACCATAAACCCCAAAGGCGTCGGCTTTTTTGATACCTGTCTTGGAAAAGAATGGCAAAAGGAAGTTAAAACACTCCAAAAAACAGGTGTCACAACATTTAATATTCATTCTGTGGAAACCGCGGGATTCCGCCCGAAACAGCGACCTGAGTATCAGGCCGATTTTGATTTTGGCAGAGCCTATTCCCCTTTGGGTATAGAACCGGTGGAATGTCCCGATGTGCATCCGGGCGACCAGCTGCGAACGCTGCCGCATCGCTGCAGTGCCACGGAGGACGGAATTGTGCAAAGCTTTGTGGTGGATACGGGCGAAGGTTCGGAAGCCCATAAGGCTGTTTTAGAACCCGCAATAACGTTTTTCCTCATGCATTTTCTGGGACATTCGTCCAAATTGATTTCGGTTTACTGAAATAGGTATAGGCTGAGAATAGAGCACCGAAAGAGCGTTTTGTAAAAAACGGTTACCCCTTCCCCATTTTTCAGATGATGTGGTCTTACCTGCCGGAATGCACGCGGTCAGGGTCTGTACGAGTGAAAATGTAACGCCCAAGAAACAATGTATGTTTCCGGCACATATGATGTTTAAAAAGCAGAAACAGTATACATGGGCTCATCTTTGCACGTCTGCAAACTGGAATCTGCGCAATCTGTGCAATTTAAACATTGCACTAATACATTCATTCCATAACGGTCAGATTCAGTGAACAGTGACCTTGTTTCTCAATTCTGTCCCAATAGTACTTTTTTATCTTTAACGTAACTTCTATGTGACCGGTACGATGCACAAAAGTACCGTTATTAAACTGTAGAGTAAGCCGCAGACGTTAATGGGATACAGTTTTTGCTGCGAAAAATTTTTTCTTATGATATTGGTTGGATATCCGAAAATATTTTGGAACTCAACCCGTTTGAATGGAAAAGACAATGGAAAGATTTGTATTTCTCATCATCATCCTGTTTCAACTATGCTCACTGTCGCCCAGACCTGCGATTGCCGATGATAAAGCCCATGACAACAATGAAGCGAAAAAAGCATTTCGCGAAGGCACAACGCTTTTTCGCGACGGCAAGTATATACTCGCCTCGGAGGCATTCAGAAAAGCCTATAAATACCGGCCGACATGGAAGCTGTTTTTTAATATCGCTCAGGCGGATGCTGCGGCCAGTCGGTACGGTCTTTCGCTTGAGGCATTTGAAGCATACCTTGCTTTGGGGGGAGATGAAGTGCCCCGTCAGCGAATGGACGAGGCGATGGATGAAATTGCTCGACTTAGAATGTTGGTGGGTGTGCTTGAGGTAAATGCGCCTGACGGTGCAGTCATTTATGTCGACAGTTACGAAAGAACCACACTGCCAACGGTGAAACCAATCCGGGTGGCAGTGGGACAGCACACTGTTCAAATAATGATTAACGGCGAGCAGGTACATGAGGAAACAGTTGAAATTGCAGGAAATCTGACAGCGTCCGTCGTTTACCCCAAACCAGAGGAACCGGCGCATACACCGGTCGAAGCGTCGAAAGAAAATTTCGTGGTGGAACAGAGCCCCCCTGTGGAAACGCAGCCTGCAAGTAACAGCAAAACCGACAAGAGAAATAAACTCTTACTTATAAGCGGCATCAGTTCTGCGGTGTTGGCTGCAGGCGGGATTGCTGTTGGAGTGATTGGTTCGATGAAGTTTTCGAAAGACTATGACAAATGGGAAACCGCGTCGGATGCGTACCGGGAAAGTGGGGATGCGTCGGACTATGATGATGCACACGATGCGCATTCAAACATGAAATCAGATTCCACCATTCTGACTGCTGGATTTATTGCCGGAGGCGTCTTTGGCACCGCAAGCATCATTCTTTTTTCAGTGCTGAAGAAAAAGAAGGAATCTCCGGTGGCCGTGGTGCCATCAGCAGGAAGCTTAACTGTGACCTTTTAAGTGGGTGATATACAATGCGTACAATTTTATTTAATCTGGGACTGACATTTTTTGTGTCAATAATCGTCGGCTGTGTACCTGAATTTAACCTGGAGTCCCCCACTCGTGATTCCTCCCCAATCAGTACAGACGCTGATTCAGACGCCGATGCGGATACGGACATGAATACTGATACTCAATCTGCCACAGGTTCCGGTTCGGACGAGGACACCTTGTCCGATGGCGCCTCAGACTCTCATTCCGACGGAGATACTGACACGAACTCCGACGGAGATACTGACACGAACTCCGATGCGGATACTGACACGAACTCCGACGGAGATACTGACACGAACTTCGACGGAGATACTGACACGAACTCCGATGCGGATACTGGCACGAACTCCGATGCAAGGACTGACACGAACCCCAGCAGAGATACTGACACGAACTGCAACGAAGATACTGACACGAACTCCGATGCGGATACTGGCACG
>JAFGWT010000534.1 GCA_016937015.1 Deltaproteobacteria bacterium | reverse complement strand
GAAGTCAAGCAATACTTGTGTAGAATCTTGAGGCCTGCGCGGCAATGACGGTGCGCCCAGGAAGTCAAGCAATACTTGTGTAGAATCATGAGGCCTGCGCGGGAATGACAGTTTTTCACCTTTTGCACCAGCCTCCCTTGTTGAGGGAGAGACAGTGCAGAATTCCCCCTTGTCAGGGGGGGTAGGGGGATGTTGAAATTTTTCAGTCATCAATCATCAAACCAGTCTTCGGGCAGCTTAAGGGTGAAGTTTTCGTGGCGCAATGTGAGGTTGGGGTTGTAACACGGATCTTTGGTCAACGCGTCACCCCAGGTGTCGATCATATACGCCACCTCCCCATTGAATCGCTTTACCTTTTCGGGATTGTCCTCTGCGCCGCGGCTCACCGACTCATGGTGATACAGCTCCGCATACGGTGTCCACAGATTTCGATACCCCGCCGACCGCACCTTGAGACAAAAATCAACATCGTTAAATGCCACCGCGAGTTCTGTTTCGTTGAATCCATTGACCGCCCTGAAAATATCGGCGCGAATGAGCAGACACGCAGCGGTCACTGCGGAATAATTCTGTGTTAAATGAATGCGACTGCGATACCCAGGTTCGTCACTGTCGAAGTATTTGTGACTGTGCCCGGCGACCCCGCCAATTCCCAGCACCACGCCGGCGTGCTGCAGTCGGCCGTCCGCATAATAGAGTTTGGCGCCAACGCATCCGATTTCAGGGCGCATGGCGTGGGAAACCATCTCCCTTAGCCAGTCAGCGGTGATTACTTCAACGTCATTATTAACAAAGCCCAACACTGTGCCTTTGGCGTGCTGAACGGCAAAATTGTTTATCGCCGAAAAATTGAACGGTTTGGGATACCGAATGACGGATATTTTATCGTGGGTGGCGATTTCATCAAAATATGCCAGCGCGTCGGGGTCGTCCGAGTTGTTGTCCACAACGATGATTTCGTAATTTCTGTAGACAGTCAGTTCAAGTATGGAATCGATGGCGCGTTTGGTAATGCGCATGCCGTTATGGGTGGGCATAATCAGACTCACCAGCGGCAAGGGATCGGGGAGCGCCCAGGACACCCGATAGGTATTGGGATAACGGCCCTGAATCACATCGGCAACGCGGGTTCCCAGCGCCTCTTTGACGGCGCGTATCCCCGCGGATGTGGTATATGTCTTTTCTTCGGCATGAAGCGCTGTGGACCCTTCTCCCACGCGCCAGTGATAGAGCACTTTGGGAATATGCACGATGCCTTTGCCGCCGCATGCCATGGCACAGCGCAGCAGTAAATCATGATCCTGCGCGCCTTCAAGCCCCTCGCGAAATCCCCCCACCTCTTTTATCAATGCATGACGATAGACCCCCAGATGCGACACATAGTTTTGGGAATACAGCAAATCCGGATTCCATGCGGGCTTAAAGTTGGGTTCGGTCCGTTTGCCGCCGGCGTCAATTTTGTCTTCGTCAGTGTACACAATGTTTACGTCCGGTTGCGCCTCAATGGCCAGTGCCACCTCGTTCAAGGCATGCACGGGAAGCAGGTCATCGTGGTCCATCAGCGCCACAAACGCACCTGTGCACAACGCGAGTGCCGAGTTGCTGGACCGACTGATATGACCGTTTTCCTCTCGGAAAACAACCTTGATTCGAGCGTCCCTCCGTGCATACTGCCTGAGCACATCGATTACCCCCGGCCGGGTGGAACAGTCGTCTGCAATACACAACTCAAAATGGGGATACGTTTGAGCCAGTATGGACTCAATGGTGTCGGTCAGCATTTGCGGATCCGGATTGTACACCGGCATCACAATTGAAATCACGGTGTGACAATCGGCGGTGCGCGGTGTGATCAACCGGGACTCGATGTCGCCCAGATAGGTTTGATAATCCAGCACCACCGGCTTCATGAACAACCGCTCGTATGCGTCCATCGGATCGTCCGGCAGGCGACGGGTGCGATAACTGTGCAGCTTTTTGTAAACCCGCTTCATGGCAAACCAACCGGGGACCGCTTTCAATTTGAAGTGTCTGATTGAAAACTCGCCGGGCAGCTCCACCGGGTCAAATCGCAACCCCACACACGTGCCGGGAAGCTTAAAAAAGCGCTTGCGGACCGATTTGTTTTTAAACGGCACCAGAATGGCATCGTCTTCGTTAAACCCTTTGCCCGAATCAAAATACAGGTATGCCGCGTCGGGCGCGTCTTTTTCGATGGAAAATGCGATGACATACCATCCGGCGCGAAACGTCCGCCGCAGCACAAATTGCGGGTCCTCGCCGTCAACGAGATAGCGCGTCATCCCCGATGGGCCGTTTTTAATATGCTGCATACCGGTGCCCGCCCAGCCAGACAGGTCGATTCCCTTAAAAAAAACCTTTAACCAATAAAAAAATGCGGCCATATAAATCCAGACGCCCCGACTGTTCACTTATTTTTCTGTAACCAGGCGGCGAACGAGTCCAGCGCCTGTCCCCGGTGGCTGAGTTGTCGCTTCTGTGCATTATCCAATTCGGCCATCGACTCGCTTCGCCCATTGGGAATAAACACCGGGTCATACCCAAATCCGTTTGTGCCCCTGGGCGCCAACGCGATGTGACCTTCCACTGTGCCGCGAAAAATATGGGGGACATCACCAGGCACAACGAACGCCAGGGCACATTCAAAGCGGGCGGTGCGACGAGGCGCCGGCACATCCTTCAGGGCATCGAGCAGCTTTTCGTAGCGTTGGGTGTCGTTCAGACCATGCCCGCCGTATCGCGCGGAGTATACCCCTGGCGCCCCATCGAGTGCATCCACCACAAGACCCGAATCATCCGCAAGGGACGCGCACTGATAAAAATCCGCAACAGTCTGGGCCTTCTTTACCGCGTTGGCCTCAAAGGTATCGCCGTCCTCAATAATCTCGGGGGGATTTTCCACATCGAGCAGCGATGACACTTCGAACCCAAGGTCTGCCACAATCGAATTGATTTCTTTGGTTTTACCTCGATTGCCGGTGGCCACAATCAATCTCGTCATCAAAGATCCTCCGGCCGCTGCAGCAGGGAATCCAGCGAGATTCCCACGGATGCCAGGGTGGCCCGCTGGTTGTCCACCAGGGCTTCAATTCCCTTTAAGCCCAGCCTGGTCATGGCGCTCAACTCGTCAAACGAGTACAGACTTCCCTCGGCAGTCCCCTGCACTTCCACAATCCCCCCCTTTTCGTCTCCGGCAATATTTAAATCCACATCCGCCTGAGAATCCTCGCTGTAGTCCAAATCCAGGAGGCATTCCCCCTCTTTCATGCCCACGCTGACAGCGGCGATTTGACGCTTCAAGGGGCGACTCTTGATTTTCCCATCATTCCGGAGCCTCTCCAGCGCCAGGGCCAGCGCCACCCATCCCCCCGTAATGGATGCGGTTCTGGTGCCGCCATCCGCCTGGATGACATCGCAATCCACGGTGATGGTCAATTCTCCCAGTCTGGCGGGCCAAACACTGGCACGCAGGCAACGGCCAATGAGGCGCTGAATCTCCTGCGACCGGCTTGAGGGCCAGCGACCAAACTGCCCTTCCCGCTTGTTTCGCGTCGAATTTGCACGGGGCAGCATGGCGTACTCAGCGGTAACCCAGCCTTTCCCTTTGCCGCGAAGCCAGTCGTTGACCTTGTAGTCAACAGACGCAGTGCAGATAACCCGGGTATCGCCCGTTTCGATGAGTACGCTACCTTCGGGATGTTTTAAAAAATTGGGCGTGATGATCACCTGCCGCCCCATATCATTGCTCACTCTTTTCATATCTGTTCCTTTTTGGTTTCAGGCCCCAACTCTTTTCATATCTGTTCCTTTTTGGCTACAGGAATTGAAATTTCGAATGTGGCGCCAGTGGCTGCATCGCCGCTGTTTGATGCAACCGCCCGGTCAATGTACTGAATATTGCCCCCATGCGCCAGACAGATCTGCCGCACCATTGCCAGCCCCAACCCGGTGCCATCACTTTTGGTGGTAAAAAACGGATCAAAAATGCTGGCGGCTGAATCCGATGATATCCCGGAGCCGGTATCCGTAACCCGCATGGTCAGCAGACCATCGCGCCTGTCGGTTGAAATGAATATTCGCCCGCCATCCGGCATGGCCTGGATGGCATTGCGCATTAGATTTATCAGCACCTGCACCATCTGTTCCCTGTCAAACGGCGCGGAATCCGGGTTTGCGTCCAGTTTCAACTCGACATCAATTTTCAATTCAGCCAGTTGAGACGCCATAAAATCAACGGTATTGGTGATCACCCGATGCAGATGAGTGACGCTCAGAACAGGCGACGGCAACCTGGCAAATCGAAGATAGGCCTCGGTAATGCGGGTGAGACGCTCGATTTCATCCTGCATTGCACCGAGCAGCAGCAACGCTTCCTCCTTAGACCCGTCACTTGCCACTTCGTCTCTGAGCAAATCCGCATTCAGGTCGAGTGACGACAATGGATTTCGGATTTC